>NZ_JASEYI010000006.1:0-234165 GCF_035064085.1 Enterobacter sp. R-1.6.2
GGGGGGACTCGAACCCCCACATCCGTAAGGACACTAACACCTGAAGCTAGCGCGTCTACCAATTCCGCCACCTTCGCCCAGTGCGAGCAATATCATTGTGATTTATGGTGCGAGGGGGGGGACTCGAACCCCCACATCCGTAAGGACACTAACACCTGAAGCTAGCGCGTCTACCAATTCCGCCACCTTCGCATACCATCGATACTGTAAAAGTATCGTAACCACGGAGGCGCATTCTAGATGTTTTCAGCTTTACGTCAACAGAAAAGTGCGCGCGACGCCTTGATTGCTGCAAAAATGGCCGATGCAGGCGCCATGCGGAGCCGGATGGCGCTTGCGCTTATCCGGCCTGCTGGAGCGGAGATTACTTTTTGGCCTGGCGCGTCATGACGGTACGGTAGACCTTAAAGCGGCCGGTCTGGGCGATCACTTCGTGGAAGCCGAAGGTTTCGTCCAGCACTTTCGGGTACGCCAGGAAGGCGTTCGCGACAATACGCAGCTCGCCGCCGCTGTTCAGATGACGGGTTGCGCCGCGGATCAGCGTTTGTGCCGCTTCAAGGCTGGTCTCCATACCGTCGTGGAACGGCGGGTTGGAGATAATCATGTCGAAGCGACCGGTGATGTCGGAGAAGACGTTGCTGGCAATCACCTCGCCTTCAATGCCGTTTGCGGCAAGCGTTGCGCGGCTGGCTTCTACCGCCGGGGCGCTCACGTCACACAGGGTTAAGCGCACTTTTGGTGAATGGCTGGCAAGCACGGTAGAGAGCACGCCCGCGCCGCAGCCCACGTCCAGCACTTTGCCTTTGGTATGCGGCGTCAGGGTGGAGAGCAGCAGCTTGCTGCCCGTATCCAGCGCGTCGCGGCTGAACACGCCCGGCAGGGTTTTGATGGTCAGGCCGTCAAGCTGGTACTCGTCCCAGTATGCCTGTGGATCGAACGTTGTCTGCTTTTCCAGACGGCCATGATACAGACCACAGCGGCGTGCGCTGTCGACTTTATTCAGCGGCGCGTAGCCTTCCAGCATCTGTTCAGCGCTACGCACGCCGCTGCGGTTCTCACCCACCACGAAAATATCGCAGCCTACCGGCAGCAGGGAGAGCAGGTTCATCAGCTGGAACTGGGCTTCAGGCTTGTTCTTCGGCCAGTAGTAAATCAGCGTATCGCAGTCGGCGATATCGCTCTGCTCCGCCACCAGGCTAAAGCGCGCGCGCTCGCCCATCTGGCGGCTCAGCACCTGCCAGTGGTGGTAGTATTGGGTGTGGGCACGGCTTTCAGCACAGTCGAAACGCGCAGGCAGGTCATCCTGCATATCTCCGGCAAACAGAATACGGCTTTCTTCGAAATCATCACTGTGACGCAGCAAGACTTCACTTGCCGGGGTAAATGCAGACATGAATTGTTCCTCAATAAACTCAGGCGGGGATTATAGTAGGTAGATGGCGCACTTTCGACACATTTGCTATATTTGCGCGCCTGAGAGACAGGAGTTTTCCCTATGACATCCCGACGAGACTGGCAGTTGCAGCAGCTGGGCATTACCCAGTGGGCTTTGCGTCGCCCGACGGCGTTGCAGGGCGAAATCGCCATTTCCATCCCTGCGCACGTACGCCTGGTGATGGTGGCGGAAGAACTGCCTGCCCTGAATGAACCCCTGATCGATGATGTCCTTCGCAGCCTGAAGATGACGGCCGACCAGGTTTTACAGCTGACGCCAGAGCGTGTCGCGATGCTTCCTCCTGATAGCCGCTGTAACAGCTGGCGTATCGGAGAGACAAACGAGATCCCCCTCCAGGGGAGCCAGATCTGCACGCCAGCGCTGGACGAACTGAAAGCCAACCCAAAAGCGCGCAGCGCGCTATGGCAACAAATCTGCGAATATGAACACGATTTCTTCCCTCACGACGCCTGACCTGACCACAGCGTTTGCGATTGAAACACGCGCCCACGCCTTTCCGTGGAGCGAAAAAACCTTCGCCAGCAATCAGGGCGAACGGTATCTGAACTTCCGTCTGGACGTTGACGGCACCATGGCCGCCTTCGCGATCACGCAGGTTGTTCTTGATGAAGCGACGCTGTTTAATATTGCGGTTGATCCCGCGTTCCAGCGCCGTGGGCTGGGAAGAGAACTGCTCGAGCACCTCATTCGTGAGCTCGAAACCCGTGACGTTTTCACCCTGTGGCTGGAGGTGCGCGCGTCGAATGTCGCCGCCATCGCGCTCTATGAAAGCTTAGGCTTTAACGAGGCGACGGTCCGCCGTAACTACTACCCCACCGCAGAGGGACGTGAAGACGCCATCATAATGGCTCTGCCGATTGGATAACGAATATAAGGTTGTAACGATGAAATGGGACTGGATTTTCTTTGATGCCGACGAAACGCTGTTTACGTTTGACTCGTTCGGCGGCCTGCAGCGGATGTTTCTCGACTATAGCGTGACCTTCACCGCTGAAGATTTTCAGGACTATCAGGCGGTAAACAAGCCGCTGTGGGTGGATTACCAGAACGGTGCCATCACCGCGTTACAGCTTCAGCACCAGCGTTTTGACGTCTGGGCGGAACGCTTAAAGGTCAGTCCGGGAACGCTGAACGATGCCTTCCTGAACGCGATGGCCGATATCTGTGCGCCACTGCCGGGTGCGGTTTCCCTGCTGAATGCGTTGAAAGGGAAGGTGAAACTGGGGATCATCACCAACGGTTTTACCGCCCTGCAGCAGATCCGCCTCGAGCGCACCGGCCTGCGCGATCATTTCGACGCGCTGGTGATCTCGGAAGAGGTGGGCGTACCTAAACCGGATCCGCGTATTTTCGACTACGCGCTGGCCCAGGCCGGTCATCCTGACCGCGATCGCGTCCTGATGGTGGGTGATACGGCAGAGTCAGATATCCTGGGCGGCATGAAGTCAGGTTTGTCGACCGTCTGGCTCAACGCTCATGGCCGCGTGAAGCCTGAAGGCATCGAGCCGACCTGGACCGTGACGTCGTTGAACGAACTGGAGCAACTCCTGTGTAAACAATGATTGCCTGCCCCCCATTGATGGGTAAAATAGCCGCAATTTTGTATTCCATGATGCGTGGCGTGCTGCCGCGCTTATAAAAGAAGATTTAATTATGACGTTGTCTCCTTATCTGCAAGAGGTGGCCAAGCGCCGCACTTTTGCCATTATCTCGCACCCGGATGCCGGTAAAACGACCATCACTGAGAAGGTGTTGCTGTTCGGACAGGCGATCCAGACTGCGGGTACCGTTAAAGGCCGTGGCTCCAGCCAGCATGCAAAATCTGACTGGATGGAGATGGAAAAGCAGCGTGGTATTTCGATTACCACCTCCGTGATGCAGTTCCCGTATCACGACTGCCTGGTGAACCTGCTGGACACCCCGGGCCACGAAGACTTCTCCGAAGATACCTACCGTACCCTGACGGCGGTGGACTGCTGTCTGATGGTGATCGACGCCGCGAAAGGTGTAGAAGACCGGACCCGTAAGCTGATGGAAGTCACCCGTCTGCGCGATACGCCGATCCTCACCTTCATGAACAAACTCGACCGCGACATCCGTGACCCGATGGAAGTGATGGACGAAGTGGAAAGCGAGCTGAAAATCGCCTGTGCGCCAATCACCTGGCCAATTGGCTGCGGTAAGCTGTTCAAAGGGGTGTATCACCTCTATAAAGACGAAACCTACCTGTATCAGACCGGTAAAGGCCACACCATTCAGGAAGTTCGCGTGGTGAAAGGTCTGGATAACCCTGAGCTGGACGCGGCAGTCGGCGAAGAGCTGGCCGCGCAGCTGCGCGACGAGCTGGAGCTGGTGAAGGGGGCGTCTCACGAGTTCGATAAAGAGCTGTTCCTGAGCGGTGAAATCACCCCGGTCTTCTTCGGTACCGCGCTGGGTAACTTCGGCGTTGACCACATGCTGGACGGTCTGGTGGAGTGGGCGCCGCGTCCGATGCCGCGTAAAACCGACACCCGTGAAGTGGAAGCGAAGGAAGAGAAATTCACCGGCTTCGTGTTCAAAATTCAGGCCAATATGGACCCGAAACACCGCGACCGCGTGGCCTTTATGCGCGTGGTGTCCGGTAAGTATGAAAAGGGCATGAAGCTGCGCCAGGTGCGTACCGGGAAAGACGTGGTGATCTCCGATGCGCTGACCTTTATGGCGGGCGACCGTTCGCACGTTGAAGAGGCGTATCCGGGCGACATCATCGGTCTGCACAACCACGGCACGATTCAGATCGGCGATACCTTTACCCAGGGTGAAATGATGAAGTTCACCGGTATTCCGAACTTCGCGCCGGAGCTGTTCCGTCGTATCCGTCTGCGCGATCCGCTGAAGCAGAAACAGCTGCTGAAAGGCCTGGTTCAGCTCTCCGAAGAGGGCGCCGTGCAGGTGTTCCGCCCAATCGCGAACAACGATCTGATCGTGGGTGCGGTCGGCGTGCTGCAGTTCGACGTGGTTGTCGCGCGTCTGAAGAGCGAGTACAACGTGGAAGCGATTTACGAGTCTGTGAACGTCGCGACCGCGCGCTGGGTTGAGTGTTCTGACGTGAAGAAATTCGAAGAATTTAAGCGTAAGAACGAAATTCAGCTGGCGCTGGATGGCGGCGATAACCTGACCTATATCGCGCCAACCATGGTGAACCTGAACCTGACGCAGGAACGTTACCCTGACGTTCAGTTCCGTAAAACCCGCGAGCACTAATCCCCTCTCAGAGCACGGCTCCCGCCGTGCTCTTCTTTAATTCCTGTCTTATTAATCCCTTGCGGAATGTTCTTAATTCAACGCAATTTCACGCTATTCGCGCGTTTTTTACTCAATTCTGAAAGCGGCTCTGTGAGAGTGATCTATATTTAACTCAGTGTTTAACACCGGGCGTGGATAAATTAACTGTTCAATGCATGACTTTAGGTTGTCCATTTTGCCCGTGTGTTTATTCGCAATATATAAAACTACTAAGGAAGTATGTAGCCCGAATAACGGGTAAACACAGGAATAGATCGATGAATATGACAAGACTGAAGATTTCGAAAACTCTGCTGGCTGTAACCCTGGGTAGCGTTCTGGTGAGCGGTTCCGCTCTGGCGGAAAGCAGCACAATGGATAAAGCCCAGTCCACGGCCGATACCGCAGGGCAAAAAATCGATAGCTCTATGAATAAAGTCGGCAACTTCATGGACGACAGCTCAATCACAGCAAAAGTGAAAGCCGCACTGGTGGATGATGAAGCCATCAAAAGTACCGATATTTCCGTTAAGACCGACAAGAAAGTGGTCACGCTGAGCGGCTTCGTGGAAAGCCAGGCTCAGGCCGAACAGGCGGTGAAAGTCGCGAAAGGCGTTGAAGGCGTTGCGTCCGTCAGCGATAAGCTGCACGTACGTGACGGTAAAAACGCGTCGGTGAAAGGTTATGCCGGTGATGCAGCCACCACCAGCGAAATCAAAGCTAAACTTTTAGCAGATGACATCGTGCCGTCCCGCAAGGTGAAAGTGGAAACCACCGATGGTGTGGTTCAGCTCTCCGGTACGGTAGATTCGCAGGCGCAAAGTGAACGCGCCGAGTCCATCGCGAAAGCGATTGACGGTGTGAAAAGCGTTAAAAACGATCTGAAAACGAAGTAAATCTGGACCATTCGCCCGTCTGGTTAAAACCTGCGGGCGAAATAAGAACGACTCTGGAAAAACGCCGGTGAGTGACCTGAGCGCTCACGTTTAGCGGCCGACATTAACTATGGTAAAGGAGAAGCTTATGTTTCGTTGGGGCATTATATTTCTGGTTATCGCGTTAATTGCCGCCGCATTGGGCTTTGGTGGACTGGCAGGTACAGCGGCATGGGCAGCTAAAATTGTCTTCGTTGTGGGTATTATTCTGTTCCTGGTCAGCCTGTTTACGGGTCGTAGACGTCCGTAGCAAACGCAATATTCCTTCAACAAAATAAAGCCAGTCACTGTGACTGGCTTTTTCTTATTTGCGGAACAGGTCGGGTGCGTTACTGTGGTGTTATAAAATAATCAAAACAGGAAAGCAGAGGTGGGGCAACGAATTCCCGTTACGCTCGGCAATATTGCGCCGCTGACGTTAAAGCCGTTTCGCTCAGGACAACTCGCACTGGTTTGCGAGGGGGGAGGGCAGCGCGGCATCTTCACCGCCGGCGTGCTGGATGAATTTATGCGCGCGCAGTTCAACCCGTTTGACCTTTACTTCGGCACCTCTGCCGGGGCGCAGAACCTCTCTGCCTATGTATGTAACCAGCCCGGCTACGCGCGAAAGGTCATCATGCGCTACACCACGGCGAAAGAATTTTTTAATCCGGTGCGCTTTGTGCGCGGCGGTAACCTGATCGATCTTGACTGGCTGCTGGAATCGACCTCCAGCCAGATGCCGCTGGCCATGGATACCGCTGCCCGTCTGTTTGATAGCGGCAAAGAGTTCTGGATGTGCGCCAGCCGGGGCGATGACTATTCGCCGGGCTATTTTTCTCCTCAGAAGGAGAACTGGCTGGACATCATCCGCGCCTCCAGCGCGATCCCCGGCTTTTATCGTACCGGTGCCCTGCTGGACGGTATTAGCTACCTGGACGGGGGGATCAGTGACGCGGTGCCGGTGCAGGAAGCCGCCCGGCGCGGGGCGAAAACCATTGTGGTGATCCGTACCGTACCGTCGCAAATGTATTACACGCCGCAGTGGTTCAAACGGATGGAGCGCTGGTTGGGCGACAGCAGCCTGCAGCCGCTGGTGAACATCGCGAAGCAGCATGAAACCACTTACGGCGCGATGCAGCGCTTCATTGAAAAACCGCCGGGCAAGCTGCGTATTTTTGAAATCTATCCGCCTAAGCCGCTGCTGAGCATGGCCCTGGGCAGCCGCGTCCCTGCGCTGCGCATGGATTACAAAACGGGGCGGCTGTGCGGGCGTTACTTCCTGGCGACGGTGGGGAAAATGCTGGCGGAGCAACCGCCGCTTCATCGCCATAAACGCATTATTTTGCCGCCTGCGATTGTCGCCAACGACGCCCTGACGATGCCGCTGGTGGATATTCCGCAGGCGAATGACGCTTTACTGGATAACGAGGATCTGGCGTGACGCTCCGCTTTGTCGATACCCACTGCCACTTTGATTTTCCGCCGTTTACCGGGGATGAAGCGCAAAGCATAGCGAAAGCGGCCGAAGCAGGCGTTCAGGCTATCATTGTGCCGGCAGTGGAAGCGGCCTATTTTTCCCGGGTGCTGGATCATTCCGCGCGGCACCCCGCGCTCTATGCCGCGCTCGGCATGCATCCGATTGTGATTGAACGGCATCTTGATGAGCACATTGAGAGGCTTGATGAGGTTGTGCAAACCGCAGGAGACAAACTTGTCGCCATCGGTGAGATCGGCCTCGATCTTTATCGTGAGGATCCGCAGTTTGAGCGCCAGCAGACGATCCTCGACGCGCAGCTCAGGCTGGCGAAGCGCCACGATCTGCCGGTGATCCTCCACTCAAGACGCACGCACGATAAGCTGGCGATGCACCTGAAACGCATCGATCTGCCGCGAAAAGGGGTCGTGCACGGTTTCTCCGGCAGCCTGCAGCAGGCGCAGCGTTTTATTGAACTGGGCTATAAAATTGGCGTCGGTGGCACCATCACCTATCCGCGCGCCAGTAAAACCCGGGACGTGATGGCACAGCTGCCGCTGTCGGCGCTCCTGCTGGAAACCGACGCGCCGGATATGCCGCTGAATGGTTTTCAGGGCCAGCCGAATCGCCCGGAACAGGCGGCGCGCGTGTTTACCACCCTATGTGAACTGCGAAAAGAGCCTGAAGAGGTGATTGCCGATGCGCTGCTGGAAAATACCCGTTCGGTATTTGGCATCACGCTATAGGTAAAGTGCCGGACGAATCACCGTTATCTTCTGTTTTTCCAGCGCCAGCGCCAGCGGTTCAACGTCCTCGGGCGTGGCGCTGCGCCATGAGGCCGCCTCACCGTAAACGCCATGCGCATGAAACGCGTTGATGCGCACCGGCACATTCCCAAGCCCGTGGATAAAGGTCGTTAGCGGTTTGAGGTGTTCCAGATAATCACACTGCTCCGGAATCACCAGCAGGCGGAGTTCCGTCAAACGGTGACGATCTGCCAGCCAGCGGATGCTCTGCTTAATCTGCGGGTTTTCGCGCCCGGTCAGGAAGCGGTGATGCTCGTTCCCCCACGCCTTCAGATCCAGCATCGCGCCATCCAGTACCGGCAGCAGCTTTTGCCAGCCGGTTTCGCTTAACAGACCGTTGCTGTCTACCAGGCAGGTGAGGTGACGCAGGGCGGGATCGGCTTTGATCGCGGTGAACAGGGCGATCAAAAACGGCAATTGCGTTGTGGCTTCGCCGCCGCTGACGGTGATCCCTTCGATAAACGGTGCGGATTTGCGGACCTGAGCGAGGATCTCTTCCACGCTGAAGCGGTGCGCCATAGGTGTTGCCTGCTGCTGGCACAGGTGCAGGCAGGTGTCGCACTGCAGGCAGTCACTCTCCTGCCACCAGACGCGTCCGGCCTGAATCGTCAGCGCGTCGTGCGGGCAGTGGGGCACGCAGTCCCCGCAGTCGTTGCAGCGGCCGATCGTCCACGGGTTGTGGCAGGTTTTACAGCGCAGGTTGCAGCCCTGCAGGAACAGCGCCAGGCGGCTGCCCGGCCCGTCCACGCAGGAAAAAGGAATGACCTGACTAACTAAAGCGCATCTGCTGTTCATGGCTTATCACGCGCGGCTGACGTTCCAGAATACGGGTATTGCGTGCGGCCTCTTCCCCCAGCCACGTGGTATTGGTGCGCGATCCGGCTTCCCGGTATTTCTCCAGATCCGACAAGCGAACCATGTAGCCGGTCACGCGGACCAGATCGTTACCCGCTACGTTGGCGGTAAATTCACGCATTCCCGCCCTGAATGCGCCCAGGCAAAGCTGAACCACCGCCTGCGGGTTGCGTTTGACCGTCTCCTCCAGGGTGAGAATATCGCTGATTCCGGAGTGATAGTGTTTGTGATGCGGCGCAACGACCAGCAGATGGCTGATGGGATCCGGCTCGTCGCCGTAAGGCAGGCGCGCGCCCGGCGTGTTGCCCGAATCGGAACTGATCCCCGACTGCGCGTGCAGCATCGCGCGAAGCTTCCAGCCGTGCTTCACCGGCGTGCTTTCAACGAACGCTGCAAGCTGTTCGCTGATGCGATAGCCCAGCGCGTTGGCCTGCCCGCCTTTTCCGTAACGGCCTTCAATGCCCTCCTTTTCACAGAGCGTATTCACCGCTTCCGCCAGGCCGTACATGCCAAACATGGGCACAAACCGATCCGCATCAATCAGCCCCTCTTTGACCAGGAAGCTATTCTCAAAGAAGCCAGATTGCCCGTACAGAAAATCGCAGCGTGCATCGATGATGGCAATTTGCTGCTGGCAGTAGTGCGGGAGCGTGCGGGTAAAGAAGTCGTCAATTGATGCGCTGCGTTCAGCAATGGCTTTGAGGTTAAGGCGCACCAGGGTGCTGCCGCCGCCTGCAAGCGGCAGGGAGTTGTAACAGCTCACCACGCCGTAACGGCCTTTTGTGAAAATTTTATCATTCATCGGGCCATTAGAAATATGCGGTTTGCTGCATTCACAAATGTTTTTCGCCACCTCAAGCAGCAAATCATGTGGGGTGATATCGGGATCGTAGATAAAGGTCAGGTTCGGCGCGACCTGCTTCAGCTCTGCATCGGCACGCAGAATGGCGCGCGTGACGGGCGTATCTTCAGGCCCGATGTTTGCGTGCATAAACGCATCCGGCAGCGTACGGTCGAGATAGCGCCAGAAACGTTTTATTCGGCTATCGATCTCTTCTTGTGTTAGAATTCTAACATATGGAGTCAATATCGCATCAAGCTGACCGAGATAGACCGGCATCGATGTGACGGACGGAACATGATGGTAGAGGATGGTTAACAGCGAGAGGGCGTCGTCGAGATCTTTCGCGCCTTCCAGCTCCAGCCACTCTGAACCGTTAGCCAGAAATTTTGCGTAATCCGGCAGAACGTAACGGGGTTTGTAAGGCGCATGGCCTTCGAACATGTCGCAGATAACCCCCTCGTCCAGCGCGGCTCGTGCGGCCTCAGGAAGTGCCGGGTAAGGCAGGTTGTTTTCCGCTTCCAGCGCCAGAAAATGACGTTTTTGTTCCGGGGTTAACACCGGGCTTGTGACAATGTGCTGGCAACGTTGTTGCAGGGCGTCGGGGCTGGAGTGGGGCATAGTCGCTTCCTTGAGTGTTCTGCGGATGATGAACGGATTGTAGAAAGCCAGCCTGTCGGGGCTTTTGATCCGACAGGGGGTATCGCTGCTTTAGTCGGCAATTTACGCGCTAAAGTTTGAAGAAGATCTCATTACAGTAATGCAAATTTGTATGCAGTTTTCATTAACTGTGATGAATGTCGAAGTGTGGATGCGGGTGAATGTTAGAATACTCACAGACCCGCAAGGTAAAATTTATACGGCACTGCCGTTGGAGAATGTTATGACCGATTTAACTGCAAGCAGCCTGCGCGCGTTGAAACTGATGGACCTGACCACCCTGAACGATGACGACACCAATGAAAAAGTCATCGCCCTGTGCCATCAGGCGAAAACGCCGGTGGGTAACACCGCAGCCATCTGTATCTACCCGCGCTTTATCCCGATTGCCCGTAAGACGCTGAAAGAGCAGGGTACGCCGGACGTGCGCATTGCAACCGTAACTAACTTCCCGCATGGCAACGACGATATCGAGATCGCGCTGGCAGAAACCCGCGCGGCGATTGCTTACGGCGCAGACGAAGTTGACGTGGTGTTCCCGTACCGCGCGCTGATCGCCGGTAACGAGCAGGTCGGTTTTGACCTGGTGAAAGCCTGTAAAGACGCGTGCGCGGCGGCAAATGTGCTGCTGAAAGTGATCATCGAAACCGGCGAGCTGAAAGAAGAGGCGCTGATTCGTAAGGCATCTGAAATCTCCATCAAAGCCGGTGCGGATTTCATTAAAACCTCTACCGGTAAAGTGCCGGTGAATGCGACCCCGGAAAGCGCGCGCATCATGATGGAAGTGATCCGCGACATGGGCGTATCCAAAACCGTTGGTTTCAAACCTGCGGGCGGCGTGCGTACTGCTGAAGACGCGCAGCAATTCCTGGCGATTGCCGACGAGCTGTTTGGCGCCGACTGGGCCGATTCCCGTCACTACCGCTTCGGTGCGTCCAGCCTGCTGGCCAGCCTGCTGAAAGCGCTGGGTCATGGCGACGGTAAGAGCGCAAGCAGCTACTGATTGCCAGACAATGCCGGATGACGCTTCGCTCATCCGGTCGACAGGATCGTAGGGCGGGTAAGCGTAGCGCCACCCGCCACAACTCCCCCGATTCCGCATGGAGGTTACCGTGTTTCTCGCACAAGAAATTATTCGTAAAAAACGTGATGGTCATGCATTAAGCGATGAAGAGATCCGCTTCTTCATCAACGGCATTCGTGATAACACCGTCTCAGAAGGGCAAATTGCGGCTCTGGCGATGACCATTTTCTTCCACGATATGTCGATGCCTGAGCGCGTGTCGCTGACCATGGCGATGCGAGATTCAGGAACCGTTCTGGACTGGAAAAGCCTCAACCTTAACGGCCCGATTGTGGATAAACACTCCACCGGCGGCGTGGGCGACGTGACGTCTCTGATGCTCGGCCCAATGGTGGCAGCCTGCGGCGGTTACATCCCGATGATCTCCGGGCGCGGCCTGGGTCACACCGGCGGTACGCTCGACAAACTGGAAGCCATTCCGGGCTTCGATATCTTCCCGGACGACAACCGCTTCCGCGACATTATTAAAGACGTTGGTGTGGCGATTATCGGCCAGACCAGCTCTCTTGCTCCGGCAGACAAGCGTTTCTACGCCACCCGCGACATCACCGCGACCGTTGACTCCATCCCGCTGATCACCGCCTCTATCCTGGCGAAGAAACTGGCAGAAGGGCTTGACGCGCTGGTGATGGACGTGAAGGTGGGCAGCGGCGCCTTTATGCCGACCTATGAACTTTCAGCTGCGCTCGCGGAAGCGATCGTTGGCGTCTCCAACGGCGCGGGCGTGCGCACCACCGCGCTGCTCACCGACATGAACCAGGTGCTGGCCTCCAGCGCCGGTAACGCCGTCGAAGTGCGTGAAGCGGTACAGTTCCTCACCGGTGAATACCGTAACCCGCGTCTGTTCGACGTCACCATGGCGCTGTGCGTTGAGATGTTAATCTCCGGCAAGCTGGCCAAAGACGACGCAGAAGCCCGCGCGAAACTGCAGGCGGTGCTGGATAACGGCAAAGCGGCGGATATTTTCGGCCGCATGGTCGCAGCCCAGAAAGGCCCGACCGATTTCGTCGAAAACTACGCGAAATACCTGCCAACCGCGACGCTCAGCAAAGCGGTGTATGCCGATAGCGAAGGGTTTGTCTCTGCAATGGACACCCGTGCGCTGGGTATGGCAGTAGTCTCGATGGGCGGCGGCCGTCGTCAGGCGTCAGACACCATTGATTACAGCGTCGGCTTTACCGATATGGCCCGTCTGGGCGACAGCGTTGACGGTCAACGTCCGCTTGCGGTGATCCACGCGAAAGACGAAGCCAGCTGGCAGGAAGCGGCTAAAGCGGTGAAAGCGGCAATTACGCTTGACGATAAAGCGCCGGAAACCACACCGACTGTCTATCGCCGTATCACCGAATAGCGGTATACTGATCTGATCGATAATTTTTGAAGCACTACGTACGGAGAACAATTATGAAACGTGCATTTATTATGGTGCTGGACTCATTCGGCATCGGCGCAACCGAAGATGCAGAACGTTTTGGTGACGTGGGTTCCGATACCATGGGCCATATCGCGGAAGCCTGTGCAAAAGGCGAGGCGGACAACGGTCGTAAAGGCCCTCTGACTCTACCTAACCTGACCCGCCTTGGTCTGGTGAAAGCGCATGAAGGTTCTACCGGTAAAATCGCAGCCGGTATGGACGGCAACGCGGAAGTCGTGGGCGCCTACGCCTGGGCTCACGAGCTCTCCTCCGGTAAAGACACCCCGTCTGGCCACTGGGAAATCGCCGGTGTGCCGGTGCTGTTCGACTGGGGTTATTTCTCCGAGCACGAAAACAGCTTCCCGCAGGAGCTGCTCGATAAGCTGGTGAAGCGTGCCAACCTGCCGGGCTACCTCGGTAACTGTCACTCTTCCGGTACCGTGATTCTGGATCAGCTCGGCGAAGAGCACATGAAAACCGGCAAGCCGATTTTCTACACCTCTGCTGACTCCGTGTTCCAGATTGCGTGCCATGAAGAGACGTTTGGCCTGGATAAACTCTACGAGCTGTGCGAAATCGCCCGTGAAGAGCTGACCGAAGGCGGCTACAACATCGGCCGCGTGATCGCGCGTCCGTTTGTGGGCGACAAAGCGGGTAACTTCCAGCGTACCGGTAACCGTCACGACCTGGCGGTTGAGCCACCGGCGCCAACCGTGCTGCAGAAGCTGGTTGAAGAGAAAGACGGCCACGTGGTTTCCGTGGGTAAAATCGCGGATATCTACGCCAACTGCGGCATCACCAAAAAAGTGAAAGCCACCGGTCTGGATGCGCTGTTCGATGCCACCATCAAAGAGATGAAAGAAGCGGGCGACAAGACCATTGTCTTCACCAACTTCGTGGACTTCGACTCCTCCTGGGGCCACCGTCGCGACGTTGCGGGCTATGCAGCGGGTCTTGAGCTGTTCGACCGCCGTCTGCCGGAGCTGATGGAGCTGGTGGGTGAAGATGACATTCTGATTCTGACCGCGGATCACGGCTGTGACCCAACCTGGACCGGTACCGACCACACCCGTGAGCACATTCCGGTGCTGGTGTACGGCCCGAAAGTGAAGCCGGGCTCGCTCGGTCACCGTGAAACCTTCGCGGACATCGGCCAGACCCTGGCGAAATATTTTGGTACGTCTGACATGGAATATGGCAAGGCCATGTTCTAAACGGATTGGGTGCGGCCTGATGCCCTCATCCCGACCCTCTCCCACAGGGAGAGGGAGAACAGAATGTAGGCCGGGTCAGGCGTAGCCGCCACCCGGCAAAAACAACAATGTAAAAGGAACTGAAGATGGCAACTCCTCACATTAACGCAGAAATGGGTGATTTCGCTGACGTCGTATTGATGCCGGGCGACCCGCTGCGCGCGAAGCACATTGCAGAAACTTTCCTGGAAGACGTGCGTGAAGTGAACAACGTTCGCGGCATGCTGGGCTTCACCGGTACCTATAAAGGCCGCAAAATTTCCGTTATGGGCCACGGCATGGGTATCCCATCCTGCTCCATCTACACCAAAGAGCTGATCACCGACTTCGGCGTGAAGAAAATCATCCGCGTAGGCTCCTGCGGCGCGGTGCGCATGGACGTTAAGCTGCGCGACATCGTTATCGGCATGGGTGCCTGCACCGATTCCAAAGTTAACCGCATGCGTTTCAAAGACCATGACTTCGCGGCTATTGCTGACTTCGGCATGGTGCGTGACGCGGTTGACGCGGCAAAAGCGCTGGGCGTTGAAGCGCGCGTGGGTAACATCTTCTCTGCTGACCTGTTCTATGCCCCGGACGGCGGCGAGATGTTCGACGTGATGGAAAAATACGGCATTCTGGGCGTGGAAATGGAAGCGGCAGGTATCTACGGCGTGGCGGCTGAGTTTGGTGCGAAAGCGCTGACCATTTGCACCGTGTCTGACCACATTCGTACCCACGAGCAGACCACCGCTGCCGAGCGTCAGACCACCTTCAACGACATGATCAAAATCGCGCTGGAATCCGTTCTGCTGGGCGATAAAGAGTAATTCTGTCTCTTCCCTCCCTCTCCCTGTGGGAGAGGGCAGGGGTGAGGGCACCAGACCGTACCTAGCGCACGGCCTGTGCAATCCACGCCGACAGCTCCCGCAGCTCTTTTTCCTGCTCCGGAAAATCCCCGATCAACGCGTCGCATTCCTGCTGCAGCATATCCGCCCTGTACAAACAGCCCTGCAAACGTGCCGCCAGCGCCTCTAACGGTGCCGGGTTCAGGCTATCGGTAAACACCTGCGTGCGGGTGATATGGCCTTTCTCCACGTCAAAATGCAGCTCCACGCCGCCCCAGGTGAAACGCTCGTCCAGCAGATGGGAAAAGGCAGGAGCCTGACCGAAGTTCCATTCCCAGCTGCTCTGGCGGGCGAAGGTTTCGGCGAAGTTGGGCAGGTCCGGGGTTTTGTCAGGGGAGATGACTTCTGCTTCCACGCGCTCGCCGTAATGTTCAAAGAACGCGTCACGGATGGCATCGCAAATCTGCTCGTGCGTAATTCCCGGCAGCAGTTCCACCAGATTTGCCACGCGGCCGCGCACGGAGGTAATTCCTTTGGCCTGGAGCTTTTTCTTATCCGGATTCAGGTAGTTCGCCAGACGGCTGAGGTCAGCGTTAAGCAACAGGGTGCCGTGGTGGAACCCGCGATCCATCGTTTCGCGGTAGGCGGAGCCGGAGACCTTCCGGTCGCCCTCGGGGGTTTTCACCACCAGATCGTTACGCCCGGACGCTTCTGCCGTCACGCCGAGTGAATTGAGGGCATTAAGGACGATGGAGGTTGAGATGGTTTTGTCGTACTCCGGTTTACCCGCCATAAAGGTAAAGCAGGTATTGCCCAGATCGTGAAACACCGCGCCGCCGCCGCTGCTGCGACGTGCGAGACGGACGTTGTCCTCTTCCATACGCCGCGTATTGCACTCTTTCCAAGGGTTTTGCGCGCGGCCGATGACCACCGTATCGGCGTTCCGCCAGAGAAACAGTACGCGCTGGGTGGCGGGCATCTGGCGGAAGATGCACTCTTCTACCGCGAGATTAAACCAGGGATCGTAAGAGTCAGAGATAAGCAGGCGTAACGTCGTCATGGCAAAGTTCCTTTTCCGAATCGTTCGCCTACTTTATCACTAATCTTTCTTCTCGCTCTCTTCGTCTTCGGGGACGGATTTGCTGGCGGTCAGCAGGAACGGGGATTGCTGCCAGCGCGAGCGCTTGCCGCGAAGCAGGGTGCGCGCCAGCACAACGCCGATGGCAAGTGAAAGCAGCAGCATCAGGCGCAGAATATTGGTGGTATTATCGACCTGTTTGGCTTCAGTAGGCAGGGTGTGGGTATCGAGGGTCAGGCGCAGATAGCCCAGTGGGCCATTCTTCCCCTGAATAGGTTCGACAATCTGCTGGTTAAAGTAGCCCCCGGCTTTTTTCCCGTCCAGCGCCAGCCTGTCGCGCACGTCGACGTGTTCGCCAGCGCGGGCAATCAGGTTGCCTTGCTCATCATAGACGCCGGCATCAAGAATGCGGCTATTCTCCGTGAGCAGGCGTAAAACCTGGCCTATCCGCTTCTCGTCCGGCGTTTCGGTACGCATGGACGGCGCGACGTTGAGCGTCACCTGGCGTGCCAGCGTGCGGGCCAGCTCTTCAAACTGCGGGTTGCGTTGCCGTTGATGGTTCTGGCTAAACCACGATGCCCCTTGCATCAGCACCACTAATAGTGCGAGACAGGAAAGGACAATCACGGCGCGATGGAGCCGGAATTTCAGTTTTGCGCGAGCCATATTCCACCTGCTGAAAATTTACGGCTTAATGTTGCCAGAAGTGATGGTTACAGGGTAGCCTCATGCGTTATTTTCCCTCTGCAACCTTCCGGCGCGAACGAAATTACAGGAGCTTTAATGCCGAACATTACCTGGTGTGACCTGCCAACGGATGTCTCTTTATGGCCAGGATTGCCGCTCTCTTTAAGTGGCGATGAGGTGATGCCTCTGGATTACCACGCCGGTCGTAGCGGCTGGCTCCTCTACGGACGCGGTCTGGATAAGCAACGCCTGACCCAGTATCAAAGCAAGCTGGGTGCGGCAATGGTCATCGTCGCCGCCTGGTGCGTGGAAGACTACCAGGTTATTCGCCTGGCGGGTTCCCTGACGCAGCGCGCAACGCGTCTGGCGCATGACGCCGGGCTGGACGTCGCGCCGCTGGGTAAAATTCCGCATCTGAAAACCCCGGGCCTGCTGGTCATGGACATGGACTCAACCGCCATTCAGATCGAGTGTATTGACGAGATTGCGAAGCTGGCGGGCAGCGGCGAGCTGGTGGCGGAAGTCACCGAACGTGCGATGCGCGGCGAGCTGGACTTCACCGCCAGCCTGCGCCAGCGCGTGGCGACCCTGAAAGGGGCCGATGCCAACATTCTGCGTCAGGTGCGCGACGTGCTGCCGCTGATGCCAGGGCTGACGCAGCTGGTGCTGAAGCTGCAGTCCCTCGGCTGGAAGGTGGCGATTGCCTCCGGTGGCTTCACCTTCTTCGCGGATTACCTGCGGGAAAAACTGCATCTGACCACCGTGGTGGCCAATGAGCTGGAGATCATGGACGGCAAGCTGACCGGCCAGGTGATTGGCGATATCGTGGATGCCCAGTACAAAGCCAATACGCTGACGCGTCTGGCGGAAAAATATGAAATTCCGGTTGTCCAGACCGTCGCCATCGGCGATGGCGCGAACGACCTGCCGATGATCAAAGCCGCCGGGCTGGGCATTGCCTACCACGCCAAGCCAAAAGTGAATGAAAAGACGGAAGTCACTATCCGTCACGCTGACCTGATGGGGGTGTTCTGCATTCTCTCCGGCAGCATTAATCAGAAATAACGGCCTGCTTTGTAGGCCGGGTAAGCGTAAGCGCCACCCGGCACGCAGGCCGCACAGAAATAACGAGGTAAACCGTGGCGAAAGCTCCAAAACGCGCATTTGTCTGTAATGAATGTGGTGCGGATTATCCGCGCTGGCAGGGGCAATGCAGCGCCTGTCATGCCTGGAACACCATCACCGAAGTGCGTGGTGTGGCGGCTTCGCCGAGCGTGGCGCGCAATGAGCGCCTGAGCGGCTATGCCGGTAACGCGGGCGTGGCGAAGGTGCAAAAACTTTCGGACATCAGCCTCGAAGAGCTGCCGCGCTTCTCCACCGGGTTCAAAGAGTTTGACCGCGTGCTCGGCGGCGGCGTGGTGCCGGGCAGCGCGATCCTGATCGGCGGTAACCCGGGCGCGGGTAAATCGACCCTGCTGCTGCAAACGCTCTGCAAGCTTGCCGAACAGATGAAAACCCTGTACGTCACGGGCGAGGAGTCTCTGCAGCAGGTGGCGATGCGCGCGCACCGTCTGGGCCTGCCGACCGGCAACCTGAACATGCTCTCCGAAACCAGCATCGAGCAGATCTGCATGATTGCCGAAGAAGAGCAGCCGAAGCTGATGGTGATCGACTCCATTCAGGTGATGCACATGGCGGACATTCAGTCCTCACCGGGCAGCGTCGCGCAGGTGCGTGAAACCGCGGCTTACCTGACGCGCTTTGCCAAAACGCGCGGCGTGGCGATTGTGATGGTCGGCCACGTGACCAAAGACGGCTCGCTGGCCGGACCGAAGGTGCTTGAACACTGTATCGACTGCTCCGTGATGCTCGACGGCGACGCGGATTCCCGTTTCCGTACCCTGCGCAGCCATAAAAACCGCTTTGGCGCGGTGAACGAACTGGGCGTGTTTGCCATGACCGAACAGGGGCTGCGCGAAGTCAGCAACCCGTCGGCCATCTTCCTGAGCCGTGGCGATGAGATCACCTCCGGTAGCTCGGTGATGGTGCTGTGGGAAGGGACGCGCCCGCTGCTTGTCGAAATTCAGGCGCTGGTGGACGTGTCGATGATGGGCAACCCGCGGCGCGTGGCGGTCGGTCTGGAACAGAACCGTCTGGCGATCCTGCTGGCGGTGCTGCACCGTCACGGCGGGCTGCAGATGGCGGATCAGGACGTCTTCGTTAACGTGGTCGGCGGCGTCAAAGTCACGGAGACCAGCGCAGACCTGGCGCTGCTGCTGGCGATGGTCTCCAGCCTGCGCGACAGGCCGCTGCCGCAGGACCTGGTCGTCTTCGGCGAAGTGGGCCTCGCCGGAGAAATCCGTCCGGTACCCAGCGGCCAGGAGCGTATCTCCGAGGCGGCAAAACACGGTTTCCGCCGGGCGATAGTTCCCGCCGCCAACGTGCCGAAAAAGATCCCGGAAGGGATGCAGGTATTTGGCGTGAAAAAACTCGCAGATGCGTTAAATGTCTTTGACGACTTATAATTACGTAAATTTGATTTTGCAGGAGGCACCGTAATTTATGTCATCATTTGACTACATCAAGACCGCAATCCGCCAGAAAGGCTGCACGCTGCAGCAGGTGGCGGACGCCAGCGGCATGACCAAAGGCTACCTGAGCCAGCTGCTGAACGCCAAAATCAAAAGCCCCAGCGCGCAGAAGCTCGAAGCGCTGCACCGTTTTCTGGGGCTGGAGTTCCCGCGTATGCAAAAGAACATCGGCGTGGTGTTCGGCAAGTTTTACCCTCTGCATACCGGGCATATCTATCTGATCCAGCGCGCCTGTAGCCAGGTTGACGAGCTGCACATCATCATGGGCTACGACGAAACCCGTGACCGTCAGCTGTTTGAAGACAGCGCCATGTCGCAGCAGCCGACCGTGCCGGACCGCCTGCGCTGGCTGCTCCAGACCTTTAAGTACCAGAAAAATATTCGTATTCATGCCTTTAACGAAGAGGGCATGGAGCCGTATCCGCACGGCTGGGACGTGTGGAGCAACGGCATCAAAGCGTTTATGGAAGAGAAGGGCATTGCGCCTAACTGGATCTACACCTCTGAAGAGTCCGACGCGCCGCAGTTCCGCGAGCATCTGGGCATCGAGACGGTGCTGATCGACCCGAAACGCACCTTTATGAACATCAGCGGGGCGCAGATCCGCGAAAACCCGTTCCGCTACTGGGATTACATCCCGACTGAGGTGAAGCCGTTCTTCGTGCGTACCGTCGCGATCCTGGGCGGCGAGTCGAGCGGGAAATCGACGCTGGTCAACAAGCTGGCGAACATCTTCAATACCACCAGCGCGTGGGAGTACGGCCGCGATTATGTCTTCTCGCACCTTGGCGGCGACGAGATGGCGCTGCAATATTCCGATTACGACAAAATCGCGCTCGGTCATGCCCAGTACATTGATTTTGCGGTCAAATACGCCAACAAAGTGGCGTTTATCGATACCGATTTCGTGACCACACAGGCGTTCTGTAAAAAATACGAAGGGCGCGAGCACCCGTTCGTGCAGGCGCTGATTGACGAATACCGCTTTGACCTGGTGATCCTACTGGAAAACAACACCCCATGGGTGGCCGACGGCATGCGCAGTCTCGGCAGCTCCGTGGACAGGCGAGAGTTTCAGACCATGCTGGTGGAGATGCTCAACGAAAACAACGTTGAGTTTGTCCATGTGGAAGAGTCTGACTACGACTCCCGTTTCCTGCGCTGCGTCGAGCTGGTGAAGGAGATGATGGGGGAGCAGGGGTAAAAACTTACCCCTCACCCTAACCCTCTCCCACAGGGAGAGGGGACTTTAACCTCCCTCTCCCTGTGGGAGAGGGCCGGGGTGAGGGCATCAAGCCACTCAGAACTCAATCACCACTTTCCCACGCATATGTCCCTCCAGCACTTTACGGTGCGCCTCGGTAATGCTTTCCACGCTCAGCCCGTGCAGCGTTTCGCTGAGCGAACTTTCCACCACGCCGTTATCCACCAGTTTTGCCACCTCATTGAGGATCTCCCCCTGACGCGCCATATCCGCGCTCTGGTACATGCTGCGGGTGTACATAAACTCCCAGTGCAGGGCGGCGGATTTGGACTTCAGCTTGTCCTGGTTCAGCGGATGTTCATTTTCAACGATGGAACAGATATGCCCCTGCGGCGCAATCAGTTCGCTGACCGCATCCCAGTGCCCGTCGGTGTCGTTAAGGATGAAAATGTAATCCACAAAGGTGAGCCCCTGTTTCGCCAGCTCGCCTTTCAGATCGCGGTAGTTGACGACAATATCAGCCCCGCGATCGCGGCACCACCGGGCGGAATCTTCTCGTGAAGCCGTTGCGACGATCTTCACCTTGCTGTTGTGCTTCGCAAAGGGGATCGCCAGCGATCCCACGCCGCCCGCGCCGCCGATGATCAGCAGCGTTTTGTCCGCCCCGGCATCCTGAATGTTCAGGCGTTCAAACAGACCTTCCCACGCGGTGAGCGCGGTCAACGGCAGTGCAGCGGCAGCCGCCCAGCCGAGGCTGGCAGGCTTGTGGCCGACTATGCGTGCATCAATCAGCTGGTGCGTGGCGTTGCTGCCCGGGCGGGTGATGTCGCCCGCGTACCAGACCTCGTCACCCGGTTTGAATCCGGTCACGCCAGCCCCCACGGCTTTGACGATCCCGCTGGCGTCCCACCCGAGAATACGCGGCTCGCTCAGCCCGTTTTTAGCAATGCCCGCGTGGACTTTGGTATCGACCGGGTTAACAGAGACGGCCTTCACCTCTACCAGCAGATCGTGCTCGCCGGGCTGCGGCATTGGCGGGGTGATTTCAATGAAGGTGGACGGATTTTCTGGGTTAACGGCAATAGCTTTAACAGACATGGTGTGTTCCTCAATGGCATGCGTTTTGTTGAGGCTAGTCTATTAAGTGGCCAGCTGCATGATAAGATGGACAATCAAGAACTCAGCGTTCGTACAGGATGAACAATCATGTTTAAACAGCTGCAGGATATGGCGCTGTTCGCGCTGGTGGCGGAGATGGGCAGCTTTACCGCGGCGGCGCAGAAGGCGGAACTGCCTAAATCCAGCGTTAGCCAGCGAATTAGCCAGCTGGAGCAGCAGGTGGGTATCCGCCTTCTGAACCGCACCACGCGCAGGATCAGCCTCACGTTTGCGGGCGAGCACTATCTGGTGCACTGTCGTGAGATGCTGGCGGCCAGCGAGCGGGCAGAGTACGCCATTCAGCGGCTGCGCGAAAACCCGAGCGGGCGGCTGCGGATCACCTGTCCGGCGGGGATTGGGGCGACGCTGCTGGCGCACATGAATGCCGAGTTTCAGCTTCGCTATCCTGACGTGTCGCTGGATGTGTCGATCTCTGATGACGTGGTGGATCTGGTCGAGGCCGGTTTTGACGTGGCGCTGCGCACCGGCAAGCCGCAGGACTCCTCCCTGATTGGCCGGATGATCGGGCACTGCCCGCGCTACATGCTGGCCTCACCGGACTATCTGGCGCGTCGGGATCCGCTGACGCATCCCCGTCAGCTGGTGGAGCACCGCTGCATTACGCACCGGGCGTGGTCGGAGTGGCTTCTGCGAAGCGAGAGCGAGGATTACCGCTACCTGCCGGATAACGCGCACATGACCGATAATCTGGTCTACGCCCGCGAGTGTGCGATTGCAGGGGCGGGGATCACGCTGTTACCCGCATTTCTGCTGGAGGATAAGATCGAAAAGGGCGCGCTGGTACAGGTACTGCCGGAGTGGAATGTTGAAGGTAACGATCTGTGGCTGGCCTATCCGAGCCGCAAGCTGAATTCGCCCGCGCTAATGAGCTATATCGAGTTTGCAATGCAGTTTGATGAGGTGAAGCGGTATTACGTGGGCAAATAAAAAAAGCCGGGTGGCGGCTTCGCCTTACCCGGCCTACAAAGTGTGCAGCCTGATGCCCTCACCCTGGCCCTCTCCCACGGGGAGAGGGTACAAACATAAAAAACGGCAACCGAGGTTGCCGTTTTGCTTTTATTTCGAAATACGCTTGTACTTAATACGCTTCGGCTCCAGCGCGTCGGCGCCCAGCGTGCGTTTCTTGTACTCTTCGTATTCGGTGAAGTTACCTTCGAAGAACTCCACCTTACCTTCGTCCTGATAGTCCAGGATGTGGGTCGCGATACGGTCCAGGAACCAGCGGTCGTGCGAGATAACCATCGCACAGCCCGGGAACTCCAGCAGGGCGTTTTCCAGCGCGCGCAGGGTTTCGATATCCAGGTCGTTTGTTGGTTCATCGAGCAGCAGAACGTTACCGCCCACCTGCAGCAGCTTCGCCAGGTGCAGACGACCGCGCTCACCGCCGGACAGCTCGCCCACGCGTTTGCCCTGGTCGGTGCCTTTGAAGTTAAAGCGGCCAACATAGGCGCGGCTTGGCATCTCGGTGTTGCCGATACGCATGATATCCAGACCGCCGGAGACTTCTTCCCACACGGTTTTGCTGTTATCCATCGCGTCACGGAACTGGTCAACGGAGGCCAGCTTCACGGTTTCACCCAGGGTGATAGAGCCGCTGTCAGGCTGTTCCTGACCGGACATCATGCGGAACAGGGTCGATTTACCCGCGCCGTTCGGACCGATGATCCCGACGATAGCGCCTTTCGGTACGGAGAAGGTCAGGTCGTCGATCAGCAGACGGTCGCCGTAGGATTTACGCAGGTTGGTCACTTCAACCACTTTATCCCCCAGACGTGCTCCAGGTGGAATAAACAGTTCGTTGGTTTCGTTACGTTTCTGGTATTCGGTGTTGTTCAGCTCTTCGAAGCGTGCCAGACGGGCTTTGCCCTTAGACTGACGGCCTTTCGCGCCCTGACGAACCCACTCCAGCTCTTTCTCGATAGACTTACGACGCGCCGCTTCCTGAGAAGCTTCCTGCGCCAGACGCTGATCTTTCTGCTCCAGCCAGGAAGAGTAGTTGCCTTCCCACGGAATACCTTCACCGCGGTCCAGCTCCAGGATCCAGCCGGCGACGTTGTCGAGGAAGTAACGGTCGTGGGTAATCGCCACAACGGTGCCTTCGAAGTCGTGCAGGAAGCGCTCCAGCCACGCCACGGATTCTGCATCCAGGTGGTTAGTCGGTTCGTCGAGCAGCAGCATGTCTGGTTTTTCCAGCAGCAGGCGGCACAGCGCCACGCGGCGGCGTTCACCCCCGGAGAGGTTCGCGATTTTCGCATCCCAGTCCGGCAGACGCAGGGCATCAGCCGCGCGCTCCAGCTGCACGTTCAGGTTGTGACCGTCGTGCGCCTGGATGATCTCTTCATACTTGCCCTGCTGCGCGGCCAGCTTGTCGAAGTCCGCATCCGGCTCAGCGTATTTGGCATACACTTCATCCAGACCTTTCAGCGCGTTAACCACTTCGGATACCGCTTCTTCAACGGATTCGCGAACGGTGTGTTCCGGGTTCAGCTGAGGTTCCTGCGGCAGGTAACCAATCTTGATGCCAGGCTGCGGACGGGCTTCACCTTCGATGTCTGTATCAATGCCGGCCATGATGCGCAGCAGGGTGGACTTACCGGCACCGTTGAGACCCAGAACACCGATTTTTGCGCCCGGGAAGAAGCTCAGCGAGATATTTTTAAGAATATGACGTTTCGGCGGGACAACTTTGCCGACACGATGCATGGTATAAACGAATTGAGCCACGTTGGACTTCGCCTCTTTTATCGTAATGAGAAGGAATTTCAGCCTCGAAGTGTAGCCTTTTTCACGTCCTAATCCCAGCCAGGAACGTCGGGAGTGTTAAAACGCGCAAGAAAGGTAAAAAAGTGTCCATGACGTGGCGCGTTGAAGAATGCCTGGTTAGCATAAGTTAATTAGACTTTGACGTGGCAAGACGCTGCAATTGACGAAAAAACAATGAGGAAGAGCTTGTGGAAAAAGCCAAACGGGTGGTCTGGCGTCTGCTGGCTGCCAGCGTATGCGTAATGGCGGTAAGCCAGGCGGTGCATGCCGATTCACTGGATGAACAACGTAACCGCTACGCCCAGATTAAACAGGCGTGGGACAACAAGCAGATGGATACCGTGCAGGCGCTGATGCCGACGCTAAAGGATTATCCGCTGTATCCGTATCTGGAGTATCGCCAGATAACCGACGATCTGATGAACCAGCCTACCGTCACCGTGAATAACTTCATTCAGGCGAACCCAACCCTGCCGCCAGCCCGAAATCTCCAGTCTCGCTTTGTGAATGAGCTGGCGCGTCGCGAAGACTGGCGCGGACTGCTGGCTTTTAGCCCGGAAAAGCCGAACGCCACCGAAGCGCAGTGTAACTATTACTACGCAAAATGGGCGACCGGCCAGCAGGAAGAGGCCTGGGCCGGAGCGAAAGAGCTCTGGCTGACCGGAAAAAACCAGCCGAACGCCTGTGATTCCCTGTTTAGCGCGTGGCGTGCTTCCGGCAAGCAGGATCCGCTCTCCTACCTTGAACGCATCCGTCTGGCGATGAAAGCCGGCAACACGCGTCTGGTGACCACGCTGGCGGGGCAGATGCCGTCCGATTACCAGACGATCTCCACGGCGGTTATCTCACTGGCTAACGATCCAAACAGCGTCCTGACCTTTGCCCGCAGCACGGGCGCGACCGATTTTACCCGCCAGATGGCGGCGGTGGCCTTTGCCAACGTGGCGCGTGACGATGTGGAAAACGCGCGGCTGATGATCCCGCAGCTGGTGCAGGCGCAGCAGCTTAATGAGGAGCAAACCCAGGAGCTGCGCGACATCGTAGCGTGGAGACTGATGGGCACCGATGTGACCGATGAACAGGCGCGCTGGCGTGACGATGCCATTATGCGTTCGAATTCTACGTCGCTGGTGGAACGCCGCGTGCGCATGGCGCTGGGCACGGGCGATCGTCGTGGGCTCAATACCTGGCTCGCGCGGTTGCCAATGGAGGCCAAAGAGAAAGACGAATGGCGCTACTGGCAGGCCGATCTGCTGATGGAGCGCGGTCGTGATGATGAGGCCAAAGAGATCCTCCATTCGCTGATGCAGCAGCGCGGGTTTTACCCAATGGCTGCCGCGCAGCGTCTGGGTGAGGAATACACCTTCCGTATAGATAAAGCGCCTGCCAACGCGAACCCGGCGCTGACGCAGGGGCCAGAAATGGCGCGCGTTCGCGAGCTGATGTACTGGAATATGGATAACACCGCGCGCAGCGAGTGGGCGAATCTGGTGACCAGCCGCACCACCGATGAGAAAGCCCAGCTTGCCCGCTATGCGTTTGATAATCACTGGTGGGATCTCAGCGTGCAGGCGACGATCGCCGGCAAGCTTTGGGATCATCTGGAAGAGCGTTTCCCGCTGGCGTACAAAGATCTGTTCGATCGCTATACCAGCGGCAAAGATATCCCGCAAAGCTACGCGATGGCGATTGCCCGTCAGGAGAGCGCATGGAACCCGAAAGTCCGCTCCCCGGTGGGCGCCAGCGGCCTGATGCAGATTATGCCAGGCACGGCGACGCACACGGTGAAGATGTTTAATATTCCTGGCTACAGCAGTCCGTCGCAGCTTCTGGATCCGGATACCAACATCAACATCGGTACCAGCTATCTCCAGTACGTGTATCAGCAGTTCGGCAATAACCGCATCTTCTCTTCGGCGGCGTATAACGCGGGGCCAGGACGCGTACGCACCTGGCTCGGCAACAGCGCCGGACGCATCGACGCGGTAGCGTTTGTGGAGAGCATCCCGTTCTCGGAAACGCGCGGCTACGTGAAGAACGTGCTGGCCTATGACGCTTACTATCGCTACTTCATGGGGCAGAAAGATACCCTGATGAGCGATGCCGAGTGGCAGAGACGTTACTGATCGGCGTGGGTTGTGTTATGCTGTACTCGCTAAAGAGTACAAGAGGCAGCATAACATGACCCAGCATTCCCCGTATTCCTCGGCAATGGCCGAACAACGTCATCTGGAGTGGCTTCGTTTTGTGGAGCTGCTGCGTCAGTCATACGAACAGGATCTGCATTTACCCCTTATGCAGCTGATGCTCACGCCGGACGAGCGCGAGGCGCTGGGCACCCGCGTGCGGATCATTGAAGAGCTGCTGCGCGGAGAGATGAGCCAGCGCGAGCTGAAAAATGAGCTCGGCGCGGGTATTGCAACGATCACCCGCGGCTCGAACAGCCTGAAGTCGGCCCCGGTTGAGCTGCGCCAGTGGCTGGAAGCGGTATTGTTGAAAAACGCCGGATGACGGCTTTGCCTTATCCGGCCAAAAAACTTACCGATAAATCGCGTTATGGAACGGGCTTAAGGCCAGAATCACGGCCTGATGATAAACGCCTGAACGCGTCAGCGCGCCTGCGGTAAAGACGCCAATCGCCCCTTCTTTACGGCCAATCTCATCGATGCCGGTGTACTGCGACATCACCGGCCCGAGCGCTTCACCCGCACGGACTTTTTCCAGAATGATCTCCGGCAGCGGCAGGGTGGCCGAACGTGCTTCACCGCGCTGCTCGCGGCTTTCGATGACAACCCAGCTAAAGGTTGCGCCTTCGTCGATACCTGCTTCAATCGCTACCCAAAAGTCGGCATTCGGTGCCGCGGCCTTAGCGTTTGCCACGCGATTTCGTGCGCCAGCGCGCGTTTCCTCGCTGCCAAACGGCTGTTCAGGTACGCCGCTCTCGACGCCGATGGCCTCAATATGGCAGGATCCTGCGCCGAAGATCTCGTCAAATGCCCTTAGAATTGCCTGAATTTTGGCAGGATTAGTGGTAGCAGAGACAACATGGTGCATAATTAAGCTCGATTCAAAAAAAACTCATCGCAGTATAACGGAAAAAAAGCATGTTACAGGTATACCTTGTTCGCCACGGTGAAACGCAGTGGAACGCCGAGCGACGTATTCAAGGCCAGTCAGACAGTCCTCTCACCGAGAAGGGTGTGCAGCAAGCGTGGCAGGTGGCGGAACGCGCCAGAACGCTGGGTATTACCCACGTGATCACCAGCGATTTAGGTCGCACACAGCAGACGGCGCGCATCATCGCAGATGCCTGCGGCTGTGACGTCATGCTGGAGCCGCGCTTGCGCGAGCTGGATATGGGCGTGCTGGAGAAACGCCATATCGATACGCTGACGGAAGCGGAGGAGGGCTGGCGCCGCACGCTGGTGAACGGTACCGAAGATGGCCGTATTCCTGAAGGCGAATCCATGCAGGAGCTTAGCGTACGCATGCATGCCGCCCTGGCGGAGTGCCTGAAGCTGCCGGCGGGAAGCCGTCCGCTGCTGGTGAGTCACGGGATTGCGTTGGGTTGCCTGGTGAGCACTATTCTGGGGTTACCGGCTTACGCTGAGCGCCGTTTGCGCCTGCGCAACTGCTCCATTTCCCGGATTGATTATCAGGAAAGCGCGTGGCTGGCGTCGGGCTGGGTAGTAGAGATGGCAGGGGACATTTCGCATCTTGATGCCCCTGCGCTTGACGAACTGCAGCGTTAACGACGTATCGGAATCAAGAATTCCATACGCAGATTGATTGGGCCTTCTTCCGGTTTGGCATCCTGCGCCGGGTAGTAGCGCTCAATGTCCTGACCTTTACGGCGATTCAGATTCAGCATCGGCATGCAGGTTCCGTAAACGGTCAGGATAAACTCCTGAACCCCCGTTCCCAGCCCTTCATAGGCGAACATCACGTATTCGCCGCCTTCCAGCACGACTGGCTTCGAACCCTGAATATACCCATTGGCCATCTCTGGCGTCAGCGCGGTGGTGTAGAACACCTCCTGCTCGTCGTCTTTTTCCTGGCTTGGGTGCGTTTCGTTGAGGCCATACAGGATTGGCGGGATCGTCGGTGCGTGGCTCAGGAAGTCGCGCCAGAACTGGACGCGCATCTGATGACGGAACTCTGAAATCTGCTCCAGTGAACAGGAGTAGCTTTGTGTCGTGCCGATCAGATGGGTTTCAGGCAACGTGACAATTTCGTATTTTGGCATCGCGAACTCGCCCAGACGCAGCGGCGGACGCATGCCAAACGAGCTCCAGTCAGGCGAGCGACGATAAAGCGCTGGCGTCAACGAGAACTGTTTTTTGAAGGCGCGGGTGAAGGTCTGCTGTGAATCGAAACGATATTGCAGGGCAATATCCAGAATAGGCCGCGCGGTCAGGCGCAATGCCACAGCAGATTTTGATAAACGACGTGCGCGAATATAGGCCCCGATAGCATGACCGGTGACATCCTTGAACATCCTTTGCAGATGCCACTTGGAATAGCCTGCTTTAGCCGCCACATTATCCAGTGACAAAGGCTGGTCGAGATGACCTTCCAGCCAGGTGAGCAGGTCGCGAATAATTCCAGCCTGATCCATATACTATCCTCATCCTTAAAACAGCAGGTGCCTGATAACAGGTTAGCGGATAATAGCATTTTTTGATGTTTTAGCATTCAGTGTTTTTTTTGCGCATTCATGCTTTTTAGAGCACATTACAGGCAGATATATTCTAATCCTGTGATCTTGCTACATTTTTGTCTAAAGTGTTGAATAATCGCTCAGTGTAATTTTAAAGAATGGTAACAATATGAAATACAAGACTTTGATCTTCACCGCGTTGATGCTGATGGTCGGGCGCGTGGCGCAGGCAGAACAGATTGGCTCCGTCGATACCGTGTTCAAAATGTTCGGCCCGGACCACAAAATCGTGGTGGAGGCGTTTGACGATCCGGACGTGAAAAACGTCACCTGCTACGTCAGCCGCGCGAAAACGGGTGGTATCAAAGGCGGGCTGGGACTGGCGGAAGATACCTCCGATGCGGCGATTTCCTGTCAGCAGGTGGGGCCGGTTGAGTTGAGCGATAAAATTAAAAACGGCAAAGCGCAGGGCGACGTGGTGTTCCAGAAACGGACCTCGCTGGTGTTCAAAAAACTGCAGGTGGTGCGTTTCTATGATGCCAAACGCAACACCCTGGCTTACCTTGCCTACTCTGACAAAGTGGTGGAAGGCTCGCCGAAAAACGCGATCAGCGCGGTGCCGATTATGCCGTGGCATTAATTCAGGGATGAACTATGCAACAACCTGTGGTCTGGCTGGTTGAAGACGAAACCAGCATCGCCGATACGCTGATCTACATGCTTCAGCAGGAAGGATTCGCGGTAAAGGCGTTTGAACGCGGTTTACCCGTGCTGGAGGAGGCGCGGCGGCAGGTTCCGGCGCTCGCTATTCTGGACGTCGGGCTGCCGGACATCAGTGGATTTGAGCTTTGCCGCCAGCTTCTGGCGCAGCATCCCTCACTGCCCGTGCTGTTTCTGACGGCGCGCAGTGATGAGGTAGACAAGCTGCTTGGCCTGGAAATGGGGGCTGATGACTACGTTGCGAAACCTTTCTCCCCTCGTGAAGTCTGCGCCCGGGTGCGGACGATTTTACGGCGCATGCAGAAATCCGTCGCACCATCAGAAACGTTGCGTATCGGGCAGTTTGAACTGAACGAGCCTGCCGCGCGAATCAGCTGGTGCGGGGAAGCATTGCCCCTGACCCGCTACGAATTCTTGCTGCTCAAAACCTTGTTGCAGGCCCCCGGGCGGGTCTTTTCTCGTCAGCAGCTCATGGACAAGGTGTGGGGTGAAGACGGCGACAGCTTCGATCGTACCGTGGACACCCACATCAAAACCCTGCGCGCCAAGCTGCGGGCGGTGAACGAGGAACTGTCACCCATCAGCACCCATCGCGGTATGGGCTATAGCCTGGGGCTGTATTAATGCGCATTGGGATGCGTCTGCTGCTGGGGTATTTCCTGATCGTGGCCATCGCCGCGTGGTTTGTGCTGTCGATCTTTGTTCAGGAAGTAAAGCCAGGCGTGCGCAGGGCAACCGAGGGCACGTTAATCGATACCGCGACCCTGTTGGCTGAAATTGGACGTGATGATTTGCTTTCGGGCCATGCTCAGCAGGGCAAACTGGCACAGGCCTTTTCTCAGCTTCATCAGCGCCCTTTCCGCGCCAATATCGGCGGGATTCATAAAGTGCGTAACGAGTACCACGTCTACATGACCGATGCGCAGGGCCGTGTCGTGTTTGATTCCGCCGGTCTGGCCGTGGGTCAAGATTACTCGCGCTGGAACGACGTCTGGCTGACGCTTCGCGGCGAATACGGCGCGCGCAGTACCCAGAGCCATCCTGACGATCCGGAGAGCACGGTGATGTATGTTGCCGCGCCGGTTGTGGAGCAGGGCAAGATTATCGGCGTGCTGTCGGTCGGGAAACCTAACAGCGCGATGGCACCGGTTATCCATCGCAGCGAGCGGCGGATCCTGTGGGCAGGCGGGGCGCTGCTCGGCATTGCCCTGCTTATCGGTCTTCTCGTTGCCTGGTGGATCAATCGTTCTATCAGTACGTTATCGCGCTATGCCGACTCGGTGACCACGGATACGCCTCTACCGCTGCCTAATCCTGGCAGTAGCGAACTGCACAAGCTGGCATTGGCGCTGGAGAGTATGCGCATTCGCCTGGAAGGGAAAAACTACATTGAACACTATGTCCATGCGCTGACCCACGAGCTGAAAAGCCCCATCGCCGCCATACGCGGCGCGGCGGAAATTCTCTCCGAGCAGCCGCCGCCGCAGGTGGCCGCGCGGTTTATCGATAATATTCTGGTGCAAAACGCGCGTATGCAGTCGCTGGTTGAAAAACTGCTCACCCAGGCGCGGCTTGAAAATCGCGTCGAGATTACGCCTCAGACCGTCCGTGTCGATCTGCTGTTTACGCGTCTTGCCGACGCGCGCTCGGCGCTGATGGCGGCAAAAGAGATTCGGCTGACCCTCCAGCCCGCTTCGCTTCATGTTGAAGGCGATCCCGACCTGCTCGAACAGGCGCTCGGTAATTTGCTGGATAACGCTATCGATTTTACGCCGCAGGGCGGCGCCATTGAACTGGCGGCCCGGGAAGAGCAGGGGCAGATACAGCTGATCGTCACCGACAGCGGAAGCGGGATCCCGGATTACGCGCTGGATCGTATTTTTGAACGCTTTTATTCTCTGCCGCGCGAGAACGGATTGAAGAGCAGCGGACTCGGGCTGGCGTTTGTTCAGGAGGTGGCGCGTCTGCATCAGGGAGAGATTATATTGCGTAATCGTGATGAAGGTGGCGTGATGGCCACGCTGATACTTCACCGTCCCTTCACATAACTTCAAACTGACCCCACACGGCCTGGTTACGCTCTCCTCATCATAAAGGAGACGTAATGATGAAATCCCCACTGTTCTGGAAAATTAGCACCCTGCTGGGGTGCATCCTGCTGCTGTTAGTCCCGCTTTTTATGGTCAGTAACCTGATATCAGAGCGGGAGAGCTACCGCAATGATGTCGAAAATACGCTTCGCCAGAGTACCAGCGGACCGCAAAAACTGGTCGGCCCGATGATTGCGATTCCGATGACGGAGATCTTCTACAAGATAGAGGACGAGAAGAAGGTCGAATACAAGAAAAGCTACATGCATTTCATTCTGCCGGAATCTCTGGTTGTTGAAGGGAACCAGCGCGTTGAGTCGAGAAATATTGGTATCTATGACGGGCAGATCTGGAACACGGACCTGAAGATAAAAGCGCAGTTTAATACCGAAGAGCTGAAGCAGTTGAAAGGGGAAACGATCGCGACAGGGCAGCCGTTTATCGTGACGGGCGTTGGCGACGCGCGGGGTATTGGCACGGTCAGTATCTCTAAAATCAATGGTGAGACCCTAAGCGTGGAACCCGGTTCAGGCGTCTACGGTGCGTTTGCTGGGATCCATATCCTGCTGACCGACAAAGCGCTGGAAGCCAAAACGTTTGCGCTTGAGATGTCCCTCAGCCTGGCGGGAACTGGCAGTTTTGCGGTGGTACCGGTAGGGCGTAATAGCGAGATGACGCTCAACAGCAACTGGCCGCATCCGGGCTTTATGGGCGATTATCTCCCCGTTAAGCATCAAATAGGCGAGTCTGGTTTCCAGGCGAACTGGCAGAGCAGCTGGTTTGCAAATAACCTTGAGAGCTGGTTCTACGGCAAGGAGTCGCCGGAGTGGGAGGCGCTCCCGGCCTTTAGCGTGACGGTAGCGACGCCAGCCGACCAGTATCAATTGACCGACCGGGCAATTAAATACGCTATTTTGCTGATTGCGCTGACGTTTATGGCTTTCTTTGTCTTCGAAACCTTAACCGGATTACGCCTTCATCCGATGCAGTATCTGCTGGTGGGGCTGTCGCTGGTCCTGTTCTATCTGGTGTTGCTGGCGCTGTCTGAACACGTCGGGTTTACGCCAGCCTGGGTTGTTGCAAGCCTGGTTGGCGCAGCGATGAACGGAATGTACCTGCAGGCCGTGCTGAAAAGCTGGAAACGCAGCGGGCTGTTTGTGCTGGCACTACTCGGACTGGATGTCGTGATGTGGTTCCTGCTGCGCTCGGAGGACAGCGCATTGCTACTGGGCTCTGCTGTTCTTGCCCTGGCGCTGTTCGCGGTGATGTACCTGACCCGGCATTTCGACTGGTACTCGCTCTCTCAGCCGAAGCGACCAGAGCCACCCGCAGCATCTGATAACGATACGATGCGGATCTGGAAATAAAAAAACGGCGCAAATGCGCCGTTTTTTTAATGCGTTAACTGCAGGATTACTCCTGCAGATCGCCGCAGAAACGATACCCTTCGCCGTGGATCGTGGCGATGATTTCCGGCGTATCTGGCGTAGATTCGAAATGCTTACGAATACGACGAATGGTCACGTCTACGGTACGGTCGTGCGGTTTCAGCTCACGGCCGGTCATTTTCTTCAGCAGCTCTGCACGGGACTGAATTTTGCCCGGGTTTTCGCAGAAGTGCAGCATCGCGCGGAATTCACTGCGCGGCAGTTTATACTGCTCACCGTTCGGGCTAATCAGCGAACGGCTATTGATATCAAGTTCCCAGCCGTTGAATTTGTAGCTGTCTACGCTACGACGCTCTTCGCTGACCGTACCCAGGTTCATGGTGCGGGACAGCAGGTTGCGTGCACGAATGGTTAACTCGCGAGGATTGAACGGCTTGGTGATGTAGTCATCCGCACCGATTTCCAGGCCAAGAATTTTATCAACTTCGTTATCACGGCCCGTCAGGAACATTAACGCGACGTTCGCCTGCTCGCGCAGTTCGCGCGCCAGAAGAAGACCGTTTTTGCCCGGCAGGTTAATATCCATGATCACCAGGTTGATATCATTTTCAGAAAGGATCTGATGCATCTCTGCGCCATCGGTCGCTTCAAAGACATCGTAGCCTTCTGCTTCGAAAATGCTCTTTAACGTGTTGCGTGTTACCAACTCGTCTTCAACGATAAGAATGTGCGGGGTCTGCATGTTTGCTACCTAAATTGCCAACTAAATCGAAACAGGAAGTACAAAAGTCCCTGACCTGCCTGATGCATGTCGCAAATTAACATGATCGGCTTAACGTGACTAAAGTACGTAATTGCGTTCTTGATGCACTTTCCATCAACGTCAACAACATCATTAGCTTGGTCTTGGGTACTTTCCCTTTGGACCCGACAGTGTCAAAAACGGCTGTCATCCTAACCATTTTAACAGCAACATAACAGGCTAAGTGACACCAGACACCCAATAAAACTACGCTTCGTTGACATATATCAAGTTCAATTGTAGCACGTTAACAGTTTGATGAAATCATCGTAGCGGAATGCTAGCCTTTGTCACAATTTTTCAATAAACCAACTAGTTGCGGACATTGATTTATAAACGAAGCGAATCCAATCAGAATAGGGTATTCATGTCGCTATTATCATTATAAAACATAGGGATAATAGTGTTCTGTTAACATTCTAACTGATTGTTCAGACAAGGAATAGTTTAGCGTTTTTAATTTGTTATGAAACGCTATTTCGGTGATTTGTGTTGCATTTTTGTAAATTCGCGCCGCGTAATATGTTGAAGTGCATCACATTTTTGCCCGCTAACTGATTAAAAAGAGAGCATAAATGCATCTGTCGATTGTACTGGTTGCCCCAGCCAGAGCCGAAAATATAGGCGCTGCCGCGCGCGCCATGAAGACCATGGGTTTTACCGATTTACGTATCGTGGACAGCACTGCCCACCTGGAGCCTGCGGCACGTTGGGTAGCGCACGGATCGGGAGATATCCTCGATAATATAACCACTTACGCGACGCTTGCTGATGCGCTGCACGACATTTCGTTTACCGTTGCGACCACCGCGCGCAGCCGGGCGAAGTTCCATTACTATGCCACGCCAGCGGAGCTGGTGCCGATGCTGAGCGAGAAAAGCCAGTGGCTGGATAAAGCCGCGCTGGTGTTTGGTCGCGAAGATTCCGGATTAACCAACGAAGAGCTGGAGCTGGCGGACGTTCTTACCGGTGCGCCGATGGTCGCCGATTATCCCTCCCTGAATTTAGGCCAGGCGGTCATGGTTTATTGCTATCAATTAGCCTCCCTAATACAAATCCCCCAGCCTCCGGCAGAAGGGGCAAATGAAAATCAGCTGGCTGCGCTGCGCGCTCGCGTTGAGCAACTGTTGTCTCAGTTGGGTGTGGCGGACGATCAAAAAATGGCTGACTGGCTGCAGCAGCGTCTTGGGCGTCTTGAGCAGCGGGACACCGCAATGCTGCACCGTTTGCTGCACGATATTGAAAAAAAATTGGCGGAGTAAAATCCTGTCATAAGTTTTTACTATGGTGAATAAGTCTGTACTGATGGGTTGCACTTGGGCGAATCGGATGAAAATAAATCTGCAAACAGCGGGACGTGAGAGTCTCCTGAATTGTGATCAAATTAAAAATTCGTTGACTTAAGGTGCCCGATCCTTTAACCCTAAAAGAATACAGGACAGACAGATAATAATGACAGAGTACACAACATCCATGAAACGCATCAGCATCACCACCATTACTACAACCATCATCATTACCACAGGTAACGATGCGGGCTGACGCGTACAGGAAAAACAAAAAAAAGCCCGCACCTGAACAGTGCGGGCTTTTTTTTCGGCTAAAGGAAACGAGGTAGAACCATGCGAGTGTTGAAGTTCGGCGGTACATCAGTGGCAAATGCAGAACGTTTTCTGCGTGTTGCCGATATCCTGGAAAGCAATGCCAGGCAGGGGCAGGTTGCTACCGTGCTCTCTGCCCCGGCAAAAATCACGAACCATCTGGTGGCGATGATTGAAAAAACCATCGGTGGCCAGGATGCACTCCCGAACATCAGCGACGCAGAGCGTATCTTCGCTGACTTACTGCAAGGGCTGGCAGAGGCGCTGCCTGGCTTCCCGCACGCTCAGCTGAAGTCCTTCGTTGAGCAAGAATTCGCGCAAATCAAACATGTCCTGCACGGCATCAGCCTTCTCGGCCAGTGCCCGGACAGCGTCAACGCGGCGCTGATCTGCCGGGGCGAAAAACTCTCTATCGCCATCATGGCCGGCGTGCTGGAAGCGCGCGGACATAGCGTGACCGTGATCGACCCGGTTGAAAAACTGCTGGCGGTGGGCCACTACCTCGAATCCACCGTTGATATTGCCGAATCAACCCGCCGTATCGCCGCAAGCAAAATTCCTTCTGACCATATGATCCTGATGGCAGGCTTCACCGCCGGTAACGAGAAGGGCGAGCTGGTGGTGCTGGGCCGTAACGGCTCCGACTACTCCGCCGCCGTGCTGGCTGCCTGTTTACGCGCGGACTGTTGTGAAATCTGGACTGACGTCGACGGCGTTTATACCTGCGACCCGCGCCAGGTACCCGATGCCAGACTGCTGAAGTCGATGTCGTACCAGGAAGCGATGGAGCTTTCCTACTTCGGCGCCAAAGTGCTTCACCCTCGTACCATCTCCCCGATTGCCCAGTTCCAGATCCCTTGCCTGATTAAAAACACCGGTAACCCGCAGGCGCCGGGTACGCTGATTGGCGCGAGTACCGATGAAGACGGTCTGCCGGTCAAAGGCATCTCCAACCTGAACAACATGGCGATGTTCAGCGTCTCCGGCCCGGGGATGAAGGGGATGGTCGGCATGGCGGCGCGCGTCTTTGCGGCTATGTCCCGCAACGGTATCTCGGTGGTGCTGATTACCCAGTCTTCTTCCGAATACAGCATCAGCTTCTGCGTGCCGCAGGCTGACTGCCTGCGCGCCCGTCGCGCGCTGGAGGAGGAGTTCTATCTGGAACTCAAAGAAGAGCTGCTGGAGCCGCTCGCCATTCAGGAACGCCTGGCGATTATCTCCGTGGTCGGCGACGGCATGCGCACGCTGCGTGGTATTTCCGCCAAGTTCTTTGCCGCGCTGGCGCGCGCCAATATCAATATCGTGGCGATTGCCCAGGGCTCGTCAGAGCGTTCAATTTCCGTTGTTGTGGACAACGATGACGCCACCACCGGCGTACGCGTGGTTCACCAGATGCTGTTCAACACCGATCAGGTTATCGAGCTGTTCCTGATTGGCGTCGGCGGCGTGGGCGGCGCGCTGCTGGAGCAGGTGAAGCGTCAGCAGGAGTGGCTGAAGAAGAAACATATCGATCTGCGCGTCTGCGGGATTGCCAACTCCAGAGCGTTGCTCACTAATGTTCACGGTCTGAACCTGGAGAACTGGCAGGCCGAGATGAACGAGGCGAAAGAGCCGTTCAATCTGGGCCGCCTGATCCGTCTGGTGAAAGAGTATCATCTGCTTAACCCGGTGATTGTCGACTGTACCTCTAACCAGGCGGTGGCCGACCAGTACGCCGACTTCCTGCGCGAAGGGTTCCACGTGGTGACGCCGAACAAAAAGGCCAACACCTCGTCGATGGATTACTATCACCAGCTGCGTCTGGCGGCGAGCAAGTCGCGCCGCAAGTTCTTGTACGATACCAACGTGGGCGCGGGCCTGCCGGTTATCGAGAACCTGCAGAACCTGCTGAACGCGGGCGACGAACTACAGCGTTTCTCCGGCATTCTTTCCGGCTCGCTGTCGTTTATCTTCGGCAAGCTGGATGAGGGGATGAGCCTCTCGGACGCGACCCGCGCCGCACGCGAGCTGGGCTATACCGAGCCGGATCCGCGTGACGATCTCTCTGGTATGGACGTGGCGCGTAAGCTGCTGATTCTGGCACGTGAAACGGGCCGTGAGCTTGAGCTTTCTGATATCGTGATTGAACCGGTCCTGCCGGCAGAATTTGACAGCAGCGGTGATGTCGCTGCATTCATGGCAAATTTGCCGCAGCTTGACGATGCTTTTGCCGCGCGCGTTGCGAAAGCCCGTGATGAAGGTAAGGTATTGCGCTATGTTGGCAACATTGAAGAAGATGGCGTGTGCCGGGTGAAGATTGCCGAAGTGGATGGCAACGACCCGCTGTACAAAGTTAAAAACGGCGAAAACGCCCTCGCGTTTTACAGCCACTATTATCAGCCATTGCCGCTGGTGCTTCGCGGCTATGGCGCAGGGAACGATGTTACGGCGGCGGGTGTGTTTGCCGATCTGCTGCGTACCCTGTCATGGAAGTTAGGAGTTTAACATGGTCAAAGTTTATGCCCCGGCTTCCAGCGCGAATATGAGCGTCGGATTTGACGTGCTGGGCGCGGCGGTGACGCCGGTGGATGGTTCACTGCTGGGCGATACGGTCACGGTGGAAGCGGCAGACAGCTTCAGCCTGAACAACGTGGGCCGCTTCGCCAGCAAACTGCCGTCTGAGCCGCGCGAAAATATCGTCTATCAGTGCTGGGAACGCTTCTGTCAGGAGATCGGCAAAAACGTGCCGGTTGCCATGACGCTGGAAAAAAGTATGCCGATTGGCTCGGGGCTGGGTTCCAGCGCTTGTTCGGTGGTCGCCGCGCTGGTGGCGATGAACGAGCACTGCGGCAAGCCGCTGAACAACAACCGCCTGCTGGGGTTGATGGGCGAGCTGGAAGGGCGCATCTCCGGCAGCATTCACTATGACAACGTGGCGCCGTGCTTCCTCGGCGGCATGCAGCTGATGATCGAAGAAAATGGCATCATCAGCCAGCAGGTGCCAGGGTTTGATGAGTGGCTGTGGGTGCTGGCCTATCCGGGCATTAAGGTCTCTACCGCGGAAGCGCGTGCGATCCTGCCCGCGCAGTATCGTCGCCAGGACTGTATCGCCCACGGGCGTCATCTGGCGGGCTTTATTCACGCCTGCTACACCCGTCAGCCGCAGCTGGCGGCGAAGCTGATGAAGGACGTCATTGCCGAGCCGTACCGCACAAAGCTGCTGCCCGGCTTTAACGAGGCGCGACAGGCATCGATGGATATCGGCGCGCAGGCGTGCGGCATCTCCGGCTCCGGCCCGACGCTATTCGCCCTGTGCGACAAGCCTGACACCGCGCAGCGCGTGGCGGACTGGCTCTCTAAACACTACCTGCAAAATCAGGAAGGCTTTGTTCATATTTGCCGTCTGGACACGGCTGGCGCACGAGTACTGGGATAATTAATGAAACTCTATAACCTTAAAGATCATAACGAGCAGGTCAGCTTCGCGCAGGCGGTAACTCAGGGGCTGGGCAAAAATCAGGGGCTGTTCTTCCCGCATGACCTGCCGGAATTCCAGCTGACCGAGATCGACGAGCTGCTGAAGCAGGACTTCGTCACCCGCAGCACCAAAATTCTGTCTGCGTTTATCGGCGACGAAATTCCGCAGGAGCTTCTGGAAGAGCGCGTGCGTGCGGCGTTCGCTTTCCCGGCGCCGGTTAAGCAGGTTGAGCCTGACGTTGGCTGCCTGGAGCTGTTCCACGGCCCGACCCTGGCGTTTAAAGACTTCGGCGGCCGCTTTATGGCGCAGATGCTGACCCACATCAGCGGCGACAAACCGGTGACCATCCTGACCGCGACCTCCGGCGATACCGGTGCGGCGGTGGCGCATGCCTTCTACGGCCTGAAAAATGTCCGCGTGGTGATCCTTTATCCGAAAGGCAAAATCAGCCCGCTGCAGGAAAAACTGTTCTGTACGCTCGGCGGCAACATTGAAACCGTGGCAATTGACGGCGATTTCGATGCCTGCCAGGCGCTGGTCAAGCAGGCTTTCGACGACGAAGAGCTGAAGGTGGCTCTGGGTCTGAACTCTGCCAACTCCATCAACATCAGCCGTCTGCTAGCGCAGATCTGCTACTACTTCGAAGCGGTGGCGCAGCTGCCGCAGGAAGCGCGCAACCAGCTGGTGATCTCCGTGCCGAGCGGTAACTTCGGTGACCTGACGGCGGGCCTGCTGGCGAAATCCCTGGGTCTGCCGGTCAAACGCTTTATCGCGGCGACCAACGCCAACGACACCGTGCCGCGCTTCCTGAAAGACGGGAAGTGGGCGCCGAACGCCACGCAGGCGACGCTCTCCAACGCGATGGATGTGTCACAGCCGAACAATTGGCCGCGCGTGGAAGAGCTGTTCCGCCGTAAGATCTGGCGTCTGGGTGACCTGGGTTACGCCGCGGTGACGGATGAAACCACCAAAGAAACCATGCGCGAGCTGAAGGCGGTGGGGTATACCTCTGAACCGCACGCGGCGATTGCCTACCGCGCGCTGCGCGACCAGCTTAACCCGGGTGAATATGGCCTGTTCCTGGGCACCGCGCATCCGGCGAAGTTCAAAGATAGCGTGGAAGCGATCCTGGGCGAAACGCTGCCGCTGCCGAAAGAGCTGGCCGAGCGCGCCGACCTGCCGCTGCTGTCACATGAGCTGCCCGCGGATTTTGCCGCGCTGCGTAAGCTGATGATGACGCGCGCGTGATTGTGTAGCCCGGTGGCGGCTACGCCTTACCGGGCTACAACGACCACGATGACCTAATCGTAGGCCGGGTAAGCGCAGCGCCACCCGGCTTTTTTATGGAGAAATTAAGGAGAGAAAAAGCAGGAAAAAAGCAGAAATTCCCAATAAATGCGGTCACTTAGCGTTTAGGATTGCAGAGAATAACATCCCCCGTTCCCCTCGCGTAATCTCCTTACATCGGCCCACGTTGGGCAAGAAGAATAAGGAGTCACCTGTGTCTACACTGAAACCTGCACTCATCGCGCTTTCACTGGTGCTGGCCGCCCCCATGGCGGTTCAGGCATCTGAAATTACCCTCGTACCTGCAGTCAAACTGCAGATTGGCGACCGGGATAACAACGGGCATTACTGGGACGGCGGCCGCTGGCGCGACCACGACTGGTGGAAGGCGCATTATGACTGGCGTGATAACCACTGGCGCCCACATGATGAGCATCGTAAACACGACGATCGTCACGATGACCATCACCACGATGACCGCCGTGACGATCGCGGCCCGGACTGGAAACACCATTAATGCAAAACCCCGCCAGCTGGCGGGGTTTGTTTTTACTGCTCGTGGCGCTTAAACACCAGCTCGCCTTTCCCTGACGACGCCTCGTCAAAGAAATAGCCTTCGCTGTTAAATTTGGTTAACTGCTCCGGCTTCGTCAGGCGGTTCTGGATGATGTAGCGGCTCATCAGGCCGCGCGCTTTCTTAGCGTAGAAGCTGATCACTTTGAACTTACCGTTCTTCTCGTCGAGGAACACCGGTTTGATAATCTCCGCATCCAGCTTTTTCGGCTTCACCGACTTATAGTATTCGTCGGATGCCAGGTTAATCACCACGTTATCGCCCTGAGCGTGCAGCGCCGCGTTCAGCTTGTCGGTAATGATATCGCCCCAGAAATGATACAGGTCTTTGCCTTTGGCATTTTCCAGGCGAATCCCCATCTCCAGACGATACGGCTGCATCAGATCCAGCGGGCGCAGTACGCCGTACAGACCTGACAGCATGCGCAGATGCTGCTGGGCAAAATCGAAATCGGCTTCGCTAAAATCTTCCGCCTGCAGGCCGGTGTAGACATCACCTTTAAACGCCAGAATCGCCTGGCGAGCGTTAGCCGGGGTGAAATCCGGGTGCCACTCGTGAAAGCGGGTCGCGTTAAGATCGGCCAGCTTGTCGCTGATGCTCATCAGCGAGGCGATTTGCGGCGCAGAGAGCTTACGCGCTTCGCGGATCAGCTGTTGCGAGTAGTCCAGCAGTTCAGGCTGGGTATAGCGCTCGGTGGCGAGCGGGCTCTGGTAGTCGAGCGTTTTTGCAGGTGAAATCAGAATCAGCATATCCAGTCCTTGCAGGAAATTTAGAGCGACTTTAGCAAAAAATCGCCCTGAATTGATCGATAGCTGTTATTGCCGCGGCAAATCATCCCACGTGCCGGGGGCAAGCTGCGCCTTAATATCGGGATAGCGGGCGGGATCAAATACCGGCGGAACGCCGAGTTTGCGCTGACGCAGATAGTCTCTGGCAATCAGGGTCACAACGGGCGAGAGCAGCAGGATAGCGGTGAGGTTCGTGATCGCCATTAGCGCCATAATGATATCGGCCAGCTGCCAGACCAGCGGCATACTGAGGAAGGAGCCAGCGATGATCATCAGAATGACCGCGAGCCGCAGGGCTCCGATTGCGGTACGGGAGTCGAGCTTCAGGAAAATAAGGTTATTTTCGGCGTAGAGGTAATTCACCACAATCGAGCTGAAGGCAAACAGCACCAGGACGAGCGAGACAAAACCTGCACCCCAGCCGCCGGTCAGGTTCACCAGCGCCTGCTGGAGAAGCTGTATCCCGGCGGTTCCAGAGGAGTGCGGGACGGGGCCTGCCAGCAGCAAAATCATGGCGCTGGCGGAACAGATGATAATGGTATCGGTAAAGACGCCAATCATCTGCACAATGCCCTGTGCGGCCGGGTGCGGCGGCCAGGAAGAGGCGGCAGCGGCCGCGTTGGGGGTTGATCCCATACCGGCTTCATTGGAGAACATGCCCCGCTGAAAACCCGCCATCAGCGCCTGGCTGAAGGTATAGCCCAGCGCCCCGGAGGCCACCTCGCGCCAGCCAAAAGCGCTTTTGACGATGGTCGCAATCACGCCAGGCACCTGGTCGATATGCAGGGCGGCGACGAACAGGCTCGCGACAACCCAAAGCAGCGCCATAACGGGAACCAGCCACTGCATCAGGCGGGCAACGCCCCTGAGACCGGCAGAAATGGTGAGCAGAACGACGAGGGCTAAAGCAATACCGGCGACCCACTCCGGGCAGGAGAAGGCATAGCGCAGGGCATTGGCGACAGAATTTGCCTGGACGGTATTAAAAATAAGGCCGTATGCGAGCAGTAAAAAAAGCGAGAACAGAATGCCCATCCAGCGCATCCCCAAACCACGCGCCATGTACCAGGCAGGACCGCCGCGAAACTGGCCGTTTTTATCTTTCTCTTTATACAGCTGGGCGAGCGAACTTTCTGCAAAGGAGGTGGCCATTCCGAGTAGCGCCGTCACCCACATCCAGAGGACCGCGCCTGGCCCGCCGGCGCTGATGGCTAGCGCAACGCCCGCCAGATTCCCGCTGCCGAGGCGTGCCGCCAGGCTGGTACAGAGTGCCTGGAACGACGTTAATCCGCCCGGCTGGGGCGTAACGCTGTTTTTCAGACTTCTGCCAAACTTGCGAATATAACGAAACTGGATAAACCCACTGCGTAGCGTAAACCAAATACCTGCTCCCAGAAGCAGGTAAATCATTATCGAACCCCACAGGACTTCGTTAATAAAGAAAAAGAAATCAGGCATTAACGTCCCTCTTGTTGATGCCAAAGTGAATATGTAAGCGCTACCACTGATTGGGCATGCTGTTGCTTAGCAGCCTGTTAATCTTCCGAGTTTACCATACTCTACCTAAGCGCACTGTCTGCGGTTGCGCTACCCCTCCGTCGTGTTATCATCAGGGCAGACCGGTTACATCCCCCTAACAAGTAAACCTGTCATTTTTCCGCTGCAGACATGCTGTCGGTAGCGTGAATTATCCAGGGCACGTTAAAAGAGAAACACTATCATGACGGATAAATTGACCTCCCTTCGTCAGTTCACCACTGTCGTAGCTGACACCGGAGATATCGCGGCAATGAAGCTGTACCAGCCGCAGGATGCCACAACTAACCCTTCTCTGATCCTTAACGCCGCACAGATCCCTGAGTATCGCAAACTGATTGACGACGCAGTGACCTGGGCGAAAGCACAGAGCAACGACCGCGCGCAGCAGGTTGTGGATGCCACCGACAAACTGGCAGTGAACATCGGTCTGGAAATCCTGAAGCTGGTACCTGGCCGTATCTCTACCGAAGTGGATGCACGTCTCTCCTACGACACCGAAGCGTCTATCGCCAAAGCGAAACGTCTGATCAAAATGTACAACGATGCAGGCATCAGCAACGACCGTATCCTGATCAAACTGGCTTCTACCTGGCAGGGTATCCGCGCGGCAGAGCAGCTGGAAAAAGACGGTATCAACTGTAACCTGACCCTGCTGTTCTCCTTCGCGCAGGCGCGTGCATGTGCAGAAGCAGGCGTATACCTGATTTCTCCGTTCGTGGGCCGTATTCTGGACTGGTACAAAGCCAACACCGATAAGAAAGAGTACGCGCCGGCTGAAGATCCAGGCGTGGTTTCTGTTACTGAAATCTACGAATACTACAAACAGCACGGCTATGAGACTGTAGTTATGGGCGCAAGCTTCCGTAACGTCGGTGAAATCATCGAGCTGGCTGGCTGTGACCGCCTGACCATCGCCCCTGCGCTGCTGAAAGAGCTGGCAGAAAGCGAAGGTACCATCGAGCGTAAGCTGTCTTACACCGGTGAAGTGAAAGCACGCCCAGAGCGCATCACTGAATCCGAGTTCCTGTGGCAGCACAACCAGGATCCAATGGCTGTCGATAAGCTGGCGGACGGTATCCGTAAGTTTGCTGTTGACCAGGGTAAACTGGAAAAAATGATCGGCGACCTGCTGTAATCATTCTGCGTGACCGGGCTCCCGGTCACGCGACTTCTTTCGTACCCTGTCTGAATCTCCTCTCTGCGTGTATCATTCCCTTTAATCAGTACTTTTTGAATGGAATGGATATGAATACCTTACGCATCGGCTTAGTGTCGATTTCTGACCGCGCCTCCAGCGGCGTTTACCAGGATAAAGGCATCCCCGCTCTGGAAGAGTGGCTTGGCAGCGCGCTGACCACCCCCTTTGACATTCAGACCCGCCTGATCCCTGACGAACAGCCGATCATCGAGCAGACGCTCTGCGAGCTGGTGGATGAGATGAGCTGCCACCTTGTTCTGACGACGGGCGGAACCGGCCCCGCGCGCCGCGACGTGACGCCGGACGCAACGCTGGCGATTGCCGATCGCGAAATGCCGGGCTTTGGCGAGCAGATGCGCCAGATAAGTCTACACTTTGTCCCGACGGCCATTCTTTCCCGCCAGGTGGGAGTGATCCGCAAGCAGGCGTTGATTCTGAACCTGCCGGGGCAGCCGAAGTCGATCAAAGAGACGCTTGAAGGGCTGAAAGCGGAAGATGGCAGCGTCCTCGTTCACGGCATCTTTGCAAGTGTACCGTATTGTATACAGCTGCTTGACGGTCCGTATGTGGAAACCGATGAGAAAGTGGTAGCAGCTTTTCGCCCGAAAAACGCACGTCGCGAAACAATCTCCTGAAATTAACCAATATGTGGCATTAGCTGAAGCGGCGATGGCGTGGTAAAGCTTTTACGGTATAGTAATTTTTTCTTTACGATTGCTGTAAAAATAATTCCACAATATACGCAAATGGTTCGCTATGTCACATAACACCCGACCTCTGAATCGACAGGACTACAAAACTCTCACGCTCGCGGCCTTAGGCGGCGCGCTGGAGTTTTACGACTTCATCATCTTTGTTTTCTTTGCCGCCGTGGTGGGAGAACTCTTCTTCCCGGCGGATATCCCGGAATGGCTGCGTCAGGTGCAAACCTTCGGCATTTTTGCCGCCGGGTATCTGGCGCGTCCGCTGGGCGGCATTATCATGGCCCACTTTGGCGATCTGGTCGGGCGTAAGAAGATGTTTACCCTTAGCATCCTGCTGATGGCCGTGCCGACGCTGGCTATTGGTCTGCTGCCCACCTATGCCTCGATGGGCATTCTCGCTCCGTTGCTGCTGTTGCTGATGCGCGTTCTTCAGGGCGCGGCGATTGGCGGTGAAGTGCCGGGCGCGTGGGTGTTTGTCGCGGAGCATGTTCCGGCGCGCCGCATTGGAATCGCCTGCGGAACCTTAACCGCGGGCTTAACGGTAGGGATTTTGCTCGGTTCCGTCGTCGCGACAATTGTAAACACCAGCATGACGCAGCAGGCCGTGCATGACTGGGGCTGGCGTATTCCGTTCCTGCTGGGCGGGGCGTTTGGTCTGGTCGCGATGTACCTGCGCCGCTGGCTGCAGGAGACGCCGATTTTCCTCGAGATGCAGCAGCGCAAAGCGCTGGCGCAGGAGCTGCCGGTGAAGGCGGTCGTGGTTCGCCATAAAAAAGCGGTGGTGGTGTCGATGCTGCTCACCTGGCTGCTCTCGGCGGGCATTGTGGTGGTGATATTGATGTCCCCGGTGTGGCTGCAAAAGCAGTACGGTTTCGCCCCTGCCGTGACGCTACAGGCGAACAGTATCGCGACAATCATGCTCTGCTTTGGCTGTCTGGCCGCCGGGCTGGCAGCAGATCGTTTCGGTGCCAGCGTTACCTTTATCGTCGGCAGCCTGCTACTGGCCGCGTCAAGCTGGGCGTTTTACCATCTGGCGGGCAGCCATCCTGAACAGCTGTTCCTGCTGTACGGCGTGGTAGGGCTGTGCGTGGGCGTAGTGGGTGCTGTGCCTTACGTCATGGTACGAGCTTTCCCGCCGGAAGTTCGTTTTACCGGGATCTCGTTCTCTTACAACGTCTCATATGCCATTTTCGGCGGGCTGACGCCTATTGCGGTTACCGTACTGATGGGCGTGTCGCCGATGGCGCCAGCCTGGTATGTACTCGCGCTCTCGCTGATGGGGCTGGTATTAGGATTTTGGCTTCGTCAGGCGGGGGGATGTCGTGCCCGCGAGGCGGACACGACAGAGGGATCAGTGTTTTTCACCAATCGGTAGAACGGTGCGGTCAAACTGCTCGTTCAGCACTTCACCCATTGCGAGGTAGATAGCGCTTGCGCCGCAAACCAGACCAATCCAGCCTGCAACATGAACGATGCCTTCGTTATCCACCAGGTGACCGATCGCCAGCAGGGCGAACAGCACGGTCAGGCTCAGGAAAACGAACTGCAGCATGCGGTTACCTTTCAGGGTACCGAAGAACATGAACAGGGTGAAGACGCCCCACAGGCCCAGGTAAACGCCCAGGAAGTGGGCGTTTGCCGCGTCTGCCATGCCCATTTTAGGCAGCAGCAGAATGGCAACCAGGGTCAGCCAGAAAGAACCGTAAGAGGTGAAGGCGGTTAAGCCGAAGGTATTGCCTTTCTTATATTCCAGCAGGCCCGCGAAGATTTGCGCGATACCGCCGTAAAAAATGCCCATCGCCAGGATGATGCCATCCATCGGGAACATCCCGATATTGTGCAGGTTCAGCAGGATAGTGGTCATGCCAAAACCCATCAGGCCCAGCGGAGCCGGATTAGCCAACTTAGTGTTGCCCATAAGTCCTCAAAAAAATCATCATTAATATGGTGAAATGGTTAAACCCGCGTCAGTTCTCCCTGACTGGGCGCGGCATCATAATGGGCGCAATCGGTGGCGTCTATGATCTCATCAGGGTGAAATTAAAATTTTTTTTATGCTTGCCCCTTGATGGATGCCGTCGCGACCCCATCTTGTAGTCAACCGCAGTGTGTGGACCTGAAAAAAATCAAATCTGGGCAGTTGAAAAAGCACGTTCTGCCCTTATTACAGGTACACAACCACATGTTGACTGAATTTTTAGTGGAGACGTTTAGATGGGTAAAATTATTGGTATCGACCTGGGTACTACCAACTCTTGTGTAGCGATTATGGATGGCACTACTGCACGCGTGCTGGAGAACGCCGAGGGCGATCGCACCACGCCTTCTATCATTGCTTATACCCAGGATGGTGAAACTCTGGTTGGTCAGCCGGCTAAACGTCAGGCAGTGACAAACCCGCAAAACACCCTGTTTGCGATTAAACGCCTGATCGGCCGCCGCTTCCAGGACGAAGAAGTTCAGCGTGACGTTTCCATCATGCCTTACAAAATCATCGCGGCAGATAACGGCGATGCATGGCTTGATGTGAAAGGCACCAAAACTGCACCACCGCAGATTTCTGCTGAAGTGCTGAAAAAAATGAAGAAAACCGCTGAAGATTACCTGGGTGAGCCGGTAACTGAAGCTGTTATCACCGTACCTGCCTACTTCAACGATGCTCAGCGTCAGGCAACCAAAGATGCTGGCCGTATCGCAGGTCTGGAAGTAAAACGTATCATCAACGAACCAACCGCTGCTGCACTGGCTTACGGTCTGGATAAAGAAGTTGGCAACCGTACTATCGCGGTTTACGACCTGGGTGGTGGTACCTTCGATATCTCTATTATCGAAATCGACGAAGTTGACGGCGAAAAAACCTTCGAAGTTCTGGCAACCAACGGTGATACCCACCTGGGTGGTGAAGACTTCGATACCCGTCTGATCAACTACCTCGTTGACGAGTTCAAGAAAGATCAGGGCATTGACCTGCGTAACGACCCGCTGGCCATGCAGCGCCTGAAAGAAGCCGCTGAGAAAGCGAAGATCGAACTTTCTTCCGCTCAGCAGACCGACGTGAACCTGCCGTACATCACCGCAGACGCGACCGGTCCTAAACACATGAACATCAAAGTGACCCGTGCGAAACTGGAAAGCCTGGTAGAAGACCTGGTGAACCGTTCAATCGAGCCGCTGAAAGTTGCTCTGCAGGACGCTGGCCTGTCCGTATCCGATATCCAGGACGTTATCCTGGTCGGTGGTCAGACCCGTATGCCAATGGTTCAGAAGAAAGTGGCTGAGTTCTTTGGTAAAGAGCCACGTAAAGACGTTAACCCGGACGAAGCGGTCGCAATCGGTGCTGCGGTTCAGGGTGGCGTACTGACCGGTGAAGTTAAAGACGTACTGCTGCTGGACGTTACCCCGCTGTCTCTGGGTATCGAAACCATGGGCGGTGTGATGACTGCGCTCATCAACAAAAACACCACCATCCCAACGAAACACAGCCAGGTGTTCTCTACCGCTGAAGACAACCAGTCTGCGGTAACCATCCATGTGATTCAGGGTGAGCGTAAGCGTGCGGCGGATAACAAATCTCTGGGTCAGTTCAACCTGGACGGTATTAACCCGGCACCGCGCGGCATGCCGCAGATCGAAGTGACCTTCGACATCGATGCTGACGGTATCCTGCACGTGTCTGCGAAAGACAAAAACAGCGGTAAAGAGCAGAAGATCACCATCAAGGCATCTTCTGGCCTGAACGAAGCGGAAATCGAAAAAATGGTTCGCGATGCCGAAGCTAACGCGGAATCCGACCGTAAGTTCGAAGAGCTGGTTCAGACCCGTAACCAGGGTGACCATCTGCTGCACAGCACCCGTAAGCAGGTTGAAGAAGCAGGCGATAAACTGCCAGCGGAAGACAAGACTGCTATCGAAGCTGCACTGAGCGCGCTGGAATCCTCACTGAAAGGTGAAGACAAAGCGGACATCGAAGCGAAGATGCAGGAACTGGCGCAGGCTTCTCAGAAGCTGATGGAAATCGCTCAGCAGCAGCACGCTCAACAGCAGGCGGGCGCTGACGCTTCGGCGAACAACGCGAAAGACGACGACGTTGTCGACGCTGAGTTCGAAGAAGTTAAAGATAAAAAATAATCGCCCTGATGCAGGGTAATTAATCGGCACGGGCGTAGGAGAACTCTCCACGCCCGTGCTCGCATGTTAAGGGGCTTAAAAAAACCAATGGCAAAGCAAGACTATTACGAGATTTTAGGCGTTCCGAAAACTGCGGAAGAGCGTGAAATCAAAAAGGCGTATAAGCGCCTGGCCATGAAATTCCACCCGGACCGTAACCAGGGTGACAAAGAGGCTGAAGCCAAATTTAAAGAGATCAAAGAAGCCTACGAAGTCCTGACCGATGCACAAAAACGTGCGGCCTATGACCAGTACGGTCACGCTGCCTTTGAACAGGGCGGCATGGGCGGCGGTGGATTCGGTGGCGGCGGCTTTGGCGGCGGCGCTGACTTCAGCGATATCTTTGGCGATGTATTTGGCGACATCTTTGGCGGCGGCCGTGGTCGTCAGCGCGCGGCGCGCGGCGCGGACCTGCGCTACAACATGGAGCTGACGCTGGAAGAGGCCGTTCGCGGCGTAACCAAAGAGATCCGTATCCCGACGCTGGAAGAGTGTGACGTTTGCCACGGCAGCGGCGCGAAAGCGGGCACACAGCCTCAGACCTGTCCAACCTGTCACGGCTCTGGTCAGGTACAGATGCGTCAGGGCTTCTTCGCGGTACAGCAGGCCTGTCCTCACTGTCACGGTCGCGGCACGCTGATTAAAGATCCATGCACCAAATGCCACGGCCACGGTCGCGTTGAGAAAACCAAAACTCTGTCCGTTAAGATCCCGGCTGGCGTCGATACGGGCGACCGCATCCGTCTGGCCGGTGAGGGCGAAGCAGGCGAGCACGGCGCACCGGCAGGCGATCTGTACGTTCAGGTCCAGGTGAAACAGCACGCCATCTTCGAGCGTGAAGGTAATAACCTGTACTGCGAAGTGCCGATCAACTTCGCGATGGCGGCACTCGGTGGCGAAATCGAAGTGCCAACGCTGGACGGTCGCGTGAACCTGAAAGTGCCTGGGGAAACCCAGACCGGCAAGCTGTTCCGCATGCGCGGAAAAGGCGTTAAATCCGTTCGCGGTGGCGCGCAGGGCGATCTTCTGTGCCGCGTCGTCGTCGAAACGCCGGTTGGCCTGAACGACAAGCAGAAACAGCTGCTGAAAGAGCTGCAGGAAAGCTTTGGCGGCCCGACGGGCGAGAAAAACAGCCCGCGTTCCAAAAGCTTCTTCGATGGCGTCAAAAAATTCTTCGATGATTTGACTCGCTAATTCGTTAGCTGGTTTTCATCTTCTCAAAGCCCGGAAGCGATTCCGGGCTTTTTTATTTGCGCTTATAGCTCGGTTAAACTGAGTCTATACTCAACATTAATCTGTTTTTGCCGAGCTATTTGGCTTGGTATTATGGTTTTATCGAGGTATTGTTGTAAAAGAGAGAACGTAAATGAAATTACTACACCGTTTCTTTAGCAGTGAGGCGTCCGGTGGCGTGATCCTGATTATTGCCGCAGCGGCCGCGATGGTGCTGGCTAACCTTGGCATCACGCAGGATCTCTACCATGCATTTCTGGAAACGCCCGTTGAGCTGAAGGTCGGGGCGCTGGAAATTAACAAGAACATGCTGCTGTGGATCAACGATGCGCTAATGGCGGTGTTCTTCCTGCTGGTAGGTCTTGAGGTTAAGCGTGAGCTGGTTCTGGGCTCGCTTGCCAGCCGCCAGCGCGCGGCGTTTCCTGTGATCGCAGCCATCGGCGGAATGGTTGTTCCGGCGTTGCTCTTCCTGGCGTTCACCTGGCAGGATCCTGTTGCGCGTGACGGCTGGGCGATCCCGGCCGCGACGGATATCGCCTTTGCGCTAGGTGTCTTAGCCTTGCTCGGTAGCCGCGTGCCGGTAGCCCTGAAAATCTTCCTGATGGCGCTGGCGATCATCGATGACTTGGGTGCCATTGTGATTATCGCGCTGTTCTACACCAGCGATCTGTCGATCCTGTCCCTGAGCGTCGCCGCCGGGGCGATTGCGGTGCTGGCGCTGCTGAATATCTTCAATGTTCGCCGCATCGGTATCTATATCCTGGTGGGGATGGTGCTGTGGACGGCGGTACTGAAATCCGGCGTGCACGCCACGCTGGCTGGTGTGATTGTCGGCTTCTTCGTGCCGCTTAAACCGCAGGACGGCAAGTCGCCTGCCAAACAGCTGGAGCATGTGCTGCACCCTTGGGTTGCCTTTATGATCCTGCCGCTGTTTGCGTTTGCCAACGCGGGCGTTTCCCTCGGCGGCGTGACGCTGGACGGGCTGACGTCCGTGCTGCCGCTGGGCATTATTGCCGGGCTGTTTATCGGTAAGCCGCTGGGCATTAGCCTCTTCTGCTGGCTGGCGACGAAGCTGAAGCTGGCGTCATTGCCGCATGGCACCACGTTTTCGCAAATTATGGCCGTCGGCGTGCTGTGTGGAATCGGGTTTACGATGTCGATCTTTATTTCGACGCTGGCGTTTGGTACGCATGCGCCTGAGCTTATCGTCTGGGCTAAACTCGGCATTCTCATCGGGTCATTACTGGCCGCGGTAATCGGTTATACCTTGTTGAAGGTGAAGTTGTCCGGACAGGCCGTCCAGGCATAACGGAACACCGGGAGGAGGCGATCCTTCTCCCGATACACACTCAGGGAGAGAAGACGCGATGTCTCATTTAAATTACAACCATCTGTACTACTTCTGGCACGTCTATAAACAGGGCTCGGTGGTGGGGGCGGCAGAGGCGCTCTACCTGACGCCGCAAACCATCACCGGGCAAATCAAGGCCCTGGAAGAGCGTCTGCAGGGGAAGCTGTTCAAGCGTAAGGGGCGTGGGATTGAACCCAGCGAACTGGGTGAACTGGTGTTCCGCTATGCGGACAAAATGTTCACCCTGAGCCAGGAGATGCTGGATATCGTCAACTACCGCAAAGAGTCGAACCTGCTCTTTGACGTTGGCGTGGCGGATGCGCTGTCCAAGCGGCTGGTGAGCGGCGTGCTGGATGCGGCGGTAGTTGAAGACGAGCAAATTCACCTGCGCTGCTTTGAATCCACCCACGAGATGCTGCTGGAACAGCTGAGCCAGCACAAGCTGGAAATGATTATCTCGGACTGCCCGATTGACTCCACCCAGCAGGAAGGGCTGTTCTCGGTGAAGATTGGCGAATGTGGCGTGAGCTTCTGGTGTATCAACCCGCCGCCGGAGAAACCCTTCCCGGCCTGCCTGGAAGAGCGTCGCCTGCTGGTGCCTGGGCGACGCTCAATGCTCGGACGCAAGCTGCTGAACTGGTTTAATTCGCAGGGGCTTAAGGTAGAAATCCTCGGTGAGTTCGACGATGCGGCGCTGATGAAAGCCTTTGGCGAAGCGCATAATGCGATCTTCGTTGCGCCGACGCTGTACGCGCACGATCTCTATTCAGACGACAAGATTACGGAGATAGGCAGAGTGGATAACGTGATGGAGGAGTACCACGCCATATTTGCCGAAAGAATGATTCAGCACCCGGCGGTGCAGCGAATCTGCAACCGTGACTACTCGGCGCTGTTTACGCCACCGGCAATCTGAAGGCATAAAAAAACCCGCGTTAAGCGGGTTCTTTAAACAAGCAACAACAAGTAGCGATTAAGCCAGTTTGTTGATCTGCGCGGTCAGGTTTGCTTTATGACGCGCTGCTTTGTTTTTGTGGATCAGACCTTTAGCAGCCTGACGATCCACGATTGGTTGCATTTCGTTAAATGCGTTCTGCGCTGCAGCTTTGTCGCCTGCTTCGATTGCTGCGTATACTTTCTTGATGAAAGTACGCATCATAGAGCGACGGCTTGCGTTGTGCTTACGAGCCTTTTCAGACTGAACGGCACGTTTCTTAGCTGATTTGATATTAGCCAAGTCCAACTCCCAAATATGTTCTATGTGGACAATTCAAAGGCCGAGGAATATGCCCTCTTTGCCTTCTTTTGTCAATGGATTTGTGCAAATAAGCGCCGTTAATTAGCGACGCTACGTTACGTAGTGATGGCGCAGGATTCTACCAGCTTGTCTTCCCTGAATACAGCCTTTCGGCATAAAAATCGCAGTTCACGAGCAGATTTTTTCGCTGCGAAAGGTCAGCCTGATGAAATCATTACGGCTTTCTGTTTTGCGCGAACAATCGCCGGTTAACCTTAACCGCTGTACAAGGTATACTTTGGCGATTTTCACTGTTTTGAGCCAGACATGAAGCTGATACGCGGCATACATAATCTCAGCAGCGCGCCACACGGGTGCGTGCTGACTATTGGTAATTTCGACGGCGTGCATCGTGGTCATCAGGCGCTGTTGCAGGGATTGCGGAAAGAAGGGGAGGCCCGTGGCCTGCCCGTTGTAGTGATGATTTTCGAGCCGCAGCCGCTGGAATTGTTTGCGGGCGATAAATCTCCCGCCCGACTCACTCGCCTGCGCGAGAAATTGCGCTATCTGGCGGAGTCCGGCGTGGACTATGTATTGTGTTTACGTTTCGATCGTCGCTTTGCCGCGCTGACAGCACAAAATTTCGTCAGCGACCTGCTGGTTAAGCGTCTTGGCGTACAGTTTCTCGCCGTGGGTGATGATTTCCGCTTTGGCGCTGGTCGTCAGGGCGATTTCTTGCTATTACAGAAGGCTGGTCTGGAGTATGGATTTGACGTCACCAGCGCGATGACCTTCTGCGAAGGCGGCGTGCGCGTCAGCAGCACGGCGGTGCGTCAGGCGCTGGCTAATGATGACCTGGACACGGCAGAAACCCTGCTGGGCCATCCGTTCACCATCTCTGGCCGCGTGGTCCATGGCGATGCGCTGGGCCGCACGATAGGCTTCCCGACGGCGAATATACCGCTGCGTCGTCAGGTTTCCCCGGTTAAAGGGGTGTATGCGGTGGAAGTGGCAGGACTGGGCGATAAGTCGTTCTACGGCGTCGCCAACATTGGCACGCGTCCGACCGTCGCCGGTGTGCGTCAACAGTTAGAAGTGCACCTGCTGGACGTTGTAATGGACCTCTATGGTCGCCATATAGATGTGATACTGCGTAAAAAAATACGCAACGAGCAGCGATTTGGTTCGCTGGATGAACTAAAAGCGCAAATTGCGCGAGATGAATTGACGGCCCGCGAGTTTTTTGGGCTTTGAACCCGGCTTAACTGCCTACGTGATAAATACGGAACCGAGAATCTGATGAGTGACTATAAATCAACCCTGAATTTGCCGGAAACAGGGTTCCCGATGCGCGGCGATCTCGCCAAGCGCGAACCGGGAATGCTGGCGCGTTGGACCGATGATGACCTGTACGGCATCATTCGTGCAGCCAAAAAAGGCAAAAAAACCTTCATTCTGCATGATGGCCCTCCATATGCGAATGGCAGCATTCATATTGGTCACTCGGTTAACAAGATTCTGAAAGACATTATCGTGAAGTCAAAAGGCCTCACGGGATACGACTCGCCTTATGTTCCGGGCTGGGACTGCCACGGTCTGCCAATCGAGCTGAAAGTGGAGCAAGAGTTCGGCAAGCCGGGTGAGAAGTTCACCGCCGCCGAGTTCCGTGCGAAGTGCCGCGAATACGCAGCCACGCAGGTTGACGGTCAGCGCGCTGACTTCATCCGTCTGGGCGTGCTGGGCGACTGGTCGCACCCGTACCTGACCATGGACTTCAAAACTGAAGCCAACATCATCCGTGCGCTGGGTAAAATCATCGGTAACGGCCACTTGCACAAAGGCGCTAAGCCGGTGCACTGGTGCGTGGACTGCCGCTCTGCGCTGGCAGAAGCGGAAGTTGAATATTACGACAAAACCTCTCCGTCTATCGACGTGGCGTTCAACGCTGTCGATCAGGATGCGGTGAAGGCTAAATTTGGCGTCTCCTCGGTAAACGGCCCGATCTCTCTGGTGATCTGGACCACCACCCCGTGGACCCTGCCGGCGAACCGTGCGATCTCCCTGTCCGGTGAGTTCGAATACGCGCTGGTTCAGATTGACGGTCAGGCGGTTATCCTGGCGAAAGATCTGGTTGAGAGCGTGCTGAAGCGCGCGCATATCACCGACTACACCGTGCTGGGCACCGTGAAAGGCGACGCGCTGGAGCTGATGCGCTTCAAACACCCGTTCCTGGACTTCGACGTTCCGGCGATCCTGGGCGACCACGTGACGCTGGAAGCGGGTACCGGTGCGGTGCATACCGCCGGTGGCCATGGTCCTGACGACTACAACATCAGCCTGAAGTACGGTCTGGAAATCGCTAACCCGGTTGGCCCGGACGGATCTTACCTGCCAGGCACCTATCCGGCGCTAGACGGTATCAACGTCTTCAAGGCGAACGACATCATCGTCGACATGCTGCGCACCAGCGGCGCGCTGCTGCACGTTGAAAAAATGCAGCACAGCTATCCGTGCTGCTGGCGTCACAAAACCCCGATCATCTTCCGTGCGACCCCGCAGTGGTTCGTCAGCATGGATCAGAAAGGCCTGCGCGAGCAGTCTCTGAAAGAGATCAAAGGCGTGCAGTGGATCCCTGACTGGGGCCAGGCGCGTATCGAATCCATGGTGGCTAACCGTCCTGACTGGTGTATCTCCCGTCAGCGTACCTGGGGAGTGCCGATGTCTCTGTTCGTACATAAAGAGACGCAGGAGCTGCACCCGAACACCCTGGAACTGATGGAAGAAGTGGCGAAGCGCGTCGAAGTTGACGGCATTCAGGCGTGGTGGGATCTCGACTCCCGCGACATCCTGGGCGCTGACGCAGACAACTACGAGAAAGTGCCGGATACCCTGGACGTGTGGTTCGACTCCGGGTCTACCCACTCCTCCGTGGTTGACGTGCGTCCGGAATTTGCCGGTCACGCTGCCGATATGTATCTGGAAGGGTCTGACCAACACCGCGGCTGGTTCATGTCATCTCTGATGATCTCCACCGCCATGAAGGGTAAAGCGCCTTACCGTCAGGTACTGACTCACGGCTTCACCGTGGATGGTCAGGGCCGTAAGATGTCCAAATCTATCGGTAACACCGTTTCTCCGCAGGATGTGATGAACAAGCTGGGCGCAGACATTCTGCGTCTGTGGGTGGCCTCTACCGATTACACCGGCGAAATGGCGGTGTCTGACGAGATCCTGAAGCGTGCTGCCGACAGCTATCGTCGTATCCGTAACACCGCGCGCTTCCTGCTGGCGAACCTGAACGGGTTCGATCCGGCAAAAGACATGGTGAAACCGGAAGAGATGGTGGTGCTGGACCGCTGGGCGGTAGGCTGCGCGAAAGCGGCGCAGGAAGATATCCTGAAAGCCTATGAGTCTTACGACTTCCACGAAGTGGTGCAGCGCCTGATGCGCTTCTGCTCCATCGAGATGGGCTCGTTCTACCTCGACATCATCAAAGACCGCCAGTACACCGCGAAAGCGGACAGCGTGGCGCGTCGTAGCTGCCAGACCGCGCTGTTCCACATCGCAGAAGCGCTGGTGCGCTGGATGGCGCCGATCATGTCCTTCACCGCGGATGAAATCTGGGGCTACCTGCCGGGCGACCGTGAGAAGTATGTGTTCACGGGCGAGTGGTACGAAGGTCTGTTCGATCTCTCCAGCACCGAAGCGATGAACGATGCCTTCTGGGACGAGCTGCTCAAAGTGCGTGGCGAAGTGAACAAGGTTATCGAGCAGGCGCGCGCGGACAAGAAAGTCGGCGGCTCTCTGGAAGCGGCAGTTACGCTGTATGCCGAACCGGAGCTGGCGGCGAAGCTGACGGCGCTGGGCGATGAATTACGATTTGTCCTGTTGACCTCCGGTGCGAAAGTTGCGGATTATGCCGATGCTTCTGCTGATGCTCAGCAGAGCGAACTGCTCAAAGGACTGAAAGTCGCGCTGAGCAAAGCCGACGGTGAGAAATGCCCGCGTTGCTGGCATTACACCACCGATGTTGGCCAGGTGGCGGAACACGCAGACATCTGCGGACGCTGTGTAAGCAACGTCGCCGGTGACGGCGAAAAACGTAAGTTTGCCTGATGAGTAAAACTCTCTGTTCAACAGGACTGCGCTGGCTATGGCTGGTTGTGGTGGTGCTGATTATCGATCTGGGCAGCAAGTTCCTGATCCTCCAGAATTTCGCTCTGGGGGAGACGGTTCCGCTATTCCCGTCGCTTAACCTGCACTACGCGCGTAACTACGGCGCAGCGTTTAGTTTCCTTGCCGACAGCGGTGGCTGGCAGCGCTGGTTCTTTGCGGGTATCGCTCTCGGTATCTGCGTGATCCTCGCGGTGCTGATGTACCGCTCGAAGGCCACGCAAAAGCTGAATAACATTGCCTACGCGCTGATCATTGGCGGCGCGCTGGGCAACCTGTTTGACCGCCTGTGGCACGGCTTTGTGGTTGATATGATCGACTTCTACGTCGGCGACTGGCACTTCGCGACCTTTAACCTTGCCGATACGGCAATTTGTATCGGTGCGGCGTTAATCGTGCTGGAAGGCTTCTTGCCTAAACCGGCCGTGAAAGAGCAGGCGTAACACACTCGCCCGGTGGCGTAATGCTACCGGGCAAAACAAGCGAGCAATTTGCATGTCTAAATCCGTACAGAGCAACAGCGCGGTTCTCGTTCACTTCACGCTGAAGCTGGATGACGGCTCCACGGCCGAATCCACCCGCAATAACGGCAAACCGGCCCTGTTTCGTCTTGGCGATACCTCCCTGTCTGAAGGTCTTGAGCAGCAGCTTCTGGGCCTGAAAGAGGGTGAGAAAAAAGCCTTTTCGCTGGAGCCGGATGCCGCGTTTGGCGTGCCGAGTCCGGACCTGATCCAGTATTTCTCGCGCCGCGAGTTTATGGACGCGGGTGAACCGGAGATCGGAGCGATTATGCTCTTTACCGCTATGGACGGCAGCGAAATGCCTGGCATGATCCGCGAAATCAACGGCGACTCTATTACCGTTGACTTCAACCATCCGCTTGCCGGGCGTACCGTTCATTTTGATGTTGAAGTGCTGGAAATCGATCCTGCACTGGAGGCCTGAAATGCAGATCCTGTTGGCTAACCCGCGCGGCTTCTGCGCCGGTGTAGACCGCGCTATCAGCATTGTTGAAAACGCGCTGGAGATTTACGGCGCGCCGATTTATGTACGTCACGAAGTGGTGCACAACCGCTACGTGGTCGACAGCCTGCGCGAGCGCGGAGCCATCTTCATTGAACAAATCAGCGAAGTGCCGGACGGTGCGATCCTGATCTTCTCCGCGCACGGCGTCTCTCAGGCGGTACGTAACGAAGCGAAAAGCCGCGATCTGACCGTATTCGATGCCACCTGCCCGCTGGTGACAAAAGTGCATATGGAAGTGGCTCGCGCCAGCCGTCGTGGTGAAGAGTCGATTCTGATTGGCCATGCCGGTCATCCGGAAGTCGAAGGCACCATGGGCCAGTACAGTAACCCGGAAGGAGGGATGTATCTGGTTGAGTCGCCTGAAGATGTCTTTACGCTGAACGTGAAAAATGAAGCCCGTCTGTCGTTTATGACCCAGACAACGCTCTCCGTAGACGATACTTCAGACGTGATTGACGCGCTGCGTCAGCGCTTCCCGAAAATCGTTGGCCCGCGTAAGGATGATATCTGCTACGCGACCACTAACCGTCAGGAAGCGGTGCGCGCACTGGCTGAAAAGGCGGATGTGGTGCTGGTAGTCGGCTCCAAAAACTCGTCTAACTCAAACCGTCTGGCCGAACTGGCGCAACGCATGGGGAAAGCGGCTTTCCTGATTGATGACGCGTCGGATATTCAGGAGGCGTGGGTTAAGCACGCGGCATGTGTCGGCGTGACGGCCGGGGCGTCTGCGCCAGATATTCTGGTACAGAACGTCATTTCTCGTTTGCAGGAACTGGGCGGTGGCGAAGCGGTGCCGCTGGAAGGACGTGAAGAAAACATCGTTTTTGAAGTCCCGAAAGAACTGCGCATCGACGCCCGCGAAGTCGAATAGTCCTTTTTCTGATGAAAGGCCAGCACCTCCTGTGCTGGCCTTTTTTTTACCCGTTACTTTATCGTGACGACAAAATCATGTCTTTTACTGATATTTAAGTCGGTTTCACGTTAAATTCTAATTATCGGTGTTTTCAGTTGGCAGTGCTTCTCAAGGCTGGTTAATCTGAAAACGGTTTACATCATTTTAACGTAAGAGAATAACTATGCATGATGCACAGATCCGTGTCGCCATTGCGGGCGCGGGTGGACGTATGGGCCGTCAGCTTATTCAGGCGGCACTTCAGATGGATGGCGTCGCGCTTGGCGCGGCTCTGGAGCGTGAAGGCTCTTCACTTCTGGGGACCGATGCCGGTGAGCTGGCGGGCGCAGGCCACACAGGCGTTACCGTGCAAAGCAGCCTGGAGGCGGTAAAAGAGGACTTCGATGTATTCATCGATTTTACCCGCCCGGAAGGGACGCTCACGCATCTGGCGTTTTGTCGTCAGCACGGCAAGGGGATGGTGATCGGCACCACCGGTTTTGACGATGCGGGCAAGCAGGCTATCCAGGATGCATCAAAAGAGATTGCGATTGTCTTCGCGGCAAACTTCAGCGTGGGCGTTAACGTCATGCTGAAGCTGCTGGAGAAGGCCGCGAAGGTGATGGGCAACTATACCGATATTGAGATCGTAGAAGCTCACCACCGTTACAAGGTTGATGCGCCATCGGGTACGGCGCTGGCGATGGGCGAAGCGATTGCTCATGCACTTGATAAAGACTTAAAAGACTGCGCGGTCTATACCCGCGAAGGTTACACCGGCGAACGCGTGCCGGGCACTATTGGCTTTGCAACCGTGCGAGCGGGTGACATCGTCGGCGAACATACGGCGATGTTCGCCGATATTGGTGAACGTGTCGAAATTACGCATAAAGCCTCCAGCCGAATGACGTTTGCCAACGGCGCCGTACGCTCTGCTTTGTGGCTTAAAAACAAGAAAAACGGCCTTTTTGATATGCGAGATGTGCTCGATCTCAACAATTTGTAAGCATTATTACCCATCGTGATGTGGTTATTGCAGTCGTAATTATTTGATTGCATAGGGCAATATTTTATTGCCCTTTTATTTTGTCTGTTTTATAGCGTATTTTTGTTTAAGTCTCTAAATATCTATCTCTTGTGGCGTTTTAACGTTACTGAAATGTAAATTTTGACCATCTGGTCTACTTTATAGTGCTGCACCATCTCATTTTTCATTAAACCAGGCGCGCAAGCGTTTTCCGCAGTGATTTACCTGATCTTTTTGTCGCTTAAGCCGCATTCCACTCGCCAGACTTGCAAAAGAGTAAACAAAATATCCGTTTTAAGTTGACTTTTACCCACCAAATCCCCAGAATGCCGCCGTTTGCCAAAAATCCGCTGGCAACACATTTGCATTGATCCATGACATGCTATGAATTAATATGCAAATAAAGTGAGTGAATATTCTCTGGAGGGTGTTTTGATTAAGTCAGCGCTATTGGTTCTGGAAGACGGAACCCAGTTTATCGGTCGGGCCATAGGGGCAACGGGTTCGGCGGTTGGGGAAGTCGTTTTCAATACTTCAATGACCGGTTATCAAGAAATCCTCACTGATCCTTCCTATTCTCGCCAAATCGTTACTCTTACTTATCCTCATATCGGCAATGTCGGCACCAATGCGGCTGACGAAGAATCTTCTCAGGTACATGCGCAAGGCCTGGTCATCCGCGACCTGCCGCTGATTGCCAGCAACTTCCGCAATACCGAAGACCTCTCTTCTTACCTTAAGCGCCATAACATCGTGGCGATTGCCGATATCGATACCCGTAAGTTAACGCGTCTGCTGCGCGAGAAGGGTGCACAGAACGGCTGCATTATCGCGGGTGATAACCTCGATGCGACGCTGGCGCTGGAAAAAGCGAAAGCCTTCCCGGGCCTGAACGGCATGGACCTGGCGAAAGAAGTGACGACCGCTGAAGCCTACAGCTGGACTCAGGGTAGCTGGACGCTGGAAGGCGACCTGCCGGAAGCGAAAAAAGAGAGCGAGCTGCCGTTCCACGTGGTGGCCTACGATTTCGGCGCCAAGCGCAACATCCTGCGCATGCTGGTTGACCGCGGCTGCCGCCTGACGGTAGTTCCGGCACAAACGTCTGCCGAAGACGTGCTGAAGATGAATCCGGACGGTATTTTCCTGTCCAACGGCCCTGGCGACCCGGCGCCGTGCGATTACGCCATCGCCGCCATCAAGTCCTTCCTGGAAACCGACATCCCGGTATTCGGCATCTGCCTCGGCCATCAGCTGCTGGCGCTGGCGAGCGGTGCGAACACCGTTAAGATGAAGTTCGGCCACCACGGTGGTAACCACCCGGTGAAAGACATCGATAACAACACGGTGATGATCACCGCGCAGAACCACGGCTTTGCCGTCGATGAAGCCTCGATGCCGGCTAACCTGCGCGTGACCCATAAGTCGCTGTTTGATGGCACCCTGCAGGGGATTCATCGCACCGATAAGCCAGCATTCAGCTTCCAGGGTCACCCGGAAGCCAGCCCGGGCCCACACGACGCCGCGCCGCTGTTCGATCACTTCATCGAACTTATCGAGCAATACCGTAAGACCGCTAAATAATCAGGAGCCGAGAAGACCATGCCAAAACGTACAGACATAAAAAGCATCCTGATCCTTGGCGCTGGCCCGATCGTGATCGGCCAGGCCTGCGAATTCGACTACTCCGGCGCGCAGGCGTGTAAAGCCCTGCGTGAAGAGGGTTACCGCGTAATCCTGGTAAACTCTAACCCGGCAACCATCATGACCGACCCGGAAATGGCTGATGCAACCTACATCGAGCCGATTCACTGGGAAGTGGTGCGTAAAATCATCGAGAAAGAGCGTCCGGACGCGGTGCTGCCAACCATGGGCGGCCAGACGGCGCTGAACTGTGCGCTGGAGCTGGAGCGTCAGGGCGTACTGGAAGAGTTCGGTGTGACCATGATTGGTGCGACCGCCGACGCGATTGATAAAGCAGAAGACCGTCGCCGCTTCGACGTGGCGATGAAGAAAATCGGCCTCGACACCGCGCGTTCCGGTATCGCACACAACATGGAAGAAGCGCTGGCCGTTGCGGCTGACGTGGGCTATCCGTGCATCATCCGTCCATCGTTCACCATGGGCGGCACCGGCGGCGGTATCGCCTACAACCGCGAAGAGTTCGAAGAAATTTGCGAACGCGGTCTGGATCTCTCTCCAACCAAAGAGCTGCTGATTGATGAATCGCTGATTGGCTGGAAAGAGTACGAGATGGAAGTGGTGCGTGATAAAAACGACAACTGCATCATCGTCTGCTCCATCGAAAACTTCGATGCGATGGGTATCCACACCGGCGACTCCATCACCGTTGCGCCAGCCCAGACCCTGACCGACAAAGAGTATCAAATCATGCGTAACGCCTCGATGGCGGTACTGCGTGAAATCGGCGTGGAAACCGGCGGTTCTAACGTGCAGTTCTCGGTGAACCCGAAAACCGGCCGTCTGATTGTTATCGAAATGAACCCGCGCGTGTCCCGTTCCTCCGCGCTGGCCTCTAAAGCGACCGGCTTCCCGATTGCGAAAGTGGCGGCGAAGCTGGCGGTGGGTTACACCCTCGACGAGCTGATGAACGACATCACCGGTGGCCGCACCCCTGCGTCCTTCGAGCCGTCCATCGACTACGTTGTGACCAAAATTCCACGCTTCAACTTCGAGAAATTCGCAGGCGCGAACGACCGTCTGACCACCCAGATGAAATCTGTCGGTGAAGTGATGGCGATTGGCCGCACGCAGCAGGAATCCCTGCAGAAAGCGCTGCGCGGCCTCGAGGTGGGCGCGACCGGCTTCGACCCGAAAGTGAGCCTGGACGACCCGGAAGCGCTGACCAAAATCCGCCGCGAGCTGAAAGACGCGGGCGCAGAGCGTATCTGGTATATCGCCGATGCCTTCCGTGCGGGCCTCTCCGTCGACGGCGTGTTCAATCTGACCAACATCGACCGCTGGTTCCTGGTGCAGATTGAAGAGCTGGTGCGTCTGGAAGAACAGGTCGCGGAGCTGGGCATCAACGGCCTGGACGCTGACTTCCTGCGCGTGCTGAAGCGCAAAGGCTTCGCCGATGCGCGTCTGGCTAAGCTGGCGGGCGTGCGTGAAGCGGAAATCCGCAAGCTGCGCGACCAGTACGACCTGCACCCGGTCTACAAGCGCGTGGACACCTGTGCGGCTGAATTCTCGACCGACACCGCCTACATGTACTCCACCTATGAAGACGAGTGCGAAGCGAACCCGTCCGTCGACCGCGACAAGATTATGGTGCTGGGCGGCGGTCCAAACCGTATCGGCCAGGGCATTGAGTTCGACTACTGCTGCGTACACGCCTCGCTGGCGCTGCGCGAAGACGGTTACGAGACCATCATGGTCAACTGTAACCCGGAAACGGTTTCTACCGACTACGACACCTCTGACCGCCTCTACTTCGAGCCGGTTACCCTGGAAGACGTGCTGGAAATCGTGCGCATCGAGAAGCCAAAAGGCGTTATCGTGCAGTACGGCGGCCAGACCCCGCTGAAGCTGGCGCGCGCGCTGGAAGCAGCAGGCGTGCCGGTTATCGGCACCAGCCCGGACGCGATTGACCGTGCGGAAGACCGCGAGCGTTTCCAGCAGGCGGTTGACCGTCTGAAGCTGAAACAGCCGGCGAACGCCACCGTCACCGCCATTGAAATGGCCGTTGAGAAGGCGAAAGAGATTGGCTACCCGCTGGTGGTGCGTCCTTCCTACGTGCTGGGCGGCCGCGCGATGGAAATCGTGTATGACGAAGCCGACCTGCGTCGCTACTTCCAGACTGCGGTGAGCGTCTCCAACGATGCGCCAGTGCTGCTCGACCGCTTCCTCGACGACGCGGTTGAAGTGGACGTTGACGCCATCTGCGATGGCGAAATGGTGCTGATTGGCGGCATCATGGAGCATATCGAGCAGGCAGGCGTGCACTCCGGCGACTCCGCCTGTTCTCTGCCAGCGTACACCCTGAGCCAGGAGATTCAGGACGTGATGCGCCAGCAGGTGCAGAAGCTGGCCTTTGAGCTGCAGGTTCGCGGTCTGATGAACGTCCAGTTCGCGGTGAAAGATAACGAAGTCTACCTGATTGAAGTGAACCCGCGTGCGGCGCGTACCGTACCGTTCGTCTCCAAAGCCACCGGCGTACCGCTGGCGAAAGTGGCGGCGCGCGTGATGGCGGGCCAGACGCTGGCGCAGCAGGGCGTGACCAAAGAGATCATTCCACCGTACTACTCGGTGAAAGAAGTGGTGCTGCCGTTCAATAAATTCCCGGGCGTTGACCCGCTGTTAGGGCCAGAAATGCGCTCTACCGGGGAAGTGATGGGCGTGGGCCGCACCTTCGCAGAAGCGTTCGCGAAGGCGCAGCTGGGCAGTAGCTCCACCATGAGAAAATCAGGCCGTGCGCTGCTCTCCGTTCGCGAAGGCGACAAAGAGCGCGTGGTTGACCTGGCCGCCAAGCTGCTGAAACAGGGCTTCGAGCTGGACGCGACCCACGGTACCGCGATTGTGCTGGGCGAAGCCGGCATCAACCCGCGTCTGGTGAACAAGGTGCATGAAGGTCGTCCGCACATTCAGGACCGTATCAAGAATGGCGAATACACCTACATCATCAACACCACCGCAGGCCGCCAGGCGATTGAAGACTCCAAGCTGATTCGTCGCAGCGCGCTGCAGTACAAAGTGCACTACGACACCACCCTGAACGGCGGTTTCGCAACGGCCATGGCGCTGAACGCGGATGCCACCGAGAAGGTGATTTCAGTGCAGGAAATGCACGCGCAGATTAGCAAATAAGTAAAAATGCCCGGTGCCGTTCGGCTGCCGGGCATTCTCCCATCTTCAGAACCTTCTGGTTTTTCATCCGCTTTCAGTCAGTTAGCCTAAAATGGTTAGGTCGATAACGAAATTCAACTGAGAGCAGGGGAAAACACCATGCAAAATAAATTACTGATCGCTTCCGTTCTGGCTGCCACGACAATGTTTACCGTTGCGGGCTGTTCGTCTAATCAGGCCGTAAAAACCACCGATGGCAAAACCATTGTCACCGACGGCAAACCTCAGGTGGATGACGATACCGGTCTGGTGTCGTACAAAAACGCCGAAACCGGTCAAACCGAGCAGATCAACCGTGACCAGGTGAAATCCATGGGCGAGCTGGATAACTAATTCAGAATTCTGACGTAAGCCCGTCAATAATATTCACTATTAGCCTGTTGAATTACTGACTACACTCTTTTGTTAAAAGAAAGCAGTAACAACAGGCTAATCAATGATTCTGATAATTTATGCCCATCCTTATCCGCAGCACTCGCATGCGAATAAGCGGATGCTTGAGCAGGTAAGGACGCTTGATAACGTAGAGATACGTTCCCTCTATCAACTTTATCCCGATTTTAATATCGATATCGCCGCCGAACAGGAGGCGCTTTCCCGTGCCGATCTGATTATCTGGCAGCATCCAATGCAGTGGTACAGTACGCCCCCGCTCCTGAAGCTGTGGATTGATAAAGTCTTCTCCCACGGCTGGGCGTATGGCCACAACGGCAATGCGCTAAAAGGAAAAAGCCTGATGTGGGCGGTCACCACCGGCGGTGGGGAAAGCCATTTTGATATCGGTTCCTTCCCGGGTTTTGACGTCCTGGCGCAGCCGCTGCAGGCGACCGCGCTCTATTGCGGTCTGAACTGGCTCCCGCCGTTTGCGATGCACTGCACGTTTGTTTGCGACGATGAAACGCTGCAGGCGCAGGCTCGTCATTATAAACAACGCTTACTTGAGTGGCAGGAGACGCACCATGGATAGCCATACGCTGATACAGGCGCTGATTTACCTCGGCGCGGCGGCGCTGATTGTGCCCGTGGCGGTACGCCTGGGGCTGGGCTCGGTGCTCGGCTACCTGATTGCGGGCTGCGTCATTGGGCCGTGGGGCTTTAGACTGGTCACGGATGCCGAGGCGATTCTCCATTTCGCTGAGATTGGCGTGGTGCTGATGCTGTTTGTGATTGGCCTGGAGCTCGACCCGCAGCGGCTGTGGAAGCTTCGCGCCTCGGTATTTGGCGGCGGGGCACTGCAGATGGTGGCCTGCGGGCTGCTGCTGGGTGGGTTCTGCATCCTGTTGGGTATGGACTGGAAAGTGGCAGAGCTCATTGGCATGACGCTGGCGCTCTCCTCCACGGCGATTGCCATGCAGGCGATGAACGAGCGAAATCTGACGGTCTCCCAGATGGGACGCAGCGCGTTCTCGGTGCTGCTGTTCCAGGACATTGCCGCTATCCCGCTGGTGGCGATGATCCCGCTGCTGGCGGCCAGCGGTTCCTCTACCACGCTGGGCGCTTTCGCGCTGTCGGCACTGAAGGTGGCGGGCGCGCTGGCGCTGGTGGTGGTGCTTGGCCGCTACGTGACCCGCCCGCTGCTGCGGTTTGTCGCCCGCTCTGGCCTGCGCGAAGTGTTCAGCGCCGTGGCGCTGTTCCTGGTGTTTGGCTTCGGTCTGCTGCTGGAGGAGGCCGGGCTGTCGATGGCGATGGGGGCGTTCCTCGCAGGCGTTCTGCTGGCGAGCTCTGAATACCGTCACGCGCTGGAAAGCGATATCGAGCCGTTCAAAGGGTTGCTGCTGGGACTGTTTTTCATCGGAGTCGGGATGTCCGTCGACTTCGGTACGCTGGTGACGCACCCGCTGCGGATCGTCATCCTGCTCGTCGGCTTCCTGGTCATTAAAATGGTGATGCTGTGGCTGATTGCTCGCCCACTGAACGTGCCGGGCAGGCAGCGCCGCTGGTTCGCCGTGCTGCTGGGGCAGGGGAGTGAATTTGCGTTCGTGGTCTTTGGCGCCGCGCAGATGGCAAACGTGCTCGATCCCGAGTGGGCGAAAGCGCTGACGCTGGCGGTCGCCCTGTCGATGGCGGCGACGCCTGTGCTGCTGGTGGTGCTGACGCGCCTGGAAAAATCGGACAGCGGGCAGGAGCGCGAGGCCGATGAGATCGACGAGGAGCAGCCGCGCGTCATCATCGCCGGATTTGGCCGCTACGGGCAGATCGTGGGTCGTTTACTGCTGTCGAGCGGGGTGAAAATGGTCATCCTCGATCACGACCCCGACCATGTCGATACCCTGCGTAAATTTGATATGAAGGTGTTTTACGGGGATGCAACCCGCGTCGATCTGCTGGAATCCGCCGGGGCGGCAAAAGCCGAGGTGTTGATTAACGCCATTGACGATCCGGAAACCAGCATGCAGATGGTGGAGCTGGTAAAAGAGCATTTCCCGGCGCTGACTATTATCTCCCGCGCGCGCGATGTGGATCACTACATCCGGCTGCGGCAGGCGGGCGTAGACGCGCCGGAGCGTGAAACCTTCGAAGGTGCGCTGAAGTCTGGCCGCATGGCGCTGGAAAACCTGGGACTTGGCGCGTATGAAGCACGCGAACGGGCAGACCTGTTCCGCCGCTTTAATACCGAGATGGTCGAAGAGATGGCGGCGATGGCCGGCAGTACGGCCACCGAGCGTGCGGCGGTGTTCAAACGCACCAGCGCGATGCTGACGGAAATCATTAACGAGGACCGTAACCACCTGTCGCTGATCCAGCGCCATGGCTGGCAGGGCACGGAAGAGGGCAAGCATACCGGCGATCCGGCTGACGAGCCCGAGAGTAAACCTTCCGCGTGAAGTGGAGTTGCCAGCAATATTAAAAAATTTCTTTATCTTTACCCTGCCGCCAGTCGACGAAAGATTAAGCTTTCCGTATAGTGGCGGCAATTTTTTGCATCCGGGAAATTTTCAATGATCAGTCTGATTGCAGCGCTGGCGGTGGACCGCGTTATCGGTATGGAAAATGCCATGCCGTGGAACCTGCCTGCCGATCTCGCATGGTTTAAACGTACTACGTTAAACAAGCCGGTAGTGATGGGCCGCCTGACCTGGGAGTCGATTGGTCGTCCATTGCCGGGCCGTAAGAATATCGTTATCAGCAGCCAGCCGGGCACTGACGATCGCGTCGAATGGGTAAAATCAGTAGACGAGGCGATTGCTGCATGCGGCAATGCCGAAGAGATCATGGTGATTGGCGGTGGGCGCGTGTACGAGCAGTTCCTGCCAAAAGCGCAGAAGCTGTATCTGACCCACATTGATGCAGAAGTGGAAGGGGATACTCATTTCCCGGACTACGATCCGGACGAGTGGGAATCGGTATTCAGCGAATTCCACGATGCGGATGCACAGAACTCCCACAGCTACTGCTTCGAGATTCTGGAACGTCGTTAAGTGATTTTCCCTCTCCCGGCCGGGAGAGGGAATAACGTATCAGGAGGCAACGGCCTCGCTTTCCCCCAGGTCCAGCTGTCGGTTGGACGGTTGCACAAAGTAAGCTTTATCTTCCCAGCGTAAGCAGGTTAACTCTCCGCCCCAGCAGCATCCGGTATCCAGACCGTAAATCCCTTCCGGTGTGCCTTTTCCTTCCAGTGCAGCCCAGTGACCAAATACCACGCTGTACTCGCTTGTCACCGGCCCCGGAATGGCAAACCACGGCTTGAGCGGCGCGGGCGCGCTCTCCGGCGTCTCTTTGGAATACATATCCAGCTGTCCGTTCGGGAAGCAGAAGCGCATGCGGGTGAACGCGTTGGTGATAAAGCGCAGACGGGCCAGACCGCTGAGATCCTCGCTCCAGTGGTTCGGCATATCGCCGTACATGGCATCGAGGAAGAAAGGATACGAGTCGCTTGCCAGCACCGCCTCAACGTCACGCGCGCAGGTTTTCGCCGTCTCAAGATCCCATTGCGGGGTGATCCCGGCATGCGCCATGACCAGCTTTTTCTCTTCGTCGATCTGCAGCAGGGGCTGACGGCGCAGCCAGTTAATCAGATCGTCCGCGTCCGGCGCATCCAGCAGTGGGGTGAGGCGATCTTTAGGTTTGTTGCGGCTGATCCCGGCGAAAACCGCCAGCAGATGCAGATCGTGATTGCCCAGCACCATGCGCACGCTATCACCCAGCGATTTGACGAAACGTAATACTTCAAGGGAGCCGGGGCCACGCGCGACTAAATCGCCCGTCAGCCAGAGCGTGTCCTGTCCTGGCGTAAAGTCGACCTGTTTTAATAATGCGATCAGTTCATCGTAGCAACCGTGAACGTCGCCAATCAGATATGTAGACATTAGATTAATGAATGAGTGTGGTTACGGCGAGACGGAACACAGGAATGGCAACGCGGAAATCATTGCCATCGACGTCGACCATTTCATAATGGCCCTGCATGGTACCCATCGGCGTTTCAATCACCGCGCCGCTGGTGTACTGGTACTCTTCGCCAGGGGCGATGTGGGGCTGTTCACCAACCACACCTTCGCCCTGAACTTCGATTTCGCGGCCATTGCCGTTAGTGATAAGCCAGTAGCGCCCGCGCAGCTGCACGGGCATCCGCCCCAGATTGCGAATGGTCACGGTGTAAGCGAAAACAAAACGTTCTTCGTCCGGTGAGGACTGTGATTCAACATAGACGCTTTGTACATGGACACATACGCGGGGCGAATCAATCATGGCTTAACTCTCCTTCGGCGGCGCATTATCGCTGATGTAATTAGCCAGCTTGCAGTACTGCTCTACGGAAATGTTCTCCGCACGCATTGCCGGGTCGATCCCCAGCTCGGCTAACACCTCAACGGTAAACGAATTGCTCAGGCTGTTACGGATCGTTTTACGGCGCTGGTTAAAGGCTTCTGTGGTAATGCGGCTCAGTACGCGCAGATCTTTAACCGGATACGGTTTCGTCTTGTGCGGCACAAGGCGCACAACCGCTGAATCCACTTTCGGTGGTGGTGTGAACGCTGACGGCGGTACTTCGAGTACCGGGATCACGTTGCAGTAATACTGTGCCATCACACTTAAACGACCATACGCTTTACTGTTCGGGCCTGCAACCAGACGGTTAACAACCTCTTTTTGCAACATGAAGTGCATGTCGGCAATGGCATCAGTATAGCTAAAGAGGTGGAACATGAGCGGCGTGGAGATGTTGTACGGCAGGTTGCCGAAGACGCGCAGCGGCTGGCCCATTTTTTCGGACAGCTCGCCAAAGTTCATGGTCATGGCGTCCTGCTGATAGATGGTCAGCTTCGGCCCGAGGAACGGGTGCGTTTGCAGGCGTGCGGCCAGATCGCGGTCCAGTTCGATGACGGTCAGCTCGTCGAGGCGTTCGCCTACCGGCTCGGTCAGCGCGGCAAGGCCCGGGCCGATTTCGACCATCGCCTGACCTTTTTGCGGATTAATAGCCGAGACAATGCTTTCGATCACGAACTGATCGTTAAGGAAGTTTTGCCCGAAACGTTTACGGGCTAAGTGGCCCTGATGGACTCGATTAGTCATTGAGTATTAACAATCATTTTGATGGCGAGATTAAGCGCCGTAATAAAACTGCCGACATCCGCTTTCCCCTGGCCTGCCAGATCCAGCGCAGTACCGTGGTCAACGGACGTTCGAATAAAGGGTAAACCGAGGGTGATATTCACCCCGCGGCCAAAGCCCTGGTATTTTAGCACGGGCAGGCCCTGATCGTGGTACATCGCGAGCACGGCGTCGGCATTATCCAGGTATTTCGGCTGGAAAAGGGTATCTGCAGGCAGCGGCCCGCTGAGGTTCATCCCCTTCGCCCGCATTTCGTCGAGCACCGGAATAATGGTGTCGATCTCTTCGGTACCCATGTGCCCGCCTTCACCGGCGTGTGGATTCAGGCCGCAGACCAGCACGTGCGGCTGCGGGATCCCAAACTTTGTCTGCAGATCGTGGTGCAAAATCCCGATGATCTCGCGCAGGAGTTCAGGGGTGATCGCATCAGGAATGGCTCTGATCGGCAGATGGGTAGTCACCAGCGCAACGCGCATTTCCTCCGTCGCCAGCATCATCACCACTTTCGGGCTGTGCGAGCGCTCTTCGAAGAACTCCGTATGCCCGGTAAAGGGTATACCCGCTTCGTTGATGACGCCTTTGTGGACGGGGCCGGTAATAAGGGCGGCAAATTCGCCCTTCAGGCAACCGTCGCAGGCGCGCGCCAGGGTTTCAACGACATAGTGGCCGTTTTCCGTGCAGAGCTGGCCCGGAATAACCGGCGTACGAAGGGGAACAGAAAGAAGGGTGAGGGTACCGGCTTGCTGCGGTGCTGGCTGTTGGCCTTCAACGTAAGGGATGAGCGTTAAAGGCAGACCGAGCAGCGTTGCCCGGTCTTGTAACAGTGTTGCATCGGCGCAGACAACCAGTTCTACCGGCCAGCTGCGCTGGGCGAGCTGGACAACGAGGTCAGGCCCAATCCCGGCGGGTTCGCCGGGCGTGATAACAACACGATGCTGTTTCATTAGTTGCTCAGAACTTTCACGTAAGCGCTGGCGCGTTGTTCCTGCATCCAGGTTGCGGCTTCTTCAGAGAACTTACGGTTAAACAGCATACGGTAGGCTCTGTCTTTCTGTGCCGCATCCGTTTTATCAACGTTACGGGTGTCCATCAGCTCGATCAGATGCCAGCCAAATGAAGAGTGGACCGGCGCGCTGATCTGGCCTTTGTTCAGCTTCATCAACGCATCGCGGAAGGCAGGATCGTAAATATCCGCAGCCGCCCAGCCCAGATCGCCGCCCTGGTTAGCAGAGCCTGGATCCTGAGAGAACTCTTTTGCTGCTTTCGCAAATGAGGTTTTACCGCTCTTAATGTCAGCTGCGATCTGTTCCAGCTTCACACGCGCCTGATCGTCAGTCATGATCGGTGACGGTTTCAGAAGTATGTGGCGAGCGTGAACTTCGGTGACGGAGATATTTTGGCTCTGGCCGCGCAGATCGTTCACCTTCAGAATGTGGAAGCCCACGCCTGAACGGATAGGACCAACGATATCCCCTTTCTTCGCCGTGCTCAGCGCCTGGGCAAAGATAGATGGCAGCTCCTGAATACGTCCCCAGCCCATCTGGCCGCCTTTCAGCGCCTGTTGGTCAGCGGAGTAGGTGATTGCCAGCTTGCCAAAGTCGCCGCCGTTACGCGCCTGTTCAACAATCGAACGCGCCTGGCTTTCGGCTTCCGCAGCCTGATCGGACGTTGGGTTCTCTGGCAGTGGGATCAGAATGTGGCTCAGGTTCAGCTCTGTGCTCGCATCGTTCTGGTTACCCACCTGTTTTGCCAGCGCGTCCACTTCCTGAGGCAGGATGGTGACGCGGCGACGCACTTCGTTGTTACGCACTTCCGAAATCAGCATCTCTTTACGGATCTGATTACGGTAGGTGGCGTAGCTGATGCCGTCATAGGCCAGGCGGCTGCGCATCTGGTCTAAAGACATATTGTTCTGCTTCGCGATGTTAGCGATCGCCTGATCGAGCTGCTCGTCAGTGATCTTCACACCCATTTTCTGCCCCATCTGCAGAACGATCTGATCCATGATCAGACGCTCCAGGATCTGGTGGCGCAGCGTGGCGTCATCCGGAAGCTGTTGACCGGCTTCGCCCGAATTGAGCTTCACCGATTTCATCAGACCGTCAACGTCACTTTCAAGCACGACGCCGTTGTTAACCACAGCAGCGACTTTATCAACAACCTGGGGGGCGGCGAAGCTGGTATTCGCAACCATAGCGACACCGAGCAGCAGCGTTTTCCAGTTCTTCATACTTTTTCCATTTCAATTAACCGCAAAGCGGATTACGTTGCAAATCAAGCACATTACAAGGCGCTACTGTACGGCAGAATATTCGAGCGCAGCATTTTCTGCGTACCCAGACCGTAGTTGGAACTCAGGCCGCGTAACTCGAAGTTAAAGCCAATCACGTTATCGTATTTGCTCTGATTGTTTTCACTGTTCCAGCCGTTAAGCTTGCGTTCGTAGCCGACACGCAGCGCGTAACAGCAGGAGTTATATTGCAGACCCACCATCTGGTCAGCAGGTTTATTAGCGTTAGTGTCAAAGTAGTAAGCGCCTACGATTGACCAGCGGTCGGCGATTGGCCAGCTCGCTGCGCCACCCACCTGCGAAATACCGTCTTTATACTGCTCTGCAGTACCATAGTTTGGTAACGTCGCCTGAATATATTCCGGGCTGGCATAACGATAGGTCAACTGCACCATACGATCTTCATCCCGGCGGTACTCAATCGCCGCCGTACTGTTGGCGATATTGTCGAGACGGGTGTCATATTGCACGCCACCGCGAAGACCCCAACGATCGGTCATACGCCAGTAGGTATCACCAGCCCAAATCAGCGAACCTGTCTTGTTATCTTTCTCCCACTTAATATTGTCATCGCCGGTGCGAGACTCGGTGAAATAGTAGATTTGACCAACAGAAACGTTAAAACGTTCAACGGCAGCGTCATCATAAACGCGTGATGTGACCCCGGTCGTTAACTGGTTCGCTGAGGCGATGCGGTCAAGGCCACCGTAGGTACGGTCGCGGAACAGGCCGCTGTAATCAGATTGCAGTAAAGAGGAGTCATAGTTATTGATGTTGCTCTGATCGCGATAAGGCACATACAGGTACTGCATACGTGGCTCCAGCGTCTGGGTATAGCCATCCGCCAGAAGTCCCATATTGCGTTCGAAGATCAGCTTACCGTCCATTTTGAACTGTGGAAGCGTACGGTTTACGCTTTCCTCTAGATGAGCGTTGTTGCTGGTGTTGTAATCATCAATATTTTTTTGCTGATAGTGTGTCGCCATCAGCTTGGCTTCCGTGTTCAGGCTTGCCCAGTCATTCGACCATGGCAAGTTGATGACGGGCTCCAGGTGAACTCGGGTGGCTTCCGGCATATTGGAATTGGTGTTTACAAAATGCACCGCCTGACCATAAATACGGGTGTCGAACGGACCCACGTCATTCTGGTACCAGTTAACGTCCAGCTGCGGCTCGGCACCATAGGTACTCGCGGTCTGGCTGGAGAACACCTGGAACTGCTTGTTGGTTACCGTCGCATCGAAGTTCTGCACCGCATAGCCAACGCTGAAGATCTGCGTGGCATAACCGTCGGTACTCGAACCGTATTTTGACGAGAAATCGTTGAAGTAGTTCGGGTCACTGACCTTGGTGTAGTTAACGTTAAAACGCCAGACCTGATCCATTACCCCGGAATGCTGCCAGAAATACATCCAACGGTGTTTATCGCCTTCGGTCGGATGCTCGTCCTGGAAGACTTTATCCGACGGCAGATAATCCAGCTCCATCAGTCCCGCACCGGCGTGGGTCAGATAGCGGAACTCGTTCTCCCACATGATGTTGCCGCGCTTGTGAATATAGTGCGGCGTGATCGTCGCATCCATGTTTGGCGCGATGTTCCAGTAATACGGCAGGTAGAACTCAAAGTAGTTCGACGTGCTGTATTTGGCATTCGGGATCAGGAAACCGGAGCGACGTTTGTCACCCACGGGAAGCTGCAGATAAGGGCTGTAGAATATGGGAACAGGGCCCAGCTTGAAGCGGGCGTTCCAGATCTCTGCGACCTGTTCTTCGCGGTCATGGATAACCTCGCTCCCGACCACGCTCCAGGTATTGGAACCCGGCAGACATGACGTGAACGTGCCGTTTTCCAGGATCGTATAGCGGTTTTCACCGCGCTGTTTCATCAGGTCAGCGTCACCGCGCCCCTGGCGACCCACCATCTGGTAATCACCTTTCCAGACGTTAGTATCTTTAGTATTCAGGTTTGACCAGGCTTTCGGACCTTTCAGGATGACCTGATTGTCGTCATAGTGCACATTACCCAGCGCATCCACCGTTCGTACCGGCTCGGCCGCACCTTCCGGCTGTTTCTGGTGCAACTGCACTTCATCTGCCTGCAGGCGGCTATTGCCCTGATTAATATCGACATTGCCCGTAAACGTGGCATTGTCAGGGTAAGTCCCTTTCGAACTGTCGGCAGTAATGGTTACCGGCAAGCTATTTGTATCGCCACTCACCAGTGGGCGATTATAACTTGGAACGCCAAGCATACACTGCGAGGCGAGATCGGCCGCCAGACCCTGTTGACTGTACAGGGCGGAGCCAATCATTGTGGCCAGGAGGGTGGGGATACGTTTTTTCATACGTTGTATTTTATTGTTCCGTCATCAGTGGCTACGGCTTACAAACGCTCAGAGACTATCTTACTCATCTGCGCAGTACCAGCGTTAATCCTGCCCGTTTGCGTGCCAGAGTGTTAGGCTCGCTATCGAATGACGAGTATGATAAAGCAAATTATAGGCGATGTCCTTCAATTGACCGTGACTTGAACACAGTGATGATGACGTTGCGTCGGCCAGGAATATGACTATCCGGGGAGTATATGCAGTATTGGGGTAAAATAATCGGCGTTGCGTTCGCCATCATCATGGGTGCCGGGTTCTGGGGGATTGTGCTTGGGCTTATTATCGGCCATATGTTTGATAAGGCGCGCAGCCGCAAAATGGCCTGGTTTGCCAATCAGCGCGAGCGTCAGTCACTCTTTTTCTCCACCACCTTTGAGGTCATGGGGCACTTAACCAAATCCAAAGGGCGTGTCACAGAAGCCGATATTCAGATTGCCAGCGTCTTTATGGATCGCATGAATCTGCACGGCGACTCCCGTCTGGAAGCGCAAAATGCGTTTCGCATCGGTAAGTCGGATAATTATCCGCTTCGCGAAAAAATGCGTCAGTTCCGCAGCATCTGCTTTGGACGTTTTGATTTAATTCGGATGTTTCTGGAAATTCAAATCCAGGCGGCCTTCGCGGACGGTTCACTTCACCCTAATGAACGTGACGTGCTGTACGTCATTGCGGAAGAGCTGGGCATCTCCCGCATGCAGTTCGACCAGTTCCTGCGCATGATGCAGGGCGGGGCGCAGTTTGGCGGCGGCTATCATCAGCAGTCGTCCGGCGGTGCCTGGCAGCAGGCGCAGCGTGGTCCGACGCTGGAAGACGCCTGCAACGTGCTTGGCGTTAAGCCCTCTGACGATCAGACCACGATTAAACGTGCCTATCGTAAGCTCATGAGCGAACACCATCCGGACAAACTGGTCGCGAAAGGCTTACCGCCAGAAATGATGGAGATGGCGAAGCAAAAAGCGCAGGAAATCCAGAAGGCGTACGAGCTCATTAAAGAGAAGAAAGGTTTCAAATAAGAAAAAGCCCGACGATGTCGGGCTTTTTTTTTAGAAGTCCACCGGGGCTTTAAACGTCATCGCGTTACCGAAGGCCGGATGGGTGATGGTGAGCGTCTGCGCGTGCAGCTGCAGACGTGGCGCTAAGGCCAGCGCTTCAGGCGGCGCGTAAAACCGGTCGCCCAGAATCGGATGACCCAGGGCGAGCATATGCACGCGCAGCTGGTGCGAACGTCCGGTAATCGGCTTAAGCAGGACGCGCGCGGTATTATCCGGCGCGTACTCCAGCACTTCGTACTCGGTCTGCGCGGCCTTGCCGGTTTCGTAACACACCTTCTGCTTAGGCCGGTTCGGCCAGTCGCAGATCAGCGGTAAATCTACCAGCCCTTCCGCCTGCGCGGGGTGGCCCCAGACGCGGGCGACATACTGCTTTTTCGGCTCGCGCTCGCGGAACTGGCGCTTTAACTCGCGTTCCGCCGCTTTGTTCAGCGCCACCACAATCACGCCGCTGGTGGCCATATCCAGGCGATGGACAGACTCCGCCTGCGGATAATCGCGCTGAATGCGCGTCATCACGCTGTCTTTGTGCTCGTCCAGACGCCCCGGCACGGACAACAGGCCGCTGGGCTTGTTGACCACCATAATGTGTTCATCCTGATACAGAATGACCAGCCAGGGATCCTGCGGCGGATTGTAAGGCTCCATCACCATCTTGCGCTCCGTTTACTGATGCGTCACAACGATAAGACGCAGGGCATCCAGACGCCAGCCAGCCTGATTCAGGCTTTCCAGCACCTGCTGACGGTTGCTTTCAATCGCCGCCAGCTCGTCGTCGCGGATGTTCGGGTTGACGGCTTTTAACGCTTCCAGACGGGACAGCTCCGCAGACAGTTTCTCGTCGGCTTCACTGCGCGCGGCGTCAATCAGCGCTCTGGCCGCTTTTTCAATCTGGGTTTCGCCCAGTTGCAGAATAGCGTGCACATCCTGCTGTACCGCGTTCACCAGCTTGCTGCCCGTGTGGCGGTTTACCGCGCTCAGCTGTCGGTTGAAACTCTCGAATTCAACCTGTCCCGCCAGGTTCGTGCCGTTTTTATCCAGCAGCAGACGCACCGGTGTTGGCGGCAGGAAGCGGTTGAGCTGCAGCTGTTTCGGCGCCTGCGCTTCCACAACGTAGATCAGCTCCACCAGCAGGGTGCCCACCGGCAGCGCCTTGTTTTTCAACAGGGAGATGGTGCTGCTGCCGGTATCGCCGGAGAGGATCAGGTCCAGACCGTTGCGGATCAGCGGGTGTTCCCAGGTGATAAACTGGGCATCTTCGCGGGACAGCGCCACGTCACGCTCGAAGGTGATGGTACAGCCATCTTCCGGCAGGCCCGGGAAATCCGGAACCAGCATGTGATCGGACGGAGTCAGGACAATCAGGTTCTCGCCGCGGTCGTCCTGGTTGATGCCGACGATGTCGAACAGGTTCATGGAGAAGCCGATCAGGCTGGTATCATCATCCTGTTCTTCAATACTCTCAGCCAGCGCCTGCGCTTTTTCACCGCCGTTGGAGTGGATCTCCAGCAGGCGGTCGCGGCCCTGCTCCAGCTGCGCTTTCAGCGCATCGTGCTTCTCACGGCAGGACTTGATCAGCTCATCAAACCCTTCCGCGTTTTCCGGCGCGGCCAGGTAGCCGATCAGATCGCCATGCACTTGATCATAAATGGTGCGGCCCGTCGGGCAGGTATGTTCAAACGCGTCCAGACCTTCGTGGAACCAGCGTACCAGCACGGACTGGGCGGTTTTTTCCAGATACGGCACGTGGATCTGAATATCATGCGCCTGGCCGATACGATCCAGACGGCCGATGCGCTGCTCGAGCAGATCCGGGTTAAACGGCAGATCGAACATCACCAGGTTGCTGGCGAACTGGAAGTTACGGCCTTCAGAGCCGATCTCCGAGCACAGCAGAACCTGTGCGCCGCTGTCCTCTTCTCCGAACCACGCCGCGGCGCGGTCGCGCTCGACGATGGACATGCCTTCGTGGAACACGGCGGCGCGAATGCCTTCGCGCTCGCGCAGGACCTGCTCCAGCTGCAGCGCGGTGGCCGCTTTGGCGCAGATCACCAGCACCTTCTGGGAGCGGTGCGCGGTCAGGTAGCCCATCAGCCACTCCACGCGCGGATCGAAGTTCCACCAGGTGCCGGTATCGCCTTCAAACTCCTGGTAGATTTGTTCCGGATAAAGCATGTCGCGGGCGCGCTCTTCCTGAGTTTTGCGCGCACCCATAATGCCGGAGACTTTAATCGCCGTCTGATACTGCGTCGGCAGCGGCAGTTTAATCGTATGCAGCTCGCGTTTCGGGAAGCCTTTGACGCCGTTACGGGTGTTACGGAACAGCACGCGGCTGGTGCCGTGGCGGTCCATCAGCATGTCGATCAGCTCTTTACGCGCGGATTCCGCGTTGTCGCTCTCGCTGTTCGCAGCCTGCAAAAGCGGCTCGATATCCTGCTCGCCAATCAGATCGCTCAGGGTGTTGAGTTCGTCATCAGAAAGACGCTTGCCCGCCAGCAGCATGGCGACGGCATCGGCGACCGGACGGTAGTTATTCTGTTCTTCCACGAACTGCGCAAAGTCGTGGAAACGGTTTGGATCGAGCAGGCGCAGACGGGCGAAGTGGCTTTCCAGACCCAGCTGCTCCGGCGTTGCGGTCAGCAGCAGGACGCCAGGCACGCGTTCCGCAAGCTGCTCGATAGCCATGTATTCGCGGCTCGGCGCGTCTTCGCTCCAGACCAGGTGGTGCGCTTCGTCAACAACCATAATGTCCCACTCGGCATCGCACAGGTGCTCAAGACGCTGCTTGCTGCGGCGCACGAAGTCGAGGGAGCAAATGACCAGCTGTTCGGTTTCAAACGGGTTGTCGGCGTCGTGCTGCGCTTCGGCATAGCGTTCATCGTCGAACAGGGAGAAACGCAGGTTAAAGCGGCGCAGCATCTCAACCAGCCACTGGTGCTGCAGGGTTTCTGGCACCACGATCAGCACGCGTTCGGCAGCGCCGGAAAGCAGCTGTTGATGCAGGATCATGCCCGCTTCGATGGTTTTACCCAGACCCACTTCATCTGCCAGCAGCACGCGCGGCGCGTGGCGACGGCCCACGTCGTGGGCGATGTTCAGCTGGTGGGGGATCAGGCTGGTGCGCTGGCCGCGCAGGCCGCTCCACGGCATGCGGTACTGTTCACTCTGGAACTTACGCGCGCGATAGCGCAGGGAGAAGCGATCCATACGGTCGATTTGCCCGGCAAACAGGCGGTCCTGCGGCTTGCTGAACACCAGTTTGCTGTCGAGCAGCACTTCACGCAGGATGACATTGGCTTCATCCGTATCAAGACGAGTACCAATGTAGGCGAGCAGTCCATTCTCTTCTTTTACGTCTTCAATCTTGAGCTGCCAGCCGTCATGGCTGGTCACGGTGTCGCCCGGATTGAACATCACGCGGGTAACAGGGGAGTCATTGCGAGCGTACAGACGGTTTTCACCGGTGGCAGGGAAGAGGAGGGTAACCATACGCGTATCGATTGCTACGACGGTTCCTAGTCCAAGTTCGCTTTCTGTATCGCTGATCCAGCGTTGACCAAGTGTAAAAGGCATAGTTGTTCGGCTCTAATCTTTAATTGCAGGCAATAGTTCGACTACCGTCAAAAAAGACGGTCAACGAAAAATGGGTCCAGGAATGGAAAGGGCGCTATGGTACTGGATGGCAGCCATTTCGTCACGCGTCAAAATAGGCCAAGTTGCCCTGTAACCAGTGTAGCAAAATCATCGTCGATGAAGGGCAAAATTCCGTCGGCAACCGGCTGAAGCTGGCGCGTCAGATAGTGTTCGTAATCCAGAGGAGAGTGCTGATAATCCACGGGTTCCGGGCCGCTAATGGTCCAGACGTATTTGATGGTTCCCCGGTTTTGATACTGCGGCGCGCGGCCACGGCGTACGTTTTCCTCATCCGCCAGGCGCGCGGCGCGTACGTGCGGAGGAACGTTGCGCTGGTACTCCGCCAGCGGGCGGCGCAGGCGCTTGCGGTATACCAGCTGCGCGTCAAGTTCGCCCGCCATCAGGCTGGCTATCGTCTCGCGCACGTAGTCCTGATAGGGCTCATTGCGAAACACCCGCAGATAGAGCGTCTGCTGGAACTGCTGCGCCAGCGGCGTCCAGTCGGTACGTACCGTCTCCAGCCCTTTAAAAACCATCCGCTGCGCGTCGCCTTCCTGAATTAGCCCGGCGTAGCGCTTCTTGCTGCCCTGATCGGTGCCGCGAATGGTGGGCATTAAAAAGCGGGCGAAATGGGTTTCAAATTCCAGCTCCAGCGCGCTGGTTAACCGCTCTTTCTGCAAATGTTCCTGCCACCAGTCGTTTACGAAGGCGACCAGCGCTTTGCCGATTTGCGCGGCGTCGTCTTCTGAATGCGCGCCCTTAAGCCACACAAAGGTGGAGTCCGTGTCGCCGTAGATGACGTCATAGCCCCGGGACTCAATCAGCGCTTTGGTCTCGCGCATGATCTCGTGCCCGCGCATGGTGATCGAGGAGGCCAGACGCGGGTCAAAGAAGCGGCAGGCGCTGGTGCCCAGCACGCCGTAAAAGGCATTCATAATGATTTTCAGCGCCTGTGATAGCGGCTTGTTGCCGTGGCGCTTGGCCTCATCGCGGCCGTGCCAGATGTTTCCCACGATTTCAGGCAGGCAGTGTTTTTCCCGCGAGAAGCGTGCGCCGAGGAAACCTTCGGTGCTGTGCTCATCGTCCGGCTGGGCCATGCCCTCAACCAGCCCGACGGGATCGATCAGGAAGGTACGGATAATCGACGGGTAGAGGCTTTTGTAGTCCAGCACCAGAACGGAGTCATACAATCCTGGCCGGGAGTCCATGACGTAGCCACCGGGGCTTGCCTGCGGCGGTACGTCCCCGAGGTTGGGGGCGACGTATCCCGCCCGGTGCATGCGCGGAAAATAGAGGTGGCTAAAGGCCGCCACGGAGCCGCCGTGCCTGTCTGCCGCCAGGCCGTTTACCGTCGCGCGCTCCAGCAGGAACGGCATAATCTCGGTTTTGTGGAAAATCTGCGTGACCAGCTCGCAGTCTTTCAGGTTATAGGTGGCAAGCGCCGGTTTATCTTCATTAAAGCGCCGGTCGATCTCGTCCATTCTGTCCCAGGGGTTGTCGATGGATTTGCCTTCGCCAAGCAGCTCCTGTGCGACCGCTTCGAGGGAGAATGAAGAGAAGTTCCAGAAGGCGGACTTAAGCGCCTCAATGCCGTCGATAATCAGGCGACCGTTAGCCTGCGCGAAGAAAACGCCGTTCTTAAAACCGTGCTCACGCCATTCCAGCTCGCTGTTTCCGCGCCCCAGCATCAGCGGGATGCGGTAGCGCTCGGCGTGCTTTTGCAGGACGCGCAGGTCGAACTGCACCACGTTCCAGCCGATCAGGACGTCGGGGTCGTTGTCGGCAAACCACTGGTTAAGCTTCTCCAGCAGCTGCGGGCGGCTGTTGACGTACTCAAGCCGGAAATCCAGCGCGGACGCATCGCCATTCGGCGGCCCGAGCATATAAACAACCCGATCGCCGCAGCCTTCCAGACCGATGCAGTACAGTTCGCCGTGGCGGGTGGTTTCTATATCCAGTGAGACCCACTTCAGCGGCGGGCGGTAGTGCGGATTCGGCTTCAGGCGCGCGTTAACGAGGCTGCCGCAATGCGCGGTGCCGTCGACCCAGACGGGGGCGGTAATAAACCGCTCCATCAGAAAGCGTTCCGGTGGGCGGATATCCGCCTCATAGAGCGTCACGCCAGCCTCGCGGAGCAGTTTTTCATAGCGCATCAGCTGACGATGGGCGCGACAGTAGAGGCCATAAACCGGCTGGCGGTGGAAATCCTTCAGCTCAAGCGGGGTGATGCGCCAGCCGTTTTCGCCGCGCAGCAGCTGCTTTACCTTTTCGACGTGGGCTTCAAGAATAAAGGCCACGGATTCCTGCGGGGGCAGCGTAACGTGCAGCGGACCGCTGTCGGTTGCCAGCCAGAACGCGACCTCGGTGCCCTGAGGGGTATCCCGCCAGTGTCGGGTCAGTAAAAAGCCTTCTTGCGCCTGCGCCACGCCGTTATCCCAGAAAACAAAACCAGGCCTGATTATAGCCTGGTTAAGATTTTAATGCTGGGTTTATATACAGTTTACTGCCCGTAATAGGCCTTCGCGCCGTGCTTGCGCAGGTAATGCTTATCCAGCAGGGTTTGCTGCATATCCGGCAGCTGCGGCGCCAGCTGGCGACAGAAGATCCCCATATAGGCGACCTCTTCGAGCACGATGGCGTTATGCACCGCGTCTTCCGCGTTTTTACCCCAGGCAAACGGGCCGTGGGAGTGCACCAGCACGCCGGGCATCTGCGCGGCGTCGATCCCCTGTTTTTCGAAGGTTTCGACAATCACGTTGCCTGTTTCCCACTCATATTCGCCGTTAATCTCGGCGTCGGTCATCAGACGCGTGCAGGGAATGGTGCCGTAAAAGTAGTCCGCGTGCGTGGTGCCGGTCGCCGGGATGGACTGGCCCGCCTGCGCCCAGATGGTGGCGTGGCGCGAATGGGTATGCACGATGCCGCCGATGGTCGGGAATGACCGATACAGCAGGCGGTGAGTCGGCGTATCGGAGGACGGTTTTTTCTTACCTTCGACCACTTCGCCGGTCTCAAGGCTGACAACGACCATATCGTCTGCGGTCATCACCGTGTAATCCACGCCGGAAGGCTTAATCACGAACACGCCTTTTTCGCGGTCAACGGCGCTGACGTTGCCCCATGTCAGGGTGACCAGATTATGTTTCGGCAGCGCCAGGTTGGCTTCGAGCACCTGACGTTTGAGATCGTCTAACATCGTTATCTCCCTGCCCGGTGAGCGTAGCGTCACCGGGCATTCCGTACTTAGCGTTTTGAACCGTAATAGACTTCGTTCCAGCGCAGCGCGTCTTTGAAGGCGGGCAGGCGGGTATCGTTATCAATCACGGTCAGCTCGATGTCGTGCAGCTCGGCGAACTGACGCATGTCGTTCAGATCAAGGGCGTGGCTGAACACCGTGTGGTGCGCGCCGCCGGCCAGGATCCAGGCCTCTGAGGCGGTTGGCAGGTCAGGCTGTGCTTTCCACAGGGCGTTGGCCACCGGCAGTTTCGGCAGAGAGTGCGGCGTTTCAACCGCATCGACGCAGTTCACCAGCAGGCGGAAGCGATCGCCCAGGTCGATCAGGCTGGCGTTGATGGCCGGGCCCGTACGGGTGTTGAAGATCAGACGCGCCGGATCGGCTTTCCCGCCGATGCCGAGGTACTGCACGTCGAGGATCGGTTTCTCTTCCACGGCGATCGTCGGGCACACTTCCAGCATGTGCGAGCCGAGCACCAGGTCGTTGCCGTTTTCGAAGTGATAGGTGTAGTCCTCCATAAAGGAGGTGCCGCCCTGCAGACCGGTCGACATCACCTTCATGATGCGAAGCAGAGCGGCAGTTTTCCAGTCGCCTTCGCCCGCAAAGCCGTAGCCCCGCTGCATCAGACGTTGTACTGCCAGACCCGGCAGCTGTTTCAGGCCGTGGAGGTCTTCAAAGGTAGTGGTAAAGGCGTGGAAGCCGCCCTGTTCCAGGAAGTGCTTCATGCCCAGCTCGATGCGCGCCGCGTCCAGCACGTTCTGACGCTTGTCGCCGTTGATTTGTGCCGCAGGCGTCAGGCGGTAGCTGCTTTCGTACTCGTCCACCAGCGCGCTCACGTCGCCGTCGCTGACTTCATTCACCACCTGCACCAGGTCGCCCACGGCCCAGGTATTCACGGAGAAGCCGAACTTGATCTGCGCGGCCACTTTATCGCCGTCGGTGACCGCCACTTCACGCATGTTGTCGCCAAAACGCACCACTTTCAGATGGCGGGTGTCCTGCTTAGAGACCGCCTGACGCATCCAGGAGCCGATACGCTGTTGCGCTTTGCCATCCTGCCAGTGGCCGGTGACCACCGCGTGCTGCTGGCGCATACGCGCGCCGATGAAGCCGAACTCGCGGCCGCCGTGCGCGGTCTGGTTCAGGTTCATAAAGTCCATGTCGATGCTGTCCCACGGCAGGGAGGCGTTGAACTGGGTATGGAACTGCAGCAGCGGTTTGTTGAGGATAGACAGGCCGTTGATCCACATTTTGGCGGGTGAGAAGGTGTGCAGCCACACCACCAGACCGGCGCATTTATCGTCGTAGTTGGCGTCGCGGCAGATGTGGGTAATTTCGTCAGGCGTCGTGCCCAGCGGTTTCAGCACCAGTTTGCACGGCAGTTTAGCTTCCGCGTTCAGCGCGTTAACGACGTGCTCCGCGTGTTTCGTCACCTGCTGTAGCGCTTCCGGTCCGTACAGATGCTGGCTGCCAATCACAAACCACACTTCATAGTTATTAAAAATGGTCATCATCGTGTCCTTAATGGGTCAGGGTTGCCGTAGTGTCCGCGGTGCTTTTGGCCGGGGCGGCGACAGGGAGATAGTGAAGTTCGGCGCTTTTTGCCCATTGCTGGTAGCGCTGATAAAGCTGTTCAAAGCGTTGCGCCTGCTGGGCACGCGGCTGAAGCGTGTTTTCGACGGCGCTCGCCATATGCTTCTGCGCGGTCGGAATGTCGACATGCACGCCCGCAGCCACGGCGGCGAAAATCGCCGCGCCCAGCGCGCAGCACTGATCGGAGGCCACAATCTGCAGCGGACGGTTCAGCACGTCGCAGCAGGCCTGCATGATCACCGGGTTTTTACGGGCGATGCCGCCCAGCGCCATCACGTTGTTCACGTCGATGCCCTGCCCGGTGAAGCACTCCATAATGGCGCGGGCACCGAAGGCCGTTGCGGCAATCAGACCGCCGAACAGCGCAGGGGCGTCGGTCGCCAGGTTGAGATCCGCGATCACCCCTTTCAGACGCTGGTTGGCAAACGGCGTGCGGCGGCCGTTAAACCAGTCCAGCACCACCGGCAGGTGATCGAGAGACGGATTTTTTGCCCAGGCTTCGGTGAGCTGCGGCAGAAGCTGCTTTTTGCTGTCGGCTATCTGGGTTTTTAGTTCAGGATGTGCCGCCGCCAGCTGGTCCAGCGGCCAGCCGAGCACGCGACCAAACCAGGCGTAGATATCGCCAAACGCGGACTGACCGGCTTCAAGACCGATGAAGTCCGGCACCACGCTGCCGTCAACCTGGCCGCAGATGCCTTTCACCGCGCGGTCGCCAACGGTGGCTTTATCCGCCGTCAGGATGTCGCAGGTTGAAGTCCCGATGACTTTGACCAGCGTGTTTGGCTGTGCCCCCGCGCCCACGGCGCCCATATGGCAGTCAAAGGCGCCGCCGGAGATGGCCACGTTCTGAGGCAGGCCGAGGCGCGTCGCCCACTCTTCGCAGAGGGTGCCGACCGGAATATCGGCGGTAAAGGTGTCGGTAAACAGCGGGTACGTCAGGCTCTTGTTGAGGATCGGGTCGAGCTCATCGAAGAACGTGGCCGGAGGCAGGCCGCCCCAGCTTTCGTGCCACAGGGATTTATGCCCGGCGCTGCAGCGGCCGCGGCGGATATCCTGCGGGCGAGTGGTGCCGGAGAGCAGGGCAGGCACCCAGTCGCACAGCTCAACCCATGACGCCGCAGCCTGCGCAACGGCTGCGTCGGCACGGGTGACGTGGAGGATCTTGGCCCAGAACCATTCGCTGGAATAAATCCCGCCGATGTAGCGCGAGTAGTCTGTTTTGCCCGGCTGGTGGCACAGGCGCGTAATGGCTTCGGCCTCTTCTACGGCGGTGTGGTCTTTCCACAGCACGAACATGGCGTTCGGGTTGTCGGCAAACTCCGGGCGCAGCGCCAGCACGCGGCCTTCGGCATCGACAGGAGCAGGCGTGGAGCCGGTGCTGTCGACGCCAATTCCGACAATCTCAGCCCGCTGGGCGTCAGTCAGTTCGGCAAGGACGGTTTTGATCGCCGCTTCCATCGACTCGATATAGTCACGCGGGTGGTGACGGAACTGGTTGTTCGGCGCATCACAGTAGCGCCCCTCTTGCCAGCGCGGGTACCACTCAACGCTGGTTGCTATCTCCTGGCCGGACGTACAGTCCACTGCCAGCGCGCGAACCGAATCGCTGCCAAAATCGAGGCCAATCGCAATTGCCATGGTGTTGCTCCATCGAAAAAACAGGTATGGAAGAACATTAGAGACTGGGGAAAAAAGTCGTCAGGCAGGATCCGCTAATCTTATGGACTAAATTGCTGTTACAACGGAAAGTGTGACGCCGTGCAAATATTCAATGTGGACATTTCTGCCGCACTTATAGACACTTTTGTTACTGGTTATCTGCCTGCTCTGGCGGAGAAATCAGGGGGAAAGGCTGAAACATGGCGGACGTAAAAGCGGCGTGATGCTTTTTGGATCTTTTCGCGGGCCATTTTAAAGCTGCTTTTAGTGATATGGACAATTGGTTTCCTTCAGGACCCTTGGGAGAACTGAATCTATGGCCGAAACGCAAAACGATCCCCTGCTGCCGGGATACTCGTTTAACGCGCACCTTGTGGCGGGACTGACCCCTATCGAGGCTGAGGGATACCTCGACTTTTACGTCGACCGACCGCTCGGCATGAAAGGGTATATCCTCAACCTGACCGTGCGAGGAGAAGGGATCATCAAGAACGGCGACCAGCAGTTTGTCTGCCGCCCCGGCGATATCCTGTTGTTCCCGCCGGGGGAGATCCACCACTATGGCCGTCATCCGGATGCCAAAGAGTGGTATCACCAGTGGGTCTATTTCCGTCCGCGCGCCTACTGGCAGGAGTGGCTTTCGTGGCCCGCCATTTTTGCGCATACCGGTTTTTATCGCCCGGATGAGGTTCATCTGGCGCAGTTTCGCGAGCTTTTTGCGCAGATTATCGAGGCGGGACAGGCCGGTGGTCGCTACGCCGAACTGCTGGCGATTAACCTGCTTGAACAGCTGCTGCTGCGACGGATGGAGGCGATTAACGAGTCGCTTAATCCCCCGCTGGACAACCGCGTGCGCGACGCCTGCCAGTACATCAGCGATCACCTGGCCGATAGCCAGTTTGATATCGCCAGCGTTGCTCAGCACGTCTGCCTGTCGCCGTCGCGTCTGTCGCATCTGTTCCGCCAGCAGCTGGGCGTCAGCGTATTGAGCTGGCGCGAGGATCAGCGCATCAGCCAGGCAAAGCTGCTGCTCAGCACCACCCGGATGCCGATTGCCACCGTCGGACGCAACGTGGGCTTTGAGGATCAGCTCTATTTCTCCCGGGTATTTAAAAAATGCACCGGCGCCAGCCCGAGCGAATTCCGCGCGGGATGTGAATAAACGGTAAAAAAAGATAAACAAACAGGTGAATGCAGAAAGCAACCTGTAAACTATTCAGACAATTGTTGCCTTGACGCGGTGCGGGGCGCTAAGCAGAATCGCTGATTCGTTTTCTGACCGGAATAGTTATGCAGGCATTGCTGGAACACTTTATTACCCAGTCCGTTATGTACTCGCTCATCGCCGTGGCGCTGGTGGCGTTTCTGGAATCGCTGGCGCTGGTTGGGCTGATCCTGCCCGGCACCGTGATGATGGCAGGGCTTGGGGCGCTGATTGGCAGCGGCGAGGTTAATTTCTGGCAGGCGTGGCTGGCCGGGATTATCGGCTGCCTGCTCGGCGACTGGATCTCCTTCTGGCTGGGCTGGCGCTTTAAGAAGCCGCTGCACCGCTGGTCGTTCATGAAAAAGAACAAAGCCTTGCTGGATAAAACCGAGCATGCGCTGCATCAGCACAGCATGTTTACCATCCTCGTCGGCCGCTTTGTCGGGCCAACGCGTCCGCTGGTGCCGATGGTGGCGGGGATGCTGGATCTGCCCGTCGCGAAATTCGTGGTGCCGAACATTATCGGCTGCGTCTTCTGGCCGCCGTTCTACTTCCTGCCGGGGATTCTGGCCGGCGCGGCCATCGATATCCCTGACGGTATGCAAAGCGGTGAGTTTAAGTGGCTGCTGCTGGGTACGGCTGTGCTGCTGTGGCTGGCGGCATGGCTCTGCTGGCGGCTGTGGCGCAGTGGGAAAGCCAGCGTCGATCGCCTGACGCGCTATCTTCCGCGCTCTCGCCTTTTGTGGCTGGCCCCGCTGACGCTTGGCGTGGCTGTGGTGGCGCTGGTCGCGCTGATTCGCCACCCGCTGATGCCGGTGTACGGCGAGATTTTATTGAAAGTGGTGAGCCGTTAACGACGATTTCCCTCTCCCCGTGGGAGAGGGCCAGGGTGAGGGCATCAGACCGCACGAATGCCCAACAGTGAAGACGCCCCCGCCTTACCGCTCAGCAGTTCTTCTGTTTTTCCATCCCACAAAATACGCCCTTCGGCAATCACCACCGATCGCGGGGCGATGCGGGCAGCATCCTCAATACTGTGTGAAACCATCAGCATCGTCAGCTGCTGGCGCTGACAGACGTCCTGCACCAGGGCGAGCATCTCCAGGCGCAGCGCGGGATCGAGCGCCGAGAACGGCTCATCCAGCAGCAGGATCGGCTGCTCGCGGACAAGACATCGCGCCAGCGCCACGCGCTGACGCTGGCCGCCGGAAAGCTCGCCCGGCAGCCTGTCGATGAACTGGTTGATCCCCATCTGGGCGGCAATGATCTCCAGCTTCTGGCGCTGGGCATCGTTCAGCCTGAGTCCCGGATGCATCCCCAGCGCGATGTTTTGCCGCACCGTCAGATGGGTAAACAGGTTGTTTTCCTGAAACAGCATTGAGACCGGACGTTTTGCAGGCGGCGTGTGGGTATGATCGTGATTGTTAATGACGATCGCGCCGCTTGCCGGCTGCAGAAAACCCGCAATCAGATTAAGCAGCGTGCTTTTTCCCGCGCCGCTTGGACCAAGCACGGCGATTATCTCCCCCTGGCGCACGGAGAGCGTGAAGCGCATCGGCAGATGCTGGTAAAGCCAGGTTACATCAGTCAGTTTTAACATCACGCCCCGGAAGTTTTTCGATAACGGTAAATAAGGCAAAGCACAGCAGCAGCAGTAACAGCGCGGTGACCGCGCCGTCCTGACTGCGATAAGAGCCGATCTGCTGATAGAGCCAGTATGGCAGCGTGCGGAAATCTTCATTGCCAAAGAGAGCCACCACGCCAAAATCCCCAATCGACAGCACGCAGGCAAACGCCAGCGCCTGCGCCAGCGGACGTTTTAGCGCGCGCAGTTCCACCACCTTCAGCCGCTGCCAGCCCTGCATGCCCAGCGACTGGCACAGCAAACCGTAGCGGCTGTTGACGTCGCGCATCGGGTTTTCCAGCACTTTGAGCGCGTAAGGAATGGCCATCAGGGCGTTGGTGAAAATCACAATGCCATCGGCCCTTTCCGGCAGGCCGACGGTGCTGTTGAACAGTAAAAAGAAGCCCGTCGCCAGTACGATGCCCGGCATCGCCAGAATCAGCATGCCCGTCAGCTCCAGCGCCTGCCCGGCCTTTTGGGCCTGCCGGGCATAGAGTTCACGGCTGCTCCACAGCAGCATCATGGTCAGCACGACGCACAGTAACCCTGCCGCCAGCGCGATACGTAGCGAGGTCCAGGTCGCCTGCCAGAGGATGGGCTGTTGCAGGACGGACATGAGATTGAGGTTCAGTCCGTCAACGATAACGGCCATCAGCGGCGGCAGCAGAAGCAGGAGCGCCAGCGCGATCAGGATAAAATCGGTAACGCGGCTGTGCAGGCTGTCCTGCGGGTCGCGCCAGCCGGTTATTTGATTACTGCCAGCAGGAATGGCTTTACTCAGCCGCTGGCTCAACAGCACCAGCACAAGGCAGCACGCCATCTGCACCATCGCCAGCAGCGCGGCGCGACCGGGATCGTAGTCGTAACTCAGCGCCTGGTAAATCGCCAGCTCAATGGTGGTGGCCTGCGGCCCGCCGCCGAGCGACAGCACGGTGGCAAAGCTGGCAAAGCAGAGCATAAAGATTAACGCCGCGACGGGCGGGATCTGGCGGCGCAGCCACGGCCATTCGACAAAGCGGAAGAATGAAACGCCGCGCATGCCGAGCTGGGCGGCAATCTGACGCTGTTCGCCGGGAATGTTTTCCAGCGCCTGCAAGAAGAGGCGCGTTGCCATCGGCATATTGAAAAACACGTGCGCGAGCAGAATGCCCTGCAATCCGTAAGGAGAGAATGACCATTCCAGACCAAGCTGGCCGAACAGCGAAGCCAGCCAGCCCTGGCGACCGTAAACGCTGAGGATGCCAAATACCGCCACCAGCACGGGCAGGATCAGCGTCATGGCGCACAGGCGCAGCAGTGCCAGCCTGCCGGGGAAACGCCGGCGATACAGGGCGCGCGCAAGAAAAATAGCCGGGAGCACCGACAGCAGGGCTGAGAGAGACGCCTGCCAGAAGGAGAAACGGATAACGTGCCAGAGGTAGCTGTCGTGCCAGAGGGCGAGCAGGTCGCTCTCTGGCGCGTTGAACCACAGTGCAAGAAAAGCCCCCAGGCTGACCGCCACCATCACTGTGGCGGCGAGCAGCCCGGGAAGTAACCAGCCGGGAATCAACGGCTGACGGCGCGTTGCCATTCACTTACCCATGCTGCACGCTGCGCGGCGACCTGCTGCGGCGTAAACTCCAGCGAGGTTTTTGGTTTGGTCAGCTGCTCGAAACCTGCGGGCAGCGCAACGTTCGTGACCGGATACATCCAGTTGCCTGCGGGAATCGCATTCTGGAACGCCGGTGAAACCATAAACTTCAGGAACTTCTCGGCCAGCTCCGGCTGTTTGCTGGCGGCGGTACGCGCGGCGACTTCCACCTGCAGATAATGCCCTTCAGCAAAATCAGCGGCAGCATAGTTATCTTTCTTCTCGGCGATAATGTGGTAGGCCGGAGAGGTGGTGTAGCTCAGCACCAGGTCGCTTTCGCCTTTCAGGAACAGGCCATAGGCTTCGCTCCAGCCCTTGGTCACGGTGACGGTTATGGCGGCCAGTTTCTGCCACGCTTCCGGCGCTTTATCCCCGTAAACCTTTTGCATCCAAAGCAGCAGGCCCAGGCCTGGCGTACTGGTGCGCGGATCTTCATAAATCACGCGCCATTTCTGGTCACTCTCAACCAGTTCTTTCAGGCTCTTCGGCGGGTTTTTCAGCTTATTTTTGTCGTAAACAAAAGCAAAGTAGCCATAGTCGAACGGCACAAAGGTGTCGTTTTTCCAGCCGCCCGGCACGTTAACGGCATCTGCCGCGACGCCGCTTTTGGCAAACAGTTTGGTTTGCGAGGCGGCCTCCAGCAGGTTGTTATCCAGCCCGAGCACTACGTCGGCCTTGCTGTTTTTCCCTTCCATGCGCAGACGGTTGAGCAGCGATACGCCATCTTCCAGCGCCACGAACTTCAGCTCGCAGTTACAGTCAGCTTCGAAGGCTTTTTTAACCACCGGGCCAGGGCCCCAGTCGGCAGAGAAGGAGTCATAGGTGTAGACCGTCAGGACGGGCTTCGCAAAAGCAGGCAGCGCAAACAGCGCCAGCAGGGGGAGAACTTTTTTTAACACTTTGCACCTCAAAGTTGAGTGGCAAAGGATTTTGAGAGACAGCCTCAAATCCCTTCGCCGGCGTTATCCGGATCAGGTTCGACGGGTATTATCTCAGCGCACATCTGTGATGCAGCACCCCGTTGAGAACGGCGCTATTGTAATGATTTGGTGAATATTACGAAAGCGTTATGGCTCCGGCGGCGCAAACCAGGCGGATTTAAAATCAAACCAGCCCAGGGTGTTCATCCGCAGGCCGCGCATGCTGCGCTGGCCCTGGATCATCAGCCAGTGGTGGATCAAGGGTACGATCGCCTGCTCGGCCAGAAGCTGCTGGCACCACGCTGCAAGATTCATTTCGCCCGCGCGCCACAGGGCGGCATCCTGCTGCCAGTCACGGTCGATGCAGTGCTGGATCAGCGGGACTTCATACAGATGCGAGAAAAGCGAAAAATCGAGCGGCAGGGTAAAGTTGGCGCTGTTGAGCCAGATATCACTGGCGATCTCCCCCTGATGCCATTCGTCATAGTCCACTTCCCTGACCTCTAACGTGACCCCCTCGGCTGCCAGCAGCCGGGTCATGATTCTGGCGATAAAACGATGCTCCACGTGTTCGCGGTAGTAGGTCAGGGTGATGGACTCCAGCCCTGCGGGTTTGTCGCAGTGCACCGGGCGGGCGTGGTGCCAGCGCGGAAGCAGGCCGTACGCCGGGAACCAGTATGTCTGGTACTGCTCTTCCGCATGGTAAATCAGATTGGAAGGGGACAAAACGTGGCTAACCCACTTGCGGACGGCCTGGTTTGCCCCACGGTGGGTGCGGCGGTCAAACAGGAGATAGTAACACCCTTCCTCGAGGCGACTCTCCACGGCTTTTTCTCCCGTGGTGGGGCCTTCCAGCGTCAGCCCGCAGCTCAGGTCTTCATTGAGATCCGGTAATACCCAGACGTTCACTTCGTCGATCAGCGCCCTATAGCCAAAGTAGTCGTCGAACGCGCGGATTTTCAGCTGATTGCTGTTATTGCGGGACACGGAGTAAGGCCCGGTGCCAATCGGCAGGCTGGCAAAATTGTTCATTGATTCCCACTCGCCGGGCAAAATCATCGACGGCACGTAGCCCAGCAGCCAGGGAAGCCACTTATCCTGCTGCGACAGCTCAATATCCAGCGTCCAGGCCGTGGGCGAGTGGATGCGGGAGATATGCGAGTAGAGCGGTAGCCTGCGGGCACGTTCCAGGGAGGCGATGACGTCGTGCATTTCCAGCTCGCGGCCGTGGTGAAAGTGGATGCCGGGGCGTAAAAAGAAGCGCCAGTGGCGCGGCGAAAGCTGCTGCCAGTGGTGCGCGATATCCGCCTCCAGTTCCCCGTTTTCCTCATTTATCCGCGTCAGGCCGCTGAAGATTTGCCGGGCCATATGCGTTTCTGAGCGGCGTAAGGCCGTGCCGGGCAACAGATTTTTCATCGGACGGTAGTAGAGCACCCGCAGAATGTGTCGACCCTGACGAAAGCTGCGGCCGAGATGGGAAACCAGCATCTGGCGCACGGCGGCTTTGTCGCCAACCAGCTGTACCAGCTGATCGATGCGGTCCTGCTCGAGCAGATCTTCCGCGCGCTGCTGCTGCAGCGCCAGCCCGGTATAGAGGAAGGTCAGCCGCGAATGTTTGCCGCGTCCCGCCTCCGCTTCCCAGCTTAACCAGCCCTGCTGCTGCATGGTGTTGAGCAGCGTGCGCATATGGCGGCGGGAGCAGCTAAGCAGGTCAGCCAGCTCGTTGAGCGTAGTCTCCTGCGATTGCCCCTCGCAGCACTGCCAGAGGCGGATAAACTGTTGTTGCAGACGACCGGAAGGCATAAAAGGGGAACTCCTGACAAAAAACCAGCAATTTATTTATCCCTATATTAGGCCAATAATTCTCCCCGATGAAGCGAGGAGGTAAATTATGAAGAGGTCTACCGCACGTCAGTTCTATCAGCAGTACTTTTCAGCGACAAAAGGATCGTCCTGGCTGGCCCGCCGGTGTGCAGAGCAACGGCTGAAAACGTTAGAAGAATTGATGCAGTGGGACGTTACAACACCGACCTCTTCCCGCTAACTCGCCTCGATCATGTGTGACTGAGTATTGGTGCTTATCACCCGCCAGCAAAATGTTTTTGCTGGCTTTTTTCGTTTACTATTCACCCAATTTCGATTCGCTCTCACAAGGACTTGCGCATGCTCTGGTTGATGACGATGGGGCGACGCCTGAACGGCGTGTATGCCGCTTTTATGCTGGTGGCCTTTATGATGGGCGTGGCGGGGGCGCTGCAGGCGCCGACGCTGAGCCTGTTTCTCAGCCGCGAGGTGGGGGCGCAGCCGTTTTGGGTCGGCCTGTTTTACACCGTTAACGCCATTGCCGGGATCCTGGTCAGCCTCGCGCTGGCGAAACGATCGGACAGCCAGGGCGATCGCCGCAGGCTGATCCTCTTTTGCTGCGCCATGGCCGTGGGAAACGCGCTGCTCTTTGCCTTCAACCGTCATTATCTGACGCTCATTACCTGCGGCGTGCTGCTGGCGTCACTGGCGAACACCGCCATGCCGCAGCTGTTCGCGCTGGCCCGTGAATATGCGGATAACTCGGCGCGTGAAGTGGTGATGTTCAGCTCGGTGATGCGCGCCCAGCTTTCGCTGGCGTGGGTCATTGGTCCGCCGCTGGCCTTCATGCTGGCGTTGAACTACGGCTTTACCACCATGTTTTCCATCGCCGCCGGGATTTTTGTCATCAGCCTGGCGCTGATTGCCTTCGCGCTGCCGTCCGTGGCGCGCGTCGAACAGACGACGGATAAACCTGTCACCGAGGTGAGCGGCTGGCAGGACAAAAACGTCCGCATGCTGTTTATTGCCTCCACCCTGATGTGGACCTGCAACACCATGTACATCATCGATATGCCGCTGTGGATCAGCAGCGATCTGGGCCTGCCGGACAAGCTTGCGGGGATCTTAATGGGAACTGCCGCCGGGCTGGAAATTCCGGCAATGATTCTGGCGGGTTACTACGTTAAGCGCTTTGGAAAGCGCAGGATGATGATTGTCGCCGTGGCGGCCGGGGTGCTGTTCTACGCGGGGCTGATCCTTTTCCATTCGCGGGAAGCGTTGCTGGCGCTGCAGCTGTTTAACGCCGTGTTTATTGGGATTGTTGCCGGGATCGGCATGCTCTGGTTTCAGGATCTCATGCCCGGTCGTGCCGGCTCGGCGACCACGCTTTTTACCAACAGCATTTCAACCGGGGTGATTCTGGCGGGCGTGATTCAGGGGGCGCTGGCGCAAAGCTACGGGCATGCGTCTGTCTACTGGATGATTGCGGCGCTATCCGTCGTGACGCTCCTGCTGACCTGCCGCGTAAAAGACGTGTGATCGGATGAGCGAAACGGAGCCCGGGAACGCCGGGCTCTGTGAACCGTTTTATTCTGAATACTGATATTTACGCTGCGCGCGTAGCGTCAGGTACATATGAACGAGGCCCATGAAGCCGTGTGCCCAGAAATATGTCTCAATAAAGACCGTCAGGAATTTATGCAAATCCAAGACGGATTCCGTGACGGACGAAACCGGCCCGAGCGTGGCGTTCAGCACGAACCAGGCCGCGCCGCAGAGTGCAACGCCCAGCAGCGCCAGCACGCCCAGACCTTGCACCGTTGCTGCCATACCGCCGGCATGCGCGTCAGGAAGCTGACGCTGCGCGAGGGTGCGAATATCGTCAACAATTCCGCGAAAATCCAGCGCCAGCCAGGCGAAGTAATACTTAAATCCGCGCTGGGTTAACATCCATGCCATCATGGCAATGCCACAAAAAATTAAACCAAACCCGGAGATAACATGGATCCAGGTGACAATTCCGTTCAGCCCGGATTCGTGGAGGGCTTCACTTTCGGTGAAATTAGAATTGATAATCTGGGCGAGGACCAGTACGGCCACAAGAATGTGCAGTATGCGAAGAAAAGGCGTTTCTTTATGGGGAAGCGTATCGCGTAAATTTGGTTTCATCGCTTTTTACCTCAATAATGAGAGAGCTGATGCGATGCAGTGTGACGCAGATTAATTAACGAAACCTTAACGGTCGCTTGCGTCACACTGTATTTATGCGTTCCGGTTAGTGGGCAGGATCAATATGCGTCATCACGTTCAGCACATTGAATTTTTGCATCACGTTATTTCTGGCATTCACGGCAATCTGATGTCCTTCTTTTACGCTTAATTCGCCGTTCACTTCCAGATGGACATCGACAAGGGCTAAATCGCCCATCTTGCGGGTTTTTAAATCATGGAGTCCGGTGACGCCCTCGGTTGCGAGAAGACACGTTTTGATGTCGTGCTCCAGCTCGGGCTCAAGCGAACGGTCCATCAGATCGTGCAGGGCATCGGCAGCAAATTTGTAACCCATGTGGGCGATGAATACTCCGACAATCAGGGCCGCAATGAGGTCCATCGCGTGAAAACCCACTAAATTCCCGGCAATGCCGATGGCGACAACCACTGACGACGCTGCGTCAGAACGGGCATGCCAGGCATTGGCTATCAGCAGCGAGGACTGAATACGTTTTCCCGTGGCAAACATGTATCTGAACAGGCTTTCCTTCACCACCAGCGCCAGTATCGCCACCCACAGCGCGGCCCCTTTCACCAGCTGATGCGTCTCGGGGTGAAGCAGTTTATTGCCTGCGGACCAGAGCATCCCGACCCCCACAAGCAGCAGAATAGCGCCAATAATGAGCTTTGCACCGTTTTCGAAACGCAGATGACCGTAATGATGATCGATATCAGAAGCTTTCTGACTCTTTTTATTCGCAATCAAAACGACAAAGTCGGAGAATAAATCGGAAAGAGAATGAATCCCATCAGCAATTAAACCCTGTGAGCCGGAAAATATTCCTGCAACTATCTGAAAGGCGGTGAGTAAACTATTTATTATTACGCTCACTAATGTGCATTTATGTATTTCCCGAGAACGGATATGAGACTCATTGCCATTTTTCTTTTTCATGATTATTTCCGCTACCAGCTGATTGAGCGATTATTTTGCGCACGGAACATTAAATTGACATTAAATATAACGTCATTATTGGCTGGGTTTGGGAAGTATTTACAGAAGGAGGGGGGGCTCGGGATAAAACGCGGCCTGCAGAGTGGACTGCAGGCCGGAGGATTATTTCATAAATGCGGGTTGTTTGTTTTCGTAAGCGGCAATCGCCGCGTCGTGCTGGAGGGTTAAACCAATGCTGTCCAGACCGTTCAGCATGCAGTGACGGCGGAACGCATCAATGCTGAAGCTGTAGGTCTTATCCCCGGCTTTCACCACTTCTGCTTCCAGATCCACTTCAAACGAAATGCCCGGATTCGCCTTAACCAGCGCGAACAACTCATCGACCTGTTCATCGCTCAGCGTGACGGGCAGCAGCTGGTTGTTGAAGCTGTTACCGTAAAAAATATCCGCGAAGCTTGGGGCAATGACCACTTTAAAACCGTAGTCGGTGAGCGCCCACGGCGCGTGCTCACGGGATGAGCCGCAGCCAAAGTTTTCGCGTGCCAGCAAAATGGAGGCGCCTTTATATTCCGGGAAGTTCAGAACGAATTCCGGATTAGGCACTTCTCCCTTATCGTCCAGGAAACGCCAGTCGTTAAACAGATGTGCGCCGAAACCGGTACGCGTCACTTTCTGCAGAAACTGTTTTGGAATAATAGCGTCAGTATCGACGTTAGCGGCGTCCAGCGGGACAACACGGCCCGTATGTTGGGTAAATTTCTCTGCCATGATTGTCTCCTTATTTCAGGCTGCGAATATCGGCGAAATGGCCGGTGACTGCCGCAGCGGCGGCCATTGCCGGGCTGACCAGATGGGTACGCCCACCGCGGCCCTGACGGCCTTCAAAGTTACGGTTGCTGGTGGAGGCGCAGCGCTCGCCCGGATTCAGGCGATCGTTGTTCATGGCCAGACACATGGAGCAGCCGGGCAGACGCCACTCGAAGCCCGCTTCGATAAAGATCTTATCCAGACCTTCGGCTTCCGCCTGGGCTTTCACCGGGCCGGAGCCAGGTACCACCAGCGCCTGCACGCCAGGTGCCACTTTGCGGCCTTTGGCAATTTCGGCGGCGGCACGCAAATCTTCGATACGGGAGTTGGTGCAGGAACCGATAAAGACTTTATCAATGGCGACATCGGTCAACGGCACGCCGGGCTTCAGCCCCATGTAGGCCAGCGCTTTTTCCGCACTGGCGCGCTCGACCGGATCGGTAAAGGATGCCGGGTCAGGGATATTGTCGTTAACGGAAATCACCTGGCCCGGATTGGTGCCCCAGGTCACCTGAGGCGCAATCTCTTCTGCCTGCAGCGTGACGACGGTGTCAAAGGCTGCGCCATCGTCGGTTTTCAGGGTTTTCCAGTACGCGACCGCGTCGTCAAAATTCTGACCTTTCGGCGCGTGCAGACGACCCTTCACGTAGTTGAAGGTGGTTTCGTCCGGCGCGACCAGACCGGCTTTTGCGCCCATCTCAATCGCCATATTGCACAGGGTCATGCGTCCCTCCATGCTCAGCGCCTGGATGGCTTCCCCGCAGAACTCAACAACGTGACCGGTGCCGCCTGCGCTGCCGGTTTTACCGATGATGGCCAGCACGATGTCTTTTGCGGTAATACCCGGTGCGGCTTTACCCTTCACTTCAATCTTCATGGTTTTGGCGCGGCCCTGTTTCAGGGTCTGCGTTGCCAGCACATGTTCCACCTCGGAAGTGCCAATCCCGAACGCCAGAGCGCCAAACGCGCCGTGGGTCGCGGTATGGGAGTCACCGCAGACGATGGTCATGCCCGGCAGGGTGATCCCTTGCTCTGGCCCCATCACGTGGACGATACCCTGATACGGATGGTTCAGGTCGTACAGCTCAACGCCAAATTCATTGCAGTTCTTAATCAGCTCCTGCATCTGGATACGCGCCATCTCACCCGAGGCATTGATGTCTTTGGTCTGGGTGGAAACGTTGTGATCCATCGTCGCGAAGGTTTTACCCGGCTGACGTACCGGACGCTTGTGCGCGCGCAGGCCGTCAAATGCCTGAGGAGAGGTCACTTCGTGCACCAGATGACGGTCAATGTACAGCAGCGGGGTTTCGTTTGGTGCCTCGTAAACAACGTGCGCATCAAACAACTTTTCATATAACGTCTTAGCCATGATTACACCCCTTCAGCGACATAGCGGGCAATGATGTCGCCCATTTCATCGGTACTGACTGCCGCCGTGCCGCGTGCTAAATCGCCGGTACGGACGCCTTCTTCTAACGCCCGGTTAATGGCGTTTTCAATTGCGGTTGCCGCCTCGCCTGCATCCAGGCTGTAGCGCAGCAGCAGGGCCAGGGAGAGGATCTGCGCAATCGGGTTGGCAATATTTTTGCCGGCAATATCCGGCGCGGAGCCGCCCGCAGGCTCGTACAGGCCAAAGCCTTCTTCATTCAGGCTTGCGGAGGGCAGCATGCCCATGGAGCCGGTGATCATCGCGCATTCGTCAGAGAGAATATCGCCGAACAGGTTGGAGCACAGCAGCACGTCAAACTGGGACGGATCCTTAATCAGCTGCATGGTCGCGTTGTCGATGTACATGTGCGACAGCGCGACGTCCGGGTACTGCTTAGCGACTTCACTGACGATCTCGCGCCACAAAATGGAAGACTGCAGCACGTTCGCTTTATCAATGGAGGTCACTTTATGGCGGCGTTTGCGCGCCGACTCGAACGCGATGTGGGCGATACGTTCGATTTCGAAACGGTGATACACCTCGGTGTCGAACGCTTTCTCGTGTTGTCCGCTGCCTTCGCGTCCTTTTGGCTGACCGAAATAGATCCCGCCGGTCAGTTCACGCACGCACAGAATGTCGAAACCGTTGGCGGCGATATCCGCGCGCAGCGGGCAGAACTCTTCCAGACCCTGATACAGCTTCGCCGGACGCAGGTTGCTGAACAGCTTGAAATGTTTACGCAGCGGCAGCAGCGCGCCGCGCTCTGGCTGCTCTGCCGGCGGCAGGTGTTCCCATTTCGGGCCACCGACGGAACCAAACAGCACGGCATCGGCATTTTCGCAGCCTTCCACGGTCGCTTTCGGCAGCGGCGTACCGTGGTTATCAATCGCAATACCGCCCACGTCGTAGTGGCTGGTGGTGATTTTCATCGCAAAACGCGCGCGAACGGCTTCCAGTACTTTCAGCGCCTGTGCCATCACTTCCGGACCAATACCGTCGCCCGGCAACACAGCAATATGGTAATTCTTCGACATTACACGGTTTCCTTGTTGTTCTCTTTATTCTGAGCTTTGCGTTGCAACTCTTTTTCGACTTCGGCGGCGCGCCAGATGTTGTTCAGAACATGCACCATCGCTTTCGCGGAGGATTCAACGATATCGGTCGCCAGGCCCACGCCATGGAAGCGGCGGCCATTGTGGGTAACAACAATGTCGACCTGACCCAGTGCATCTTTGCCGTGGCCCTTGGCCGTCAGGTCATATTTCACCAGCTCAACGTCGTACTCGGTGACGCGATTAATCGCCTGGTAGATGGCATCGACAGGGCCGTTACCGTTAGCGGCCTCTGCTTTAATTTCATCGCCGCAGGCCAGTTTGACCGAGGCGGTGGCGATGTCGCTGGAGCCGGACTGCACGTTGAAGTAATCCAGACGGAAGTGCTCCGGCTCTTCCTGCTGCTTGTTAATAAAGGCCAGCGCTTCCAGGTCATAGTCGAACACCTGGCCTTTTTTGTCGGCCAGCTTCAGGAACGCGTCGTACAGCTGATCCATGTTGTAATCGCTGTCCTTATAACCCATCTCTTCCATACGGTGTTTAACCGCGGCGCGACCGGAACGGGAGGTCAGGTTCAGCTGCACCTGATTCAGGCCGATGGATTCCGGGGTCATGATTTCGTAGTTTTCACGATTCTTCAGGACGCCATCCTGGTGGATACCAGAGGAGTGCGCGAAGGCGCCGGTACCGACAATCGCTTTGTTAGCCGGAATGGGCATGTTGCAAATCTGGCTGACGGTCTGGCTGGTGCGCCAGATTTCGTTGTGATTAATGCGGGTGTGCACGTCCATGATGTCTTTGCGCACTTTGATCGCCATGATCACTTCTTCCAGCGAACAGTTGCCCGCGCGTTCGCCGATACCGTTCATCGCGCCTTCTACCTGACGCGCGCCAGCGTGGACGGCGGCGATAGCATTGCCTACGGCCAGACCCAAATCATCGTGGGTGTGGACGGAGATAATTGCTTTATCAATATTCGGCACGCGGTCATACAGGCCGGTGATGATGTTGGAGAACTCAAACGGCATGGTGTAGCCGACGGTGTCCGGGATGTTGATGGTTTTCGCGCCCGCGTTGATGGCGGCTTCCACAACGCGCGCCAGGTCTTCGATTGGCGTACGGCCCGCATCTTCACAGGAGAATTCAACGTCATCGGTGTAGTTGCGTGCGCGCTTAACCATGTACACCGCGCGCTCAATCACCTCATCCAGCGTGCTGCGCAGCTTGGTTGCGATGTGCATAGGCGAGGTAGCAATAAAGGTGTGGATACGGAACGCTTCGGCGACCTTCAGCGACTCGGCGGCGACGTCGATGTCTTTCTCTACGCAGCGCGCCAGGGCACAGACGCGGCTGTTTTTAATGGTGCGCGCAATGGTCTGTACGGATTCGAAATCACCTGGGGAAGAGACAGGGAAACCGACCTCCATCACGTCAACACCCATACGTTCGAGAGCCAGCGCGATCTGCAGTTTCTCTTTTACACTCAGGCTTGCCTGTAATGCCTGTTCACCGTCACGTAAAGTTGTATCGAAAATAATGACTTGCTGGCTCATGGGTTAGGTCCTTGTCAGTCTTAGGGCGCCTTGCTACGAGCATAAAAAAACCCGCGCAGTGGCGCGGGTTTCTAGTCTTACTGGTGACGATTCAACGCTGAATTTCGCCCGCCAGTCTACCGCGCACAGTGGATGCGTTTAGTAGTAGTAGACCGGTGAAACGAATGGTGCGTGTCATGAATCGTGCTCCGTTAAATTCAATATGCTTTTAGTGGTACTGGATACGGTTGTTCATGTCAACCCCTGAGGATGAAAACGGGCCCGACAGACGGAATCAACAGGGTATTCACTTTAGCTAATTGTGCTGGTTTTAGCTTTTTTGACCCGATTAATTGTCTAATTTTGGACTTGAGAAAAGAGTTGCACATACCAATAAATATAAATGTTTAAAAATGAGTGAAATGTTTTATGAGGATGCTTTGTGTTTAAATAGTTTTGATATCATAAACTTATAAATGCAGTGAATCTTTTCCGGAATGCTGGAAAGCGAATAGAGATAACAGGTTGTTAACTAACTGTAGGTCGATAGTAATAACAGTTTAATAATACTTAAATCATCATTAACCTGACGGCAATTGTATATTGGTTTGATTTATGGTTTCATTTAAATCCTAAAGTCAAACATATCAGTTTTGCTCATTAATTTTCGTTAATATACAGTCTTTATTTATTCCGAATTTTAAATAATTCTCTTTCGCTGATCGTATTTGCATGATAAATGATATTTTTCAGGATTATTACCGTACGTTGGCAAAGGGGTGTAGCGTGACAGTGGAGTCAGAAGTGCCAGAAAATAATATTAAACAACCTCAAGCTACTGATGGGATTAAACCGCAGTTACGCACGGTGGATCTGAATCTTCTGACGGTGTTTGATGCTGTCATGCAGGAACAGAATATCACCCGCGCTGCCCAAAGCTTGGGGATGTCACAACCTGCCGTGAGTAATGCCGTTGCCAGGCTTAAGCTTATGTTTAACGACGAATTATTTGTTCGCTACGGGAGGGGGATCCAGCCTACGGCGCGCGCATTCCAGCTGTTTGGCTCCATTCGTCAGGCGTTGCAACTGGTCCAAAATGAGCTGCCGGGATCGGGCTTTGAACCGTTAAGCAGCGAGCGCGTATTCCATCTTTGTGTCTGTAGCCCTTTAGACAATTATTTAACGTCGATTATCTATAATAAAGTTGAAGAGATCGCACCCAATATCAATCTTGTTTTTAAATCATCCCTGAATCAAAACACAGAACATCAGTTACGCTATCAGGAGATCGAATTCGTTCTGGGGTATGAAGAGTTCCGTCGTCCGGAATTTTCCTGCGTGCCGCTGTTTAAAGATGAAATGGTTTTGGTCGCCAGTAAAAAACACCCGCGCCTGAATTCTCCGCTGCGAGAAAACGATGTTTATAACGAGCAGCACGCCGTTGTTGCGCTCGACAGATATGCTTCCTTTAGCCTGCCGTGGTATGACACTGCGGATAAACAGGCGAGCGTGGCTTATCAGGGCATGGCCATGGTCAGCGTATTAAACGTGGTTTCCCAGACACAGCTGGTGGCAATTGCGCCGCGCTGGCTGGCAGAAGAGTTTTCTGACCCTTTAAATCTGCAAATTTTGCCTCTGCCGCTCAAGCTAAATAGCCGTACCTGTTATCTTTCCTGGCATGAAGCAGCGGGCCGGGATAAAGGACATCAGTGGATGGAAGAGTTGCTGGTTGGCATCTGTCGCCGGTAAACGCATCAGGATAAATCGCATCGGTTTATGTGATTTATCCTGAATTTTTTTAGATAACTGCTATTTTCTTCGGTGATGATTTTTTTTGGCTGCTCTACGGCACGCAAAAATAGATGATTTCCTGCATTGTCGCGCTTTTCAGCGATGATTTATCACCTCACTCTCTATTTCCAGATGAATTAACCATATCTTCTGTGAACGGCTGCTTTTTCTGCTTTACGCACCGTTTATCTCCCCGGGTTTGCTAATTGCCTGCCTCATAACGAGCGGTTAAGGTAAAGAACACTCTGCAAAATATAAGATTGGTTCATCCCAATCGTAAGACGGTGCGGAAATGAATTCGGCAGTCCGTCTATAACAAAATGCCTGGAGGCAAAGCATGGAGATGTTGTCTGGCGCGGAAATGGTCGTTCGATCGCTGATCGATCAGGGCGTAAAGCAAGTGTTCGGCTACCCTGGCGGTGCGGTTCTCGATATTTATGATGCGCTGCATACGGTTGGGGGCATTGACCATGTTCTGGTACGTCACGAGCAGGCGGCGGTACACATGGCTGACGGCCTGGCACGTGCGACGGGTGAAGTGGGCGTGGTGTTAGTCACGTCAGGCCCCGGCGCGACAAACGCCATTACCGGGATTGCGACGGCCTATATGGACTCTATCCCGCTGGTGATCCTCTCCGGGCAGGTGGCAACCTCACTGATTGGCTACGATGCGTTTCAGGAGTGCGACATGGTTGGGATTTCGCGTCCCGTTGTGAAGCACAGCTTTCTGGTCAAGCAAACAGAAGACATTCCCGGCGTACTGAAAAAAGCCTTCTGGCTGGCGGCGAGCGGACGCCCGGGACCGGTGGTGGTCGATCTGCCTAAAGATATTCTCAATCCTGCAAACAAGCTGCCTTATGTCTGGCCGGAATCGGTCAGCATGCGCTCTTATAATCCCACAACGCAGGGGCATAAAGGTCAGATCAAGCGAGCGTTGCAAACGCTTCTGGCAGCCAAAAAACCGGTGGTCTATGTCGGTGGCGGGGCGATCAACTCTGCCTGTGAAGCCCAGCTTCGTGAACTGATTGAAAAGCTTAACCTTCCCGTTGCGTCGTCACTGATGGGGCTGGGGGCGTTTCCTGCCACCCATCGTCAGGCGCTGGGGATGCTGGGTATGCACGGTACTTATGAAGCCAACATGACAATGCATCATTCCGATGTGATCTTTGCCGTCGGCGTGCGCTTTGACGATCGCACCACCAACAACCTGGCGAAGTATTGCCCGAACGCCACCGTGCTGCACATTGATATCGATCCAACGTCAATTTCAAAAACGGTGTCGGCTGATGTGCCGATCGTCGGTGATGCCCGTCAGGTTCTGGAACAAATGCTGGATCTGCTGACTCAGGAGAGTGCAACCCAGCCGCTGGATGAGATCCGCGACTGGTGGCAGCAGATTGAGCAATGGCGCGCGCGTCAGTGCCTTAAATATGACACGCAAAGTGAAAACATTAAGCCGCAGGCGGTCATTGAAGCGGTGTGGCGACTGACGAAAGGTGAGGCGTACGTGACCTCAGACGTGGGGCAGCATCAGATGTTTGCCGCCCTGTATTACCCGTTTGATAAACCGCGACACTGGATCAACTCCGGTGGTTTGGGAACTATGGGCTTTGGTCTGCCTGCCGCGCTGGGCGTGAAGCTGGCGCTGCCGAATGAAACCGTCGTCTGCGTGACGGGGGACGGCAGTATTCAGATGAACATTCAGGAGCTGTCTACCGCGCTGCAATATGAACTGCCGGTACTGGTGCTGAACCTGAATAACGGGTATCTCGGTATGGTGAAGCAGTGGCAGGATATGATCTACTCTGGCCGCCACTCTCAGTCATACATGAAATCGCTGCCGGATTTTGTTCGTCTTGCTGAAGCTTACGGCCATGTAGGCATGCGGGTGACCGATCCGGCTGAGCTGGAGACGAAGCTCGCGCAAGCGCTTGAGCACGTTAAAAACAACCGCCTCGTCTTTATGGATGTGATTGTTGATGGGACCGAGCACGTTTATCCGATGCATATTCGTGGTGGTGGTATGGATGAAATGTGGTTAAGCAAAACGGAGAGAACCTGATATGCGCCGGATATTATCTGTTTTACTGGAAAACGAGTCTGGCGCACTGTCTCGCGTCATTGGCCTTTTTGCGCAGCGCGGTTATAACATTGAAAGCCTGACCGTTGCCCCAACGGAAGACCCGACGCTGTCGCGCATGACGATCCAAACCGTCGGCGATGCCAAAGTGCTTGAGCAAATTGAAAAACAGCTGCATAAGCTGGTCGACGTACTGCGCGTGAGCGAGCTGGGGCAGGGGGCCTACGTTGAGCGTGAGGTCATGCTGGTGAAAATCCAGGCCAGCGGCTACGGGCGTGATGAAGTCAAACGCAATGCGGATATTTTCCGCGGACAAATTATCGACGTCACGCCTTCTCTTTATACTGTGCAGCTGGTCGGGACAAGCGACAAGCTGGATGCTTTCCTCGCGTCCGTGCGGGACGTTGCAAAAATTGTCGAGGTGGCGAGATCGGGTGTCGTAGGTCTGTCACGCGGCGAGAAAATCATGCGTTAGTTGTCAAAAAGGTTCGCCTCTTTCTGCCCGGTCACCAAAGCCGGGCTTTTTTTTGCGTAATCAGCCGACAACGCAGATAAAAGCGGTTGCCGCGAAGTCTTTTCTGCGTTTAGATGTTAAAAGATTTAACCATAACCTTGACAGGGCCATGGACTCTTTTCTTTTTTTAAGGGGCAATTGTGAAACTGGATGAAATCGCCCGGCTAGCCGGCGTGTCACGAACAACGGCCAGCTATGTGATTAACGGTAAAGCAAAGCAGTACCGTGTCAGCGACAAGACCGTTGAAAAAGTTATGGCGGTGGTTCGTGAGCATAACTACCATCCGAATGCTGTCGCAGCCGGTCTGCGTGCCGGGCGTACCCGCTCTATTGGTCTGGTGATCCCTGACCTGGAAAACACCAGCTATACCCGTATCGCCAACTATCTTGAACGTCAGGCGCGCCAGCGCGGCTATCAATTGCTGATTGCCTGCTCGGAAGACCAGCCCGACAACGAAATGCGTTGCATTGAGCATCTGCTCCAGCGCCAGGTGGATGCCATCATCGTGTCGACCTCCTTGCCGCCAGAGCATCCGTTCTACCAGCGCTGGGCGAACGACCCGTTCCCAATCGTGGCGCTGGATCGCGCGCTCGATCGCGAGCATTTCACCAGCGTCGTGGGTGCGGATCAGGATGATGCCGAAATGCTGGCCGCAGAGCTCAGAACGTTCCCCGCTGAAACAGTGCTGTATCTTGGCGCGTTGCCCGAGCTTTCCGTGAGCTTCCTGCGTGAGCAGGGATTCAGAACCGCCTGGAAAGACGATCCGCGCGAGGTTCACTACCTCTATGCCAACAGCTACGAACGCGAAGCCGCAGCGCAGCTGTTTGAGAAATGGCTGGAAACGCATCCGATGCCTCAGGCTCTGTTCACCACGTCATTTGCGCTGTTGCAGGGCGTCATGGATGTGACCTTACGTCGTGAAGGTAAACTGCCCTCCGACCTGGCGATTGCCACGTTCGGGGATAATGAGCTGCTCGACTTCCTGCAGTGCCCGGTGCTGGCGGTAGCACAGCGTCACCGCGATGTGGCTGAACGCGTGCTTGAGATTGTGCTGGCAAGCCTGGATGAGCCGCGCAAACCGAAGCCGGGTCTGACGCGTATCAAACGCAATCTCTACCATCGCGGAATTCTAAGCCGCCAAAAATGAAATGACCGGGGCGGAGAAATCTGCCCCATTTTGTTGTGATTATTCGTGCAGATAATTCCCGGAGAGAAATTAGGATAATTCTTGCGGGATCGTAATCGCCTATTTTTTTAATTCATTCTGGCTTTTAAATTGTCCTTTAAAAGAACGTCCGGGCGATTTTAAACAGCTATCTTTGTATTATTTTGTTACAAACCCTCTTCGGTCGATGAATATTCAGACGTTTTTCCTCTTACTGCTCCAGCTTACGTGGCAACCTCCGCGCTTACCGGGCACCTGGATGAATCTGGCGCTGTTATCCCCTGAGAATCTGTCATAAAATGCTGCCCGCGTCGCAAACTGACACTTTATATTTATCTGCGATGATATTGAGTGAGCTTTAACGCTAGTGTGCATATTCGGTTTTTTTCTTACAAATATTCATAACGTTAATTTTGCCTCGCCAGTTGTGCAGTTATTAACCAGGACTGTTTATCTCTGTAAATAGAGGGCTTTCGGGTCCTTATAGGGAGAGTCCTGGCTTGACAAGCTTTTCCCTCGCTCCGTAAACTCCTTTAGGTGGGAATTTGTGGGTTAAAGTGGTGAGGAGGGGTGAGACTGGCATGTTCCGTGGAGCTACGTTAGTCAATCTCGACAGCAAAGGGCGTTTATCGGTACCAACCCGATACCGCGACCAGCTGATTGAGAACGCTGCGGGTCAAATGGTTTGCACCATTGACATTAACTCCCCCTGCCTGCTGCTTTACCCCTTGCCTGAATGGGAAATTATTGAGCAAAAGCTGTCGCGACTGTCGAGCATGAACCCGCAGGAACGCCGCGTGCAGCGGCTGTTATTGGGACATGCCAGTGAATGTCAGATGGATAACGCAGGGCGGTTACTGATTGCCCCTGTGTTGCGGCAACATGCCGGTCTGACCAAAGAAGTGATGCTGGTCGGGCAGTTCAACAAGTTTGAACTGTGGGATGAAACGACCTGGTATCAACAGGTCAAGGAAGATATCGACGCTGAGCAGTCTGATTCCGCGACATTATCGGAACGGCTGCAGGACTTGTCTCTATAAATATGATGGAAAATTATAAACACAAAACGGTGTTACTGGACGAGGCCGTAAACGGTCTGAATATTCGTCCGGATGGCATCTACATTGATGGCACGTTTGGTCGCGGTGGTCACTCGCGTTTGATTCTCTCCCAGCTTGGAGAGGAAGGACGTCTGCTGGCAATCGATCGCGATCCGCAGGCAATTGCCGTTGCACAAACCATCAATGACCCACGCTTTTCCATCGTGCATGGACCTTTCTCTGCGCTCGCGGATTATGTTGCCGAGCGTGGCCTGACGGGCAAGATCGACGGGATTCTTCTCGATCTTGGCGTCTCTTCACCCCAACTTGATGATGCTGAACGTGGTTTCTCCTTTATGCGTGATGGTCCGCTGGACATGCGTATGGACCCGACGCGCGGTCAGTCTGCCGCTGAGTGGTTACAGACCGCTGACGAAGCAGATATTGCATGGGTCATCAAAACGTTTGGCGAAGAGCGCTTTGGCAAACGCATTGCGCGCGCCATCGTTGAGCGCAATCGCATTGAGCCCATGACCCGCACCAAAGAGTTGGCCGAAGTGATCGCGGCGGCGACACCGGTGAAGGATAAGCACAAACATCCCGCGACCCGTACCTTCCAGGCGGTTCGCATCTGGGTAAACAGTGAACTGGAGGAAATAGAGCTGGCGCTAAAAAGCTCGCTCGACGTGCTGGCCCCGGGTGGGCGGTTATCCATCATCAGCTTCCATTCGCTGGAAGACCGTATTGTGAAACGCTTTATGCGTGAACAAAGCCGCGGTCCACAGGTGCCAGCGGGGCTGCCGATGACGGAAGAACAACTCAGGAAACTGGGTGGCCGTCAGTTGCGAGCATTAGGCAAGTTGATGCCGGGCGAAGAAGAAGTGGCAGAGAATCCACGCGCCCGTAGTTCAGTGCTGCGTGTTGCAGAGAGGACGAACGCATGATCGGCAGAGTGACAGAGACCCTAAGCAAAGTTAAGGATTCGTTAGGAAGCAACGAGCGCCATGCCTTGCCTGGCGTGATCGGCGACGATCTTTTGCGGTTTGGGAAACTGCCACTCTGTCTGTTCATTTGCATCATTGTCACGGCAGTTACGGTGGTGACCACCGCCCACCATACACGTTTATTGACTGCGCAACGCGAGCAGATGGTACTGGAACGCGATGCGCTGGATATTGAATGGCGAAATCTGATCCTTGAAGAAAACGCGCTCGGCGATCACAGCCGGGTTGAACGGATCGCAACGGAAAAGCTGCAGCTGCAGCATGTTGATCCTTCGCAGGAAAATATCGTAGTACAAAAATAAGGGAAAACGCGACGCATGAAAGCAGCGGCAAAAACGCTAAAACCAAAACGTCAGGAAGAACAGGCCAACTTTGTCAGTTGGCGTTTTGCGTTGCTTTGCGGCTGCATTTTACTCGCTCTGGGTTTTCTGCTGGGACGCGTGGCCTGGCTGCAAATCATCGCCCCTGACATGCTGGTGCGTCAGGGCGACATGCGCTCCCTGCGCGTCCAGGAAGTGTCGACATCCCGCGGGATGATCACCGACCGTTCGGGTCGTCCGCTGGCGGTGAGCGTGCCGGTGAAGGCGATCTGGGCCGATCCGAAAGAGCTGCACGACGCTGGCGGTATCACGCTTGATAACCGCTGGAAGGCGCTTGCGGATGCGCTGAAGATGCCGCTGGACCAGTTAGCTTCACGCGTAAATACGAACCCGCGAGGGCGCTTTATCTATCTGGCGCGTCAGGTGAACCCTGACATGGCGGACTACATCAAAAAATTGAAGCTGCCTGGGATCCATCTGCGTGAAGAATCCCGTCGTTACTATCCATCCGGCGAAGTGACTGCTCACCTCATTGGCTTTACTAACGTTGATAGCCAGGGGATTGAAGGCGTTGAAAAAAGCTTTGATAAATGGCTCACCGGCCAGCCCGGCGAGCGCATTGTGCGTAAGGACCGCTATGGTCGCGTGATCGAGGATATTTCCTCTACGGACAGCCAGGCCGCACACAATCTGGCCCTGAGTATTGATGAGCGGTTACAGGCGCTGGTTTACCGCGAGCTGAACAATGCCGTGGCCTTCAACAAAGCGGAATCGGGCAGTGCCGTGTTAGTCGATGTCAACACGGGTGAAGTGCTGGCGATGGCCAATAGCCCGTCCTACAACCCTAACAATCTTACCGGTACGCAGAAGGATATTATGCGTAACCGTACCATCACCGACGTGTTCGAACCGGGTTCGACCGTTAAGCCGATGGTGGTCATGACTGCCCTTCAGCGCGGTATCGTCAATGAAAACACCGTCCTGAATACCATTCCATACCGAATTAACGGCCACGAGATCAAAGACGTGGCGCGCTACAGCGAATTGACCCTGACCGGGGTGTTACAGAAGTCGAGTAACGTCGGTGTTTCAAAGCTGGCGTTAGCGATGCCGTCCTCAGCGTTAGTAGAGACTTACTCACGTTTTGGGCTTGGAAAGGCGACCAATTTGGGGTTGGTCGGAGAACGCAGTGGCTTATATCCTCAAAAACAACGGTGGTCTGACATAGAGAGGGCCACCTTCTCTTTCGGCTACGGGCTAATGGTGACACCGTTACAGTTAGCGCGAGTCTACGCAACGATCGGCAGCTATGGCGTTTATCGTCCGCTGTCGATTACCAAAGTTGATCCACCGGTTCCCGGCGAGCGTATCTTCCCGGAATCAACCGTCCGTACGGTTGTTCATATGATGGAAAGCGTGGCGCTGCCCGGCGGCGGCGGCGTGAAGGCGGCAATTAAAGGTTATCGCATCGCCATCAAGACCGGTACGGCGAAAAAAGTAGGGCCGGACGGCCGCTATATCAACAAATACATTGCCTATACCGCAGGCGTTGCGCCTGCAAGCAATCCGCGTTTTGCGCTGGTGGTAGTGATAAACGATCCACAGGCGGGGAAATACTACGGCGGCGCCGTCTCCGCGCCTGTGTTCGGGGCTATCATGGGCGGCGTGTTACGCACCATGAACATCGAACCGGATGCGCTGGCGACGGGCGAAAAAAGTGAATTTGTAATTAATCAAGGCGAGGGTACAGGTGGCAGATCGTAATTTGCGCGACCTTCTCGCTCCGTGGGTGCCAAATGCACCGGAGCGAGCACTGCGAGAGATGGTACTGGACAGCCGCGTGGCTGCTTCTGGCGATCTTTTTGTGGCGGTGGTCGGTCATCAGGCGGACGGGCGTCGTTATATCCCGCAGGCGATTGCGCAAGGTGTGGCTGCCATTATTGCTGAGGCCAAAGATGAGGCAACCGACGGTGAGATCCGTGAAATGCACGGGGTGCCGGTCATCTATCTCAGCCAGTTGAACGAGCGTCTTTCCGCGCTGGCGGGACGTTTTTATCACGAACCTTCCGACCAGCTGCGCCTGGTTGGCGTGACGGGTACCAACGGTAAAACCACCACCACGCAGCTCATGGCGCAGTGGGCCCAGCTGCTGGGTGAAACCGGTGCGGTGATGGGTACCGTGGGTAACGGCCTGCTGGGTAAAGTGAGCCCCACGGAAAACACCACCGGCTCGGCGGTAGACGTACAGCATGTGCTTGCCGGTCTGGCAGGGCAGGGGGCAACCTTTGCTGCGATGGAAGTCTCTTCGCACGGTCTGGTTCAGCACCGCGTCGCGGCGCTGAAATTTGCTGCTTCCGTGTTTACCAACCTGAGCCGCGATCATCTTGATTATCATGGTGATATGGAGCATTACGAAGCCGCGAAATGGCTGCTGTTCTCTACTCACCATTACGGACAAGCCATCATCAACGCCGACGACGAAGTGGGCCGCCGCTGGCTGGCGAAGCTGCCGGATGCGGTTGCGGTGTCGATGGAAGACCATATCAATCCGAACTGCCACGGCCGCTGGCTGAAGGCGGTTGAGGTGAATTATCACGACAGCGGGGCGACAATCCGCTTTGCCTCTTCCTGGGGTGAAGGCGAAATTGAAAGCCGCCTGATGGGCGCCTTTAACGTCAGCAATCTTCTGCTGGCGCTGGCAACGCTGCTGGCGCTGGGTTATCCAATGGCTGAACTGCTGAAAACCTCAGCGCGTCTGCAGCCGGTTTGCGGCCGTATGGAAGTGTTCAGCGCGCCGGGCAAGCCGACCGTTGTGGTTGATTATGCCCACACGCCGGATGCGCTGGAAAAAGCGCTGGAAGCGGCGCGCCTGCACTGCGCCGGTAAGCTCTGGTGCGTGTTTGGCTGTGGCGGCGATCGCGATAAAGGCAAACGCCCGCTGATGGGGGCTATTGCCGAGCAGTTCGCAGATATTCCGGTTGTGACCGATGACAACCCGCGTACCGAAGAGCCGCGCGCCATCATTAATGACATTCTGGCGGGCATGCTGGACGCGGGCCGCGCTCGCGTGGTGGAAGGGCGTGCGGAAGCCGTGACCAACACCATCATGCAGGCGCAGGAGAATGATGTTGTCCTGCTGGCGGGCAAAGGCCATGAAGATTATCAGATCGTTGGCAATCGCCGTCTGGACTACTCGGACCGCGTAACGGCAGCACGCCTGCTGGGAGTCGTGGCATGATTAGCATCACGTTAAGCCAGGCTGCTGCCATCCTGCAGGGCGACCTGCACGGGCAAGACCTGACCATTGATGCCGTAACGACGGACACCCGCAAGATTACCGCAGGCTGTCTGTTTGTGGCGCTGAAAGGCGAGCGTTTTGACGCGCATGATTTTGCAGAACAGGCCAAAGAGAACGGCGCCGGTGCGCTGCTCGTCAGCCGCAAGCTCGATATCGATCTGCCACAAATTGTGGTGAAAGATACGCGTCTCGCGTTCGGTGAGCTGGCCGCCTGGGTTCGCCAGCAGGTCCCTACGCGCGTTGTCGCCTTGACCGGTTCATCAGGCAAGACGTCGGTGAAAGAGATGACGGCGGCGATCCTCAGCCAGTGCGGGAATACGCTTTATACCGCGGGCAACCTCAATAATGACATCGGCGTGCCGATGACGTTACTCCGCCTGACCAAAGAACATGAATTTGCGGTAATCGAGTTAGGGGCAAACCACCAGGGCGAAATCGCCTGGACCGTGAGCCTGACTCGCCCGGAAGCCGCGCTGGTGAATAACCTCGCGGCGGCGCATCTGGAAGGCTTTGGCTCGCTGGAAGGCGTAGCGAAAGCCAAAGGTGAGATTTACACCGGTCTGCCGGATGACGGTATCGCCATTCTGAACGCCGACAACAACGACTGGCTGAACTGGCAAAGCATTATTGGTTCGCGTAAAACCTGGCGCTTCTCGCCGAATGCGGCCAACAGTGATTTTACCGCGACCAATATCCATGTGACGTCGCACGGTACGGAGTTCACCCTCACCACCCCAACGGGTGGCGTAGATGTGCTGCTGCCGCTGCCGGGTCGCCATAACATCGCCAATGCGCTTGCGGCGGCGGCGTTGTCGACGGCAGTGGGCGCGTCGCATGAAGCGATTAAAACCGGGCTGGCGAACCTGAAAGCCGTGCCGGGGCGTCTGTTCCCGATTCAGCTTTCGGAAAACAAGCTGCTGCTGGATGACTCCTACAACGCGAACGTGGGCTCGATGACGGCGGCGGTGCAGGTGTTATCTGAAATGCCGGGCTACCGCATCATGGTGGTGGGCGATATGGCAGAGCTGGGCGACGAAAGCGAAGCCTGCCATACCCAGGTCGGTGAAGCGGCGAAAGCGGCAGGGCTGGACTGCGTGCTGAGCGCAGGAAAACTGAGCCATGCGATTAGCCAAGCCAGCGGCGTTGGCGAGCATTTTGCTGATAAAACCGCGTTGATAGCGCGCCTTAAGGCGTTGATTACCGAAAAACAAATTGTGACTGTGTTAGTGAAAGGTTCACGTAGTGCCGCCATGGAAGAGGTTGTGCACGCATTACAGGAGAACGGGACATGTTAGTTTGGCTGGCCGAACATTTGGTCAAATATTATTCAGGCTTTAACGTCTTTTCGTATCTGACGTTTCGCGCCATCGTCAGCCTGCTGACTGCGCTGTTCATCTCGTTGTGGATGGGCCCGCGCATGATTGCCCGTCTGCAAAAACTCTCTTTCGGCCAGGTTGTGCGTAACGACGGTCCGGAATCGCACTTCAGCAAGCGCGGCACGCCGACCATGGGCGGGATCATGATCCTGACCGCCATCGTCGTTTCCGTGTTGCTGTGGGCCTATCCCTCCAACCCGTACGTCTGGTGCGTTCTGACGGTACTGGTGGGTTACGGGATCATCGGTTTTGTGGATGATTACCGCAAAGTCGTCCGCAAAGATACCAAAGGCCTGATCGCGCGCTGGAAGTATTTCTGGATGTCGGTGATCGCGCTGGGCGTGGCCTTCGCTCTGTATCTGGCCGGGAAAGATACGCCAGCCACCGAGCTGGTCGTGCCGTTCTTTAAAGACGTGATGCCACAGCTGGGGCTGTTCTACATCCTGCTGGCCTACTTTGTGATTGTCGGTACCGGCAACGCCGTTAACCTGACCGACGGTCTGGATGGCCTGGCCATTATGCCAACCGTCTTTGTGGCCGCCGGTTTTGCGCTGGTGGCGTGGGCGACCGGTAACATGAACTTTGCGAACTACCTGCACATCCCTTATTTGCGCCACGCGGGTGAGCTGGTGATCGTCTGTACGGCGATTGTCGGCGCGGGGCTGGGCTTCCTGTGGTTCAACACCTATCCGGCGCAGGTCTTTATGGGTGACGTCGGTTCTCTGGCCTTGGGCGGTGCGCTCGGCATTATCGCCGTACTGCTGCGTCAGGAGTTCCTGCTGGTGATCATGGGCGGCGTGTTTGTGGTTGAAACCCTGTCGGTGATTTTGCAGGTCGGTTCCTTCAAGCTGCGCGGTCAGCGCATCTTCCGTATGGCGCCGATTCACCACCACTATGAACTGAAAGGCTGGCCGGAGCCGCGCGTGATTGTGCGCTTCTGGATTATTTCGCTGATGCTGGTGCTGATTGGCCTGGCAACGCTGAAGGTACGTTAATCATGGCAGATTACCAGGGTAAAAAAGTCGTTATCATCGGGTTGGGCCTCACGGGGCTCTCCTGCGTGGACTTTTTCCTCGCACGCGGCGTGACGCCACGCGTGATGGATACGCGTGTCTCTCCGCCGGGTCTGGACAAACTGCCGGAACAGGTTGAACGCCACCTTGGTGGTCTGAATGATGACTGGCTGCTGGCAGCCGATCTGATTGTCGCCAGCCCGGGTATGGCGCTGGCGCACCCTTCGCTGAGCGCTGCTGCGGATGCGGGCGTTGAGATTGTCGGCGATATCGAGCTGTTCTGCCGCGAAGCGCAGGCACCTATTATCGCCATTACCGGTTCTAACGGTAAAAGCACCGTCACCACCCTGGTGGGGGAAATGGCGAAAGCGGCGGGCATGAACGTCGGCGTTGGCGGTAACATTGGTTTACCCGCTCTGATGCTGCTGGATAAAGGCTGCGAGCTGTATGTTCTCGAGCTTTCCAGCTTCCAGCTGGAAACCACCTCCAGCCTGCATGCTGCGGCCGCGACGATCCTCAACGTGACTGAAGATCATATGGACAGGTATCCATTTGGTCTGCAGCAGTACCGTGCCGCCAAGCTCCGCGTTTATGAAAATGCCAAAGTCTGCGTTGTTAACGCCGATGACGCGCTGACCATGCCGGTGCGTGGCGCAGACGATCGCTGTATCAGCTTCGGTATCACGATGGGGGATTACCACCTGAACCGTCAGCTGGGCGAAACCTGGCTGCGCGTGAAGGGTGAGAAAGTGCTGAACGTGAAAGAGATGAAGCTCTCTGGTCAGCACAACTATACCAATGCCCTGGCGGCGCTGGCGCTGGCGGATGCAGTAGGGCTGCCGCGATCCTCCAGCCTGAAAGCGTTAACCACGTTTTCTGGTCTGGCGCACCGTTTCCAGCTGGCGCTGGAGCACAACGGCGTGCGCTGGATTAACGACTCCAAAGCCACCAACGTCGGAAGCACGGAGGCCGCGCTGAACGGTCTGCACGTTGACGGCACCCTGCATTTACTGCTGGGCGGCGACGGTAAATCAGCTGATTTCTCCTCCCTGAAGCCGTATCTCGCCGGAGATAACATCCGCCTGTACTGCTTCGGCCGTGACGGCAGCGAGCTGGCTGAACTGCGCCCTGAGGTTGCCGAGCAAACCGAAACCATGGAACAGGCGATGCGGCTGATTGCCCCTCGCGTGAAGCCAGGCGATATGGTGCTGCTCTCTCCGGCCTGTGCCAGTCTCGATCAATTCAAGAATTTCGAACAGCGTGGTGATGTCTTTACCCGCCTGGCGAAGGAGTTAGGCTAATGCGTTTATCTCTCCCTCGCCTGAAAATGCCGCGCCTGCCAGGATTTGGGATCCTGGCATGGGTGTTTGCGGCGCTCAAAGGCTGGGTGATGGGCTCTCGTCAAAAAGATAACGACAGCCTGGTCATGTACGATCGCACGCTGTTCTGGCTCACGATGGGGTTGGCGGCGGTAGGCTTTATTATGGTCACGTCAGCGTCAATGCCCGTCGGGCAGCGTCTGGCGAACGATCCTTTCCTGTTTGCCAAGCGTGATGGTCTTTACATCATCCTGGCGTTCTGTCTGGCGCTGGTGACCTTGCGCCTGCCGATGGAGTTCTGGCAGCGGCACAGTACGGCGATGCTGATCGCCTCGATTATTATGCTGCTGATCGTACTGGTGGTGGGGAGCTCTGTTAACGGGGCATCACGCTGGATCGCCTTTGGCCCGCTGCGTATTCAGCCTGCGGAATTTACCAAACTCTCCCTGTTCTGCTACCTGGCAAACTACCTGGTGCGTAAGGTAGATGAAGTGCGTAACAACCTGCGCGGCTTCTTAAAACCGATGGGTGTGATTCTGGTGCTGGCGGTATTACTGCTGGCGCAGCCTGACCTCGGTACCGTTGTCGTGCTGTTCGTTACCACCCTGGCGATGCTGTTCCTGGCGGGCGCGAAGCTGTGGCAGTTCATCGCTATTATCGGGATGGGGATTTCGGCGGTTGTGCTGCTGATCCTCGCCGAGCCTTACCGTATTCGCCGTGTGACCTCATTCTGGAACCCGTGGGAAGATCCGTTCGGCAGCGGTTATCAGCTGACGCAGTCGCTGATGGCCTTTGGTCGCGGTGAAGTCTGGGGGCAGGGGCTGGGTAACTCGGTACAGAAACTGGAGTATTTACCGGAAGCGCATACTGACTTCATCTTCTCCATTATTGCGGAAGAACTGGGTTATATCGGTGTGGTATTAGCGCTATTAATGGTATTCTTCGTCGCTTTCCGCGCCATGTCTATCGGCCGGAAAGCGCTGGAGATCGATCACCGCTTCTCAGGATTCTTAGCCTGTTCAATTGGTATCTGGTTTAGCTTCCAGGCATTGGTTAACGTCGGGGCCGCAGCGGGTATGCTGCCGACCAAAGGTCTGACGCTGCCGTTGATCAGTTATGGTGGTTCGAGTCTGTTGATTATGTCGACGGCCATCATGTTTTTGTTGCGTATAGATTATGAGACGCGTCTGGAAAAAGCCCAGGCGTTTACACGAGGTTCACGATGAATCAACCGAAGCGGTTAATGGTGATGGCAGGCGGTACCGGCGGACACGTTTTCCCGGGGCTGGCTGTTGCGCACCATTTAATGGATCAGGGCTGGCAGGTACGCTGGCTGGGAACCGCAGACCGCATGGAAGCCGATCTGGTACCGAAGCACGGTATCGAGATCGACTTTATTCGTATTTCCGGCCTTCGGGGCAAAGGCCTCAAGGCAATGCTGCTGGCTCCGGTGCGTATTTTTAACGCCTGGCGTCAGGCGCGCACCATCATGAAGCGCTTTAAGCCAGATGTGGTGCTGGGCATGGGCGGCTATGTCTCTGGTCCTGGCGGGCTGGCGGCGTGGTCGTTAGGCATTCCCGTTGTGCTACATGAACAGAACGGTATTGCTGGTCTGACCAACAAGTGGCTGGCGAAAATCGCTACCAAAGTTATGCAGGCGTTTCCCGGTGCGTTCCCGAAAGCGGACGTGGTGGGTAACCCGGTGCGCGTGGACGTGCTGGCGCTCCCGCTGCCGGACGCTCGCCTGACGGGCCGTGAAGGGCCGGTTCGTGTACTGGTCGTCGGCGGCTCTCAGGGCGCACGCATTTTAAACCAGACGATGCCGCAGGTTGCCGCAAAGCTGGGGGATACCGTGACCATTTGGCACCAGAGCGGAAAAGGCGCTCAGCAGACCGTTGAGCAAGCTTACGCCGAGGCGGGGCAGCCGCAGCATAAAGTCACAGAATTTATCGACGACATGGCGGCGGCGTATGCCTGGGCCGATGTCGTGGTTTGTCGTTCAGGCGCGCTGACGGTGAGCGAGATCGCCGCCGCGGGTCTGCCGGCCCTGTTTGTGCCGTTCCAGCACAAAGACCGACAGCAGTACTGGAATGCGCTGCCGCTTGAGAAAGCCGGTGCCGCGAAGATTTTTGAACAGCCACAATTTACCGCCGACGCGGTCGCCACCACCCTGGCGGGCTGGAACAGAGACGCACTGCTGGAGATGGCGCAACGCGCACGCGCGGCCGCTATCCCTGATGCGACGGAACGGGTGGCAAAAGAAGTGAGCCTGGCAGCCCAGGCTTAACCCTCGCAGCGCGTGTTGCGCTGCACGAATTTTAAGTAGTCGATGGCGTTTAGAGAATGAATACACAACAACTGGCAAAACTGCGTTCAATCGTGCCCGAGATGCGTCGCGTCCGGCACATTCACTTTGTTGGCATCGGTGGTGCTGGCATGGGCGGTATTGCCGAAGTGTTAGCTAACGAAGGTTATCAGATCAGCGGGTCTGACCTGGCGCCAAACCCTGTTACGCAGCAGCTGGCGTCGCTTGGGGCGACTATCTATTTCAACCATCGTCCGGAAAACGTGCGCGATGCGAGCGTGGTGGTGGTCTCAAGCGCCATCTCCTCTGACAATCCGGAAATCGTTGCCGCGCATGAAGCGCGCATTCCGGTGATCCGCCGTGCAGAAATGCTGGCGGAACTGATGCGTTTCCGTCACGGCATCGCCATTGCCGGGACTCACGGTAAAACCACGACCACGGCGATGGTCTCCAGTATTTATGCGGAAGCGGGTCTCGACCCGACGTTCGTCAACGGCGGTCTGGTCAAAGCCGCGGGCGTACACGCGCGTCTGGGCCACAGTCGTTATCTGATTGCCGAAGCGGATGAGAGTGACGCGTCGTTCCTGCACCTGCAGCCGATGGTGGCGATTGTCACTAACATTGAAGCTGACCATATGGATACCTACCAGGGCGACTTCGAGAACTTAAAGCAGACCTTCATCAACTTTCTGCACAACCTGCCGTTCTATGGACGCGCGGTGATGTGCGTAGACGATCCGGTGATCCGCGAGCTGCTGCCGCGTGTGGGTCGTCAAATCACCACTTACGGCTTTAGTGAAGACGCTGACGTCCGCGTGGAAGAGTACAAACAGATCGGTGCGCAGGGGCACTTCACGCTGGCGCGTCAGGACAAAGAACTGCTGCACGTCACGCTGAATGCGCCAGGTCGCCATAACGCCCTCAATGCCGCAGCGGCTGTGGCCGTCGCGACGGAAGAAGGCATTGATGATGATGCCATTCTGCGCGCGCTGGAAAGCTTCCAGGGCACCGGCCGTCGCTTCGACTTCCTCGGTGAATTCCCGCTGGACGCCGTGAACGGTAAAGTCGGCACTGCGATGCTGGTGGACGACTACGGCCACCATCCGACCGAAGTCGACGCCACCATTAAAGCCGCACGCGCAGGCTGGCCGGACAAAAATCTGGTGATGGTCTTCCAGCCGCACCGCTTCACGCGTACGCGCGATCTGTACGACGATTTCGCCAGCGTCCTGTCACAGGTAGACACCCTGTTAATGCTGGACGTGTACGCCGCAGGCGAGACGCCGATTCCGGGGGCTGACAGCCGTTCCCTGTGTCGTACCATCCGTGGACGCGGTAAAGTTGACCCTATTCTGGTTTCTGACCCAGCACAGGTGGCGGAAATTCTGGCACCGGTCCTGACAGGTAATGATTTGATTCTGATTCAGGGCGCGGGAAATATCGGCAAAATCGCCCGTACCTTAGCTGAAATCAAACTGAAGCCGCAAACCCAGGAGGATGAGCATCATGGCTGATAAGATTGCTGTCCTGTCTGGCGGCACCTCCGCCGAGCGCGAGGTTTCCCTGAATTCCGGCGCGGCTGTGCTGGCGGGCCTGCGCGAAGGTGGCGTCAATGCGCACCTGGTCGACCCAAAAGAGGTCGACGTGACGCAATTAAAAGCCATGGGTTTCGATAAAGTCTTTATCGCTTTGCATGGTCGCGGCGGCGAAGACGGCACCCTGCAGGGGCTTCTGGATTTGATCGGCATGCCTTACACCGGCAGCGGCGTGATGGCCTCCGCTATCTCTATGGACAAACTGCGCAGCAAGCTTCTGTGGCAGGGCGCGGGGTTACCCGTTGCGCCATGGGTAGCACTGACGCGTCGCGAATTTGAATTGGGCCTGCCGGATAGCGTTAATACACGCATTGCTGAGCTGGGCTTACCGGTTATTGTAAAGCCCAGCAGGGAAGGTTCGAGCGTGGGAATGTCCAAAGTCGAGAAAGCTGAAGATCTTTCGTCCGCTTTAGCACTGGCATTTCAACATGATGAAGAAGTTCTGGTTGAAAAATGGCTCAGCGGGCCGGAATTTACCGTCGCGATGCTTGGCGAAGAAATTTTACCGTCAATTCGTATCCAACCGGCCGGAACCTTCTATGATTATGAGGCGAAGTATCTCTCTGATGAGACGCAATATTTCTGCCCTTGTGGTCTTGAAGCTGAGCGTGAAGCAGATTTACAGTCCCTGGTGCTTAAAGCTTGGCATATTCTGGGTTGTCAGGGCTGGGGACGCATCGACGTGATGCAGGACAGTGACGGACAATTTTATCTGCTGGAAGCGAATACCTCTCCGGGAATGACCAGCCACAGCCTTGTGCCGATGGCCGCGCGTCAGGCGGGGATGAGCTTCTCGCAGTTAGTCGTACGCATTCTGGACCAGGCGGGCTGATATGTCTCAGGCTGCATTGAACACGCGCAACCGCGATGACGAGGACGAATACGCCTCCTCACGCCGCAGTAATGGAACGCGTCTTGCAGGCATCATTTTCCTGCTCGGGGTGCTGTGCACCGTGTTTATCAGCGGCTGGATGGTCCTGGGCTGGATGGAAGATGCGCAGCGGTTGCCGCTTTCTAAGCTGGTAGTCACCGGTGAGCGTCACTACACGCGTAACGACGATATTCGCCAGTCAATTCTGGCGCTGGGCTCGCCTGGCACTTTTATGACGCAGGACGTCAACATTATCCAGAGCCAGATAGAACGTCTGCCATGGATAAAACAGGCGAGCGTAAGAAAGCAATGGCCTGATGAATTGAAGATTCATCTGGTTGAATATGTGCCCATTGCGCGTTGGAATGATCAGCACATGGTTGACGCAGACGGAAACTCCTTCAGCGTCCCGGCCGATCGTGTCAACAAGCAAAATTTACCGATGTTGTATGGCCCGGAAGGTAGCGAAAACGAAGTGTTACAAGGTTTTCGCGAAATGGGGCAGGTGCTGGCGAAGGACAGGTTTACGTTAAAAGATGCTGCCATGACGGCGCGCCGTTCCTGGCAGCTGACTTTGACGAACGGCATTAAGCTCAACCTGGGACGCGGCGACACAATGAAGCGTCTGGCGCGTTTTGTCGAACTTTACCCGGTTTTACAGCAGCAGGCACAGACTGACGGCAAACGGATAAGCTACGTTGATTTGCGCTATGACTCAGGCGCAGCAGTCGGTTGGGTACCGGCTCCGGTCGAGGAACCTAATCAGCAACAGAATCAGGCACAGGTACAGGCAGAACAACAATGATCAAGGCGACGGACAGAAAACTGGTAGTTGGACTGGAGATTGGCACCGCGAAGGTTGCCGCTTTAGTAGGGGAAGTTCTGCCCGACGGTATGGTCAATATCATTGGCGTAGGCAGTTGCCCGTCCCGTGGTATGGATAAAGGTGGGGTAAACGATCTTGAATCGGTGGTGAAATGCGTTCAGCGCGCCATCGATCAGGCTGAACTGATGGCAGATTGCCAGATTTCTTCTGTCTATCTGGCCCTTTCTGGTAAGCACATTAGCTGCCAGAACGAAATCGGTATGGTGCCGATTTCCGAAGAAGAAGTGACGCAGGAAGACGTTGAAAACGTCGTGCACACGGCGAAATCCGTCCGTGTCCGCGACGAACATCGCGTGCTGCATGTCATTCCACAGGAATATGCGATTGACTACCAGGAAGGGATCAAGAACCCGGTCGGTCTTTCTGGCGTACGTATGCAGGCAAAAGTGCACCTGATCACATGTCACAACGATATGGCGAAGAACATTGTAAAAGCCGTTGAACGTTGTGGCCTGAAAGTTGACCAACTTATTTTCGCGGGTCTGGCGGCAAGTTATTCCGTGCTGACCGAAGATGAACGTGAACTGGGTGTCTGTGTGGTCGATATTGGTGGTGGTACAATGGATATCGCCGTGTATACCGGCGGTGCGTTGCGCCACACGAAAGTGATCCCTTATGCCGGGAACGTTGTGACCAGCGATATTGCTTACGCTTTTGGTACGCCGCCGAGCGATGCAGAAGCGATCAAAGTGCGCCACGGCTGTGCGCTGGGGTCTATCGTTGGCAAAGATGAGAGCGTTGAAGTGCCGAGCGTCGGTGGTCGTCCACCTCGTAGCCTGCAGCGCCAGACGTTGGCAGAGGTCATTGAGCCGCGCTATACCGAGCTGCTCAACCTGGTCAACGAAGAGATTTTACAGTTACAGGAACAGCTTCGTCAGCAGGGCGTTAAACATCATCTTGCGGCGGGGATTGTATTAACCGGCGGTGCAGCGCAAATTGAAGGTCTTGCGGCCTGTGCTCAGCGCGTATTCCATACGCAGGTGCGTATTGGTGCGCCGCTGAATATCACCGGTTTAACGGATTATGCTCAGGAGCCGTATTATTCAACGGCTGTGGGCCTGCTCCACTACGGGAAGGAATCTCATCTCAGTGGTGAAGCAGAAGTGGAAAAACGCGTCTCAGTGGGGTCGTGGGTCAAACGACTGAACAACTGGTTGCGAAAAGAGTTTTAATTTTTTTAAGAGACCGTAGAGAATTAGCGGTCTCGGGCGACAGGCACAACGGAGAGAGAAATTATGTTTGAACCTATGGAACTGACCAACGACGCGGTGATTAAAGTCATCGGCGTCGGTGGCGGCGGCGGTAACGCCGTAGAGCATATGGTGCGTGAACGCATTGAAGGTGTTGAATTCTTCGCAGTTAACACCGATGCGCAGGCACTGCGTAAGACGGCTGTAGGCCAGACTATCCAGATCGGCGGTGGTATCACCAAAGGGCTGGGAGCAGGGGCTAACCCGGAAGTCGGTCGCAATGCGGCTGAAGAAGATCGTGAAGCGCTGCGCGCTGCACTGGAAGGTGCGGACATGGTCTTCATCGCAGCAGGTATGGGTGGCGGTACCGGTACCGGCGCAGCACCTGTTGTGGCTGAAGTGGCAAAAGATTTAGGTATCCTGACCGTTGCTGTCGTGACCAAGCCTTTCAATTTTGAAGGCAAGAAGCGTATGGCCTTCGCGGAGCAGGGTATCACCGAGCTGTCCAAGCATGTGGACTCGCTGATCACCATCCCGAACGACAAGCTGTTGAAAGTTCTGGGTCGCGGTATTTCCCTGCTGGACGCATTCGGTGCAGCAAACGACGTGCTGAAAGGCGCGGTTCAGGGGATCGCTGAACTGATTACCCGTCCTGGCCTGATGAACGTTGACTTTGCAGACGTTCGCACCGTTATGTCCGAAATGGGCTACGCGATGATGGGCTCTGGCGTGGCGAGCGGTGAAGACCGTGCTGAAGAAGCGGCTGAAATGGCTATCTCTTCTCCACTGCTGGAAGATATCGATCTGTCTGGTGCGCGCGGCGTGCTGGTCAACATTACCGCTGGCTTTGACCTGCGTCTGGATGAGTTCGAAACCGTGGGGAACACCATCCGTGCGTTCGCCTCTGACAACGCTACCGTGGTAATCGGTACTTCCCTTGACCCTGAAATGAACGACGAGCTGCGTGTTACTGTTGTTGCGACCGGTATCGGTATGGACAAGCGTCCTGAGATCACCCTGGTGACCAACAAGCAGACTCAGCAACCGGTAATGGATCGTTACCAGCAGCACGGTATGTCTCCTCTGACTCAGGAGCAGAAACCGGCCGCGAAAGTGGTGAACGACCCAACGCCGCAAACGGCGAAAGAGCCAGATTATCTGGATATCCCGGCGTTCCTGCGTAAGCAAGCTGACTAAGAATTGGCTGGAATTAGGGGATTTGCGCTCTTTGTGCTAAACTGGCCCACCGTTAGTGATATACACTCTCGGTTGGATAGTTAATTTGGCGAGATTATACGATGATCAAACAAAGGACACTTAAACGTATCGTTCAGGCGACTGGTGTCGGTTTACATACCGGCAAGAAAGTCACGCTGACGTTACGCCCTGCGCCGGCCAATACCGGGGTCATCTATCGTCGCACCGACTTGAATCCACCGGTAGATTTTCCGGCCGATGCCAAATCTGTGCGTGATACTATGCTCTGTACTTGTCTGGTGAACGAGCATGACGTGCGGATTTCTACCGTAGAGCACCTGAACGCCGCCCTGGCGGGTCTGGGTATCGACAACATTATTGTTGAAGTCGATGCGCCAGAAATCCCGATTATGGATGGCAGTGCTGCACCGTTCGTCTATCTGTTGCTGGATGCCGGCATCGAAGAACTGAACTGCGCGAAGAAATTTGTACGCATCAAAGAGACCGTTCGCGTCGAAGATGGCGATAAATGGGCTGAATTCAAACCGTACAATGGTTTCTCGTTGGACTTTACCATCGACTTTAACCATCCGGCGATTGACTCCAGCACCCAGCGCTATGCGATGAACTTCTCTGCCGATGCGTTTATGCGCCAGATCAGCCGAGCCCGTACATTTGGCTTCATGCGTGATATCGAATATCTGCAGTCCCGCGGCCTGTGCCTGGGCGGCAGCTTCGATTGTGCCATCGTTGTTGACGATTATCGCGTACTGAACGAAGACGGCCTGCGTTTCGAAGATGAATTCGTTCGTCACAAAATGCTGGATGCTATCGGCGACCTGTTCATGTGTGGTCACAACATCATTGGTGCATTTACCGCGTTCAAATCCGGTCATGCGCTGAACAACAAACTGTTGCAGGCCGTCCTGGCAAAACAGGAAGCCTGGGAATATGTGACCTTCGAAGACGAAGCTGAACTGCCGCTGGCTTTCAAAGCACCAAGCATGGTTCTGGCGTAACGGTTCAAACCGTTTCGTAAAAAAATCGACTGGTTAACCTGGTACTCTCTCCGACCAGGAAGACCAGTCGTTTTTATTTTTACCCTTCTTCGTTTACCCCAGCGTTATCTCTCGTTTGTCTTACTCAGAAAATATGTGCGTTAGCTGCATTCTTGACCGTTTTTCTCCGCGGCGGCACCTCATTCCTGCTGATGTATATTGGCTTTAGTGGTACTATCTGGGCGCTAAAATGAATAACTGAACTCAGCCTCTGCAAGGCTGGCTTATTGGGTGGAGCAGGTGAGCGGAATACTGACGCGCTGGCGACAATTTGGCAGACGTTACTTCTGGCCGCATCTCTTATTAGGGATGGTCGCGGCGAGTTTCGGCTTGCCTGCGCTCAGCAACAGTGCCGAAGCGGCGACGCCCGCAAAAACCTCCACCACTAAACACGATCTCAGCACGCGGGTTAACTTCACTAACCTCGCGTGGCTTGAAGCCAGTCGCCGCCCAAACTTCACCGTCGATTACTGGCACCAGCACGCTATCCGCACCGTTATCCGCCATCTGTCCTTTGCGATGGCACCGCAGGCCATGCCTGTTGCGGAAGAGGCGCTGCCGGTGCAGGCTCAGCATCTTGCCCTGCTGGACACGCTCAACGCGCTGCTCACGCAGGACAGCCAGCCGCCGGTCATGGTTCGTCAGACAACGCAGCGTGCGTTTGTTTCACCAGCTTCATTCTCTGTTTCAACCTGGATTAGCCAGGCTCACGGCATTCGCGCCGGGCCGCAACGCCTCAGCTAAATTAACTTTTTCAATACCTTAATTTATCTGCCCACAATGGGGCGTTTGAGAATTTATTATGCTAATCAAATTGTTAACTAAAGTTTTTGGTAGTCGTAACGATCGTACCCTGCGCCGTATGCGCAAAGCTGTTGCCGTCATCAACGGTATGGAACCAGCGATGGAGAAGCTCTCTGATGACGAGCTGAAAGCGAAAACTGCGGAATTCCGTGCGCGTCTGGAAAAAGGTGAAACCTTAGAAAGCCTGATCCCGGAAGCGTTTGCTGTCGTGCGCGAAGCGAGTAAGCGCGTATTCGGCATGCGTCACTTCGACGTCCAGCTGCTGGGTGGTATGGTGCTCAACGAGCGCTGCATCGCGGAGATGCGTACCGGTGAAGGTAAAACCCTGACCGCAACGCTGCCGGCTTACCTGAACGCGCTGACCGGTAAAGGCGTTCACGTCGTTACCGTCAACGACTATCTGGCGCAGCGTGACGCCGAAAACAACCGTCCACTGTTCGAATTCCTCGGTATGACCGTCGGCATCAACATGTCCGGCCTGCCTGCGCCAGCCAAGCGCGAAGCGTATAACGCAGATATTACCTACGGCACCAACAACGAATACGGCTTCGACTACCTGCGTGACAACATGGCGTTCAGCCCGGAAGAGCGCGTACAGCGTAAGCTGCACTATGCGCTGGTGGATGAGGTTGACTCCATCCTGATCGATGAAGCGCGTACCCCGCTGATCATCTCCGGCCCGGCTGAAGACAGCTCCGAGATGTACCGTAAAGTCGACAAAATCATTCCACACCTGCTGCGCCAGGAGAAAGAGGACTCGGATACCTTCCAGGGTGAAGGCCACTTCTCCGTAGATGAAAAAGCACGCCAGGTGAACCTGACCGAACGTGGTCTGGTGAAAATTGAAGAGCTGCTGGTAGCTGAAGGCATCATGGAAGAGGGCGAGTCCCTGTACTCTCCGAGCAACATCATGCTGATGCACCACGTGACCGCTGCACTGCGCGCCCACGCGCTGTTCACCCGCGACGTCGATTACATCGTTAAAGACGGCGAAGTGATCATTGTCGATGAACACACCGGCCGTACCATGCAGGGACGTCGCTGGTCTGACGGACTGCACCAGGCTGTGGAAGCCAAAGAAGGTGTGGATATTCAGAATGAAAACCAGACGCTGGCGTCTATTACCTTCCAGAACTATTTCCGTCTGTACGAGAAGCTGGCGGGGATGACCGGTACTGCTGATACCGAAGCGTTTGAATTCAGCTCCATCTACAAGCTGGATACCGTGGTCGTTCCAACCAACCGTCCGATGATCCGTAAGGATATGCCGGACCTGGTGTACATGACCGAAGCGGAAAAAATTCAGGCGATCATCGAAGATATTCGCGACCGCACTGCCAATGGCCAGCCGGTTCTGGTGGGGACCATCTCCATCGAGAAATCCGAAGTGGTTTCTCACGAGCTGACTAAAGCGGGTATCAAACATAACGTTCTGAACGCCAAATTCCACGCCAAAGAAGCGGACATTGTTGCGCAGGCGGGTTATCCGGCTGCCGTAACCATTGCCACCAACATGGCGGGTCGTGGTACCGATATTATGCTGGGCGGTAGCTGGCAGGCTGAAGTGGCGGAGCTGGAAAACCCAACGCCAGAACAGATTGCGCAGATCAAAGCCGACTGGCAGGTTCGTCATGACGCCGTCCTGGCTTCCGGCGGTCTGCACATTATCGGTACAGAGCGTCACGAGTCTCGTCGTATCGATAACCAGCTGCGTGGCCGTGCGGGTCGTCAGGGTGATGCCGGTTCATCCCGCTTCTACCTGTCTATGGAAGATGCGCTGATGCGTATTTTCGCCTCCGACCGCGTGTCCGGCATGATGCGTAAGCTGGGGATGAAACCTGGCGAAGCCATCGAGCACCCGTGGGTGACTAAAGCGATCGCTAACGCACAGCGTAAAGTGGAAAGCCGCAACTTTGATATTCGTAAGCAGCTGCTGGAATATGATGATGTGGCTAACGATCAGCGTCGCGCGATCTACACCCAGCGTAACGAACTGCTGGACGTGTCCGACGTGAGCGAAACCATCAACAGCATTCGTGAAGATGTGTTTAAAGCCACCATCGACGCGCATATTCCACCGCAGTCTCTGGAAGAGATGTGGGATATCGAAGGCCTGCAGGAACGTCTGAAAAATGACTTTGACCTCGATCTGCCAATCAAAGAGTGGCTGGATAAAGAGCCTGAGCTGCACGAAGAGACCCTGCGCGAACGTATCTTTGAAACCGCGCTGGACGTCTACAAGCGTAAGGAAGAGGTTGTTGGCGCTGAAATGATGCGTCATTTCGAAAAAGGCGTGATGCTGCAGACGCTCGACTCCCTGTGGAAAGAGCACCTGGCGGCGATGGACTACCTGCGTCAGGGTATTCACCTGCGTGGCTATGCGCAGAAAGATCCGAAGCAGGAATATAAGCGTGAATCCTTCTCCATGTTTGCCTCGATGCTGGAATCACTGAAGTATGAAGTGATCAGCACCCTGAGCAAGGTTCAGGTGCGTATGCCTGAAGAAGTGGAAGCGATGGAGCAGCAGCGTCGTGAAGAGGCCGAGCGCCTGGCACAAATGCAACAGCTGAGTCATCAGACCGACGACAGCGAAGCCGCAGCGGCGATCGCCGCGCAGACCGGCGATCGTAAAGTGGGTCGTAACGATCCTTGCCCGTGTGGTTCCGGTAAAAAGTACAAGGCGTGCCACGGCCGTCTGAGCTAAGTTCATAAAAAAACAAAAAGGCGCAGAAATCTGCGCCTTTTTTATGGAAGTGACAATATGAAAATACTGCAAATTGCCGTCGGGATTATTCGCAACCCGCAAAACCAAATCTTCATCACCCAGCGCGCTGCCGACGCCCATATGGCGAACAAGTGGGAGTTTCCAGGCGGTAAAATCGAGTCAGGTGAAACGCCGGAAGAGGCGCTGGTTCGGGAGCTTCAGGAAGAGGTGGGGATCACGCCGCTTGGCGCAACGCTGTTTGATAAGCTTGAGTACCAGTTTCCGGACAGGCACATCACGCTGTGGTTCTGGCTGGTAGAAAACTGGGAGGGGGAACCCTGGGGAAAAGAGGGACAGCCGGGTAACTGGGTGGAACTTCAGGCAAGTGATGCCGAAAAATTCCCGCCAGCTAATGAACCCGTGATCCTGCGGTTAGTCGCACAACCGTAGGCCTGCTGAGCGAAGCGCCAGCAGGCTTTACAGATTACTGCTGGGTTTCACTCCAGTCATCGCTATCCGAGAGATCGCCTTCGCTTGGAATGCGTTTCTCTTCCGCCGCCCATTCGCCCAGGTCAATGAGCTGGCAGCGCTTGCAGCAGAATGGGCGGAACGGACTGACTTCGCCCCAGACAACGGTTTTGCCACAGGTTGGGCAGCTTACGGTGGTGACATCAGACATCGGCACTCCTTAACAACAGGCCAGTTCAAAATCGAGACGTTCCGGCACGGTGCCATTTTCACTGTCCAGCGGCATAAAGCGAATCGCAAAGCGGCTCTTATGCCCGGAAATCTGTGGGTAAAGCTGTTCGCCGAGAGACAGATTGAGACGCAGAAGATCGGCATCATCACCGTTATCCTGGAAGAAACCATTCAGGCTGGTTTGCTTGCGGAACGGCGCAGAGTTACGGATCAGATCGAGGATCAGCGATAGCGTCTGGTGCATTGGCTCCAGGCTTGCCAGCCAGCTGTTCACCTGTGCGTCACGCTGCGCCTGAGGCATATGTAGCCACATATGCAGCGTCGGCAGGTCGAAGCTGCAGCAGCCGCCAGGAATGCTCAGACGCTGGCGCACCAGGCCAATCAGGCGGTCTTCACGCAAAAACTGCCCGACGCGCGGCGCGGCCATCAGGACGGCGCTGCTGCTTTTCAACTGCTGGCGGAGCGCGTCGATACGGCTCTGATCTACGCCGGGGACCTCTGTCCATGCCTGCAATTTACGCTGCTGGCGCTCCAGCTCTTTGAGTAATTCTGTGCGGACATCGCCGCGTTCAATCACATCCAGCAGATCGCCTACGTTGCGGAAGAAGTGCAGCGCGGTGGCATGATCGTTAACAGGCAGATGTTGTGAAAGTTGTTGAATAAGGAATTCGATGCGCAGCCAGGTGCGCATTTTTTCGTTGAGCGGATGCTCAAAAAGGATGTGTGTCGACATTATGGTTTTTCCTGTGCAACGGCCTGCGCGGCGAACGTCAGATACTGCGCGTGCAGACGGGCAACATCCGATGCAATGGCATCTGGTGCGCCGTTATTATCAATAACATCATCCGCCACGGCAAGGCGCTGAGCGCGCGTAGCCTGAGCGGCAAGAATTTGTTCAGCATGCTCCCGAGAGACGCGATCGCGCGTCATGGTTCTCTGGATTTGCGTTTCGGGTGCGACATCAATCACCAGCACACGATCGGCTTTCTTCTGCAGCTGATTTTCAACCAGTAGCGGAACCACCCACAGGACATAGGGCGAGCGGGCTGCGGCTATCTGACGTTGAGTTTCCTGGTGGATGATGGGGTGGAGCAGGGCATTAAGCCAGGCTTTTTCCGCAGAATCAGAAAAAATACATTCTCGAAGCTGACGGCGATTCAGTGTGCCATCGGCACTGATGACTGCCTGACCAAAATGTTCTGCGATGGCCTTTAGCGCGGGTGTATTGGGCTCTACCACCTGGCGGGCAATGATATCGGCATCAATAATCGTGATACCCAAACGAGAGAACGCGTCCGCAACGGTACTTTTGCCACTACCGATGCCGCCGGTTAATGCGACGATATACCCCATTAATTCAAATCCTGGGAATTATTCATTATTAAAATCAGTTGTTTAAAACTATTAGGTGCGCTGGCAACTGTTTGGCCCTGTTTACCGGCTTTTTACCAGGTAAATTTATAGGATTGTAGCGTAAAAAAAGAGAATTTCGCAGTCTTGCGGAGCAGGTATTAGTGCGTATGATAACGTCACTGGAGTTGTGCTTTTAACATATTTGCCTCTAACCCCAGGAATCCGCACATGCGTATCGAAGAAGATCTGAAGTTAGGTTTTAAAGACGTTCTTATCCGCCCTAAACGCTCTACACTGAAAAGTCGCTCAGACGTTGAACTCGAACGTCAATTCACCTTTAAGCATTCCGGTCAGACCTGGTCTGGCGTGCCGATCATCGCCGCCAACATGGATACTGTGGGAACCTTTGAGATGGCAACCGCCCTGGCACAGTTCGACATTCTCACCGCCGTGCACAAACATTACAGCCCTGAAGAGTGGAATGCGTTTGTTGCGACCGCGCCTGCTGACGTGGTCAAGCATGTGATGGTTTCTACCGGGACCTCCGATGCGGATTTCGAGAAGACCAAACAGATCCTGAACGCTAACCCGGCGCTCAACTTCGTTTGTATTGACGTGGCGAACGGTTACTCCGAACACTTCGTGCAGTTCGTCAGCAAGGCGCGTGAAGCCTGGCCGACGAAAACCATCATCGCGGGCAACGTGGTGACCGGTGAAATGTGTGAAGAGCTGATCCTTTCCGGTGCAGATATCGTGAAAGTGGGTATTGGCCCGGGCTCCGTGTGCACGACCCGCGTCAAAACCGGCGTCGGTTATCCGCAGCTTTCCGCCGTCATTGAATGCGCCGACGCGGCGCACGGTCTGGGCGGCCAGATCATCAGCGATGGCGGCTGCACCATGCCGGGCGACGTTGCGAAAGCCTTCGGCGGCGGCGCAGACTTCGTAATGCTCGGCGGTATGCTGGCTGGACACGAAGAGAGCGGTGGTACCGTTGTGGAAGAAAATGGCGAGAAATTTATGCTCTTCTACGGCATGAGCTCTGAATCCGCGATGACCCGTCACGTCGGTGGCGTGGCAAAATACCGTGCGGCAGAAGGTAAAACCGTGAAGCTGCCTCTGCGCGGCCCGGTTGAATACACCGCGCGCGATATCCTCGGCGGCCTGCGCTCGGCCTGCACCTACGTTGGGGCATCCCGCCTGAAAGAGCTGACGAAACGTACGACGTTTATTCGCGTTCAGGAACAGGAAAACCGCGTGTTCAATAGCCTGTAATGGCTTCTGCTGGCGCATGCCCGTGCGCCAGCACTGTTTAGCCCTAACCCGCGCTCATCGCATCCCCCAGATGGAAAATCGGCAGGTACATTGCCACCACCAGCGTGCCGATGATGACCCCTGTCACAATCAGAAGCACTGGCTCGAGAAGTGCCGCCAGATTATCTGCCCGCTGAAAGGTCTGTTCCGTATGGTGCCGGGCGAGATTTTCCAGCATGATGTCCAGCGCACCTGACATTTCGCCGGTTCGTAAAAGCTGAATACACAGCGGGGTAAAGATTGTCGCTTTCTGAAAGGATGACCAGACGGGGAGACCTTTTTCAATGTCCTCGCGAACGCTGCGGAGTATTCCCCGCCAATAGCGACTTTCAACGGTCTCCTCTGCGCTCTCCAGGCCCTGTAAAAAGGGGATACCTGCCTGCTGCGTGAGTGACAGCACGGTAAAGATGTGTCCCAGCCTTTGGCCTTTTGCCAGCGCGCCCATCACGGGCGTATGGATCAGTATGCGCTGCCAGCGAGGGTTCTGCCTCAGAGCCCAGGCGGCGGCTAAGGGCATTAATAACGCGACGAACAACGCGAGGGCATAGGACTGGATAAATGCGGCCATCCCCATGACCATTTGTGTCAGCATCGGAAGCGGCGTGTTAAACGTTTTGTAGATCGCGGCAAACTCGGGCAAGACCAGGGTGACCATTGCCAGCACCACGAGTACGGCCAGCGTCAGGACGATCGCCGGGTAGCGCAGCGCCTTTCTCACTTTCGCACTGAGCTGCTGCTGCGCTTTTTGCTGCTGCGCGAGCTGACGACAGCACTCCTCCAGCTTTCCTGTGAGCTCACCGGTTTTCACCATCGAGACATGCAGTGGGCTAAAAACGGCTGGCCACTTTTTTAGCGACTCAGAAAAGGGGGATCCCTCACTGAGCTCATCGGCAATGCTTTGCAGCAGCGCCTGCCACGGTTTTAACGGATGCTGTTCTGCCAGCATCTGCAGGCTGTGGGACAACGTAAGCCCGGCCTGCAGAAGCGTTGCGAGCTGGCGAAACATCTCGTAGCAGTGATGCGGCCGCCAGCGGTACCGCTGAGCGCATCGGGTAAGCGCCAGAGGATGGAGATCGCTACGCATCAGCCTGGTGAAGGCGGCATTGCGGTCTGTGGCCCAGAGTGTTCCGCTTTGGGGTTCACCTTCTTTGGTGAGCGCTCTCCAGCGCCAGAGCTGATTAGCAGCCATCCGGCATTCCCAGCACGCGCACCAGCTCTTCGATCGTGGTCAGCCCTTTTTCGACGGCCATGCAGCCGTGCTCAAAAAGAGAAATCATTCCCGCCTGCCGGGCGCTCGCCTCTATCACTTCGATTCCCGCCCCGCTGGCAATGGCCTGGCGCAGGGCATTGTCGATCGCCAGTACTTCAAAAATGGCAACGCGGCCATAAAAACCGTGATAACAGCGATCGCAGCCGGTGGGCTGCCAGCGTGGAAGCGGTCTTGACCATACGGCGCGCGGTAATTCAGCATGCTCGCTGGCTTCCCGGCAACAGTGCGGGCACAAACGCCGGACCAGCCGCTGGGCAATCACCATCGACAGCGCGGAAGATATCATCCAGCGCGCGACGCCCATCTGCTCCAGGCGAATCAGGGTTTCCGTCGTCGAGTTGGTGTGCAGCGTTGACAGCACCAGATGACCGGTCTGGGCGGCATTAATGGCAATTTCTGCCGTTTCACCGTCACGGATTTCGCCGACCATAATGATGTCTGGATCCTGACGCAGCAGCGCTCTCAGCACGCTCTGGAATGTTAAACCCGCCCGGGGATTAATCTGCGTCTGGTTTAATCCCGCAAGGGGGATCTCAATGGGATCCTCCACGCTACAGATGTTGACGTCTGGGGTGTTACGCGCCTGCAGCGCGCTGTACAGCGTCACGGTTTTGCCGCTGCCGGTGGGGCCGGTGACCAGAATGAGCCCCTGCGGCTGGTGGAGAACCTCATTGAAACAGGCCAGTTGTTCTGCGCTCATGCCAAGCGCTTTCGGCTCAAGAGCCTGTTGAACCTGATGCAGGAGACGCAGCACAATTTTCTCACCACCGCTGCAGGGAAGCGTCGCGATCCGAAACGAGACCGGCTCGTTTGCCAGCTCAATCGTAAACTGACCGTCCTGAGGTAAACGACGTTCTGCAATATCCAGATTACCCAGCACCTTTAAACGTGCGCTGAACAGGCTTGCAAGCGAGGCGGAAAGCGGAGGCTGGGGGCAAAGAACCCCGTCGATGCGTAAACGAATCTGGCATGCATGCTCCATCGGTTCGATATGAATGTCGGAGGCGCGCTGGTTGATTGCCTGCTGCAGCGTGTGATTGAGGATATCCACCGTCGAGTGTGTTTGCGAAACGACGGGCAGATGCGATTGTGACGTTAGCTGCCGGTGTTTTTCCATGCGCTCAGCGCTCCAGCACTCAATATCAATCCGTTTCTGGGTCGCGAAGCGCAGCGCCTCCATGAGTTCAGCCGCGGGGCTGCCCACGACGGCGATGCTGACCATCTCACTGTCGCTGGTGAGCAGCAGAGCGTGATGGCGCTGACAAAGCGCCACGAGTTGATCGGTATTCATTATCCGCTCCTCAGTTATTGTCGAAGCGGAAAACGTCTTCGCAGGCCTGTTTCAGGGCGCTGTCAGCACTGATGTTGCAGTCGCGCGTCCAGCCCGTCATACCGTTGCCGTCGCTCCACCGTGGCGTCATGGTTACCGTCAGCCCGTTAAGACTCTCCTGTCCTGTTAAGGTCACGGTCCCTTTCGCCACGCTCATTCCTGAAACGTAGCGTGTCGTGGTGGGGGAAGGGATACCGTTACTGCCGGCGTCGCAGCTCTCCACGCCACCGTGATCCAGCGCGCAAAGCTCGATGGCCGTGCGGTAGGGAACGAAGGTTTGCAGCATATCGGTCAGCGCCGCCTTGCGCAGGTAGTTCTGATAGGCGGGAACGCCGATGGCGCTCAGAATCGCAATGATGCCAATGACCACCATCAGCTCAATGAGTGTGAAGCCTTGTTGTCTGTCCATATCTGCTCCTTATGCAAAGTGGCGCTACTTTGTCAGCGAGAAAGAGCAGAAACGAGAGGCAAAAAAGGGAACGGGAAGGAGGCTTCAGAGAATTTATTCAGTGTTGCAGGGAAGAACAGCGGATCTGCGAGCGGGGCTGAAATTCCCCTCTCCGGGTGGAGAGGGGAGAATGCGTTATTTGAAGCGCATTGAGAGGTCGAGGGCGCGAACGTGTTTAGTCAACGCGCCGACGGAGATGTAATCCACGCCGGTTTCGGCGAATTCACGGATCGTTTCGAAAGTGACGTTCCCGGATACTTCAAGCTGGGCCCGGCCGTTAGTCAGTTTTACCGCCTCGCGCATCTGCTCTGTTTCGAAGTTATCGAGCATGATGATATCGGCCCCGGCCTTGATCGCCTGCTCCAGCTCTTCCAGGCTTTCGACCTCTACCTCGACAGGCACATCCGGGTGCAGCCAGAAGGCTTTCTCCACCGCCTGACGCACGGAGCCAGAGGCAATAATGTGGTTCTCTTTAATCAGGAAGGCGTCGGATAAGCCCAGGCGATGGTTTGCGCCGCCGCCGCACAGCACCGCATACTTCAGCGCGGTGCGCAGGCCAGGCAGCGTTTTGCGGGTATCCAGCAGCTGGGTGCGGGTACCGGCCAGCAGGTCAACGTAGCGACGCACTTCGCTGGCCACGCCAGAGAGCGTTTGTACAAAATTGAGCGCGGTACGTTCGCCGGTCAGCAAGACGCGGGAAGGACCGTCCAGTTCAAACAGCGGCTGGTTTGCCGTAATTGCATCGCCGTCTTCAACGTGCCAGATAATCTGCACATCATCACCCGCCAGCTGGGTAAAGACCTCTTCAACCCAACGCTTGCCGCAAAAAACGCCGTCTTCACGGGTGATAATGACCGCGTGCGAGCGCGTCTCTTTTGGCAACAATTGTGCGGTAATATCCTTATCAGCGTTAACGTCACCGCCCAGATCTTCTTTCAAAGCATGGGAGACGCTTGCCGGAATATCCATATTAATACGTTCCAGAAGCGCTTCACGTCGGTGGTCGGGGTTGTAGCGGCGAGGCGGCATGATAAAACTCCAAATTGGTAACGAATCATAATATTGAAACATGCTACTCTGAACCGAGTCATTGCACCATACAGAAGGAGTTCCAGCATGTTGTTAGAAAACGGATGGCTGGTGGATGCGCGGCACGTGCCCTCGCCGCACCACGATTGCCGCCCGGAGGATGAAAAGCCCACACTGCTGGTGGTTCATAATATTAGTCTCCCGCCGGGTGAATTTGGCGGCCCGTGGATCGATGCGTTATTCACGGGAACGATTGATCCCGATGCTCATCCCTTCTTTGCTGAAATTGCACATCTGCGCGTATCGGCTCACTGCCTGATTCGTCGCGATGGTGAAGTGGTTCAGTATGTTCCCTTTGATAAGCGCGCCTGGCATGCCGGTGTGTCGATGTATCACGGGCGCGAACGGTGCAACGATTTTTCTATCGGGATCGAACTGGAAGGCACGGATACGACGCCCTACACCGATTCACAGTATCAACAGCTAGCGGCAGTGACCCGCACGCTTATCGGACTCTACCCGGCTATCGCCGACAATATCACGGGACACAGTGATATAGCCCCGGAGAGAAAAACCGATCCCGGCCCGGCCTTTGACTGGCCCCGGTTTCGCGCCATGCTCACCGCGTCGTCAGAATAAGGAGATACCATGACGTTGTTTACCATGCTGCTGGTTATCATCGCTGAACGCCTGTTCAAGCTCGGCGAGCACTGGCATCTGGATCACCGGCTGGAGGTATTATTCCGCCGTATCAAACATTTTTCCATGCTGCGCACGCTGCTGATGATGGCTGGGGTGATGGTCATTACGTTCCTGCTCCTGCGTTCGCTGTACGGACTCTTTTTCAACGTGCCGCTGCTGGTGGTGTGGATCCTGCTTGGGGTGCTGTGCATTGGCGCAGGCAAGGTGCGTTTACACTATCACGCATACCTGAAAGCCGCCTCCCGTGACGATGCCCATGCGCGCGGTGCCATGGCGAGCGAGCTGACGATGATCCACGGCGTGCCGCCGGACTGTGACGAGCGCGAATTCCTGCGCGAGCTGCAAAACGCGCTGCTGTGGATTAACTTCCGTTACTACCTTGCGCCGCTGTTCTGGTTTGTAGTGGGTGGTCCGCTGGGGCCGGTACTGCTGATGGGATATGCGTTCCTGCGCGCCTGGCAGACCTGGCTTGCCCGTTATCTGACGCCGCATGAACGCCTGCAGTCCGGTATTGACGCCATCCTGCACGTGATCGACTGGCTCCCGGTGCGTCTGGTCGGCGTGGTGTACGCGTTAATTGGTCACGGTGAAAAAGCGCTGCCCGCATGGTTCGCTTCTCTTGCCGATCGCCATACGTCGCAGTACCAGGTGCTAACGCGTCTGGCGCAGTTCTCGCTGGCGCGTGAGCCGCATACCGACAAGATTGAAACGCCGAAAGCCGCTGTCTCCATGGCGAAGAAAACGTCGTTTGTGGTGGTGGTGATCGTGGCGCTGCTGACTATCTACGGCACGCTGGTGTAGGCCAGCGCGCCGCAAAGGCTAAAGCGTATCCGCGGGCGGGATGCCGAAATCAGGCATCCCGTTTTCATTCCAGCGGACGCGCTTCAGGCGGGTATGGCGATTCGGATCGTACAGCGGATCGCCCTCAATTTCGGTGTAATTACGCGCGTGATACACCAGCACATCTTCCCCTTCGGGCGTTTGCGTAAAGCTGTTGTGTCCCGGGCCGAACTGGCGGTTCTCATAGCTGGTAACGAACACCTGACGCGGGGATTTGTGCCAGTTTGCCGGGTTTTGCGGATCGGCATTCAGGTCTATCCACAGTAACCCCATGCAGTAGTTCTCGTCGGTGGCGCTGGCTGAATAGCTGATAAACAGCTTATCGCCGTGAATCAGTACCGCCGGGCCTTCGTTGACCCAAAAACCGCGACACTCCCAGTCATACTCCGGCTTGCTGAGCATCACCGGCTCGCCTTTCAGCGTCCAGGGGTTCTCCATTTCACACAGATAAAGATTGGAGTTTCCGGTGATATCCGGCGCTTTTTGCGCCCACAGATACCAGCGTTTACCCTGATGAACAAAAGTGGTGGCGTCCAGCGCGAAGGTATCGAAAGGCGTTTTGATCTGCCCTTTTTCCACCCACGCGCTGGTGAGCGGATCGCCGTCCGCGCATTCAATGGCGAACATACGGTGCTGGAACATCCCGAGTGCGTCGAGCGCCTGGGTATGCGTCGCGGCAAAATAGATGTACCACTTCCCGTCGATGTGGTGCAGTTCCGGCGCCCAGATCAGCTGGCTCATCGGGCCGGTCTCGGGTTTGCGCCAGACCACCACTTCTTCGGCATTACGTAAGCCTTCCAGAGACTCTGCGCGGCGGATCGCCAGCCTGTCGTACTCCGGCACGGAGGCGATAAAATAGTACCGCCCCTCATGGCGTAAAATGTACGGATCGGCGCGTTGTTCAATAAACGGGTTTGGCCAGGTTTGCATTCGGCTTTCCTTATTTTGTCTCTGCGGCTTTGAGTTCCTGATAATCATTCAGCTCGCGGTAGTTATTGCGACGCTTTTCCAGATCGGACTGGATCTGCTTCATGGTTTCGCGGTCCACTTTCAGCAGGCGCACTACGCCAGCGGTAACTAAGTATCCAATGCCGGGAATGACGGTAAAGAGCAGCACGATCCCGTTAATGGCGTCCGCGCTTTGCGCTTTTGCGCCCGCGTCATAGCCGTACCAGGAGAGCAGGAAGCCGACCATCGCCCCGGCAATCGCCAGCCCCAGCTTCAGGAAGAAGATGTTGCCGGAGAAGCTGATCCCGGTGATGCGCTTACCGGTCTTCCACTCGCCGTAGTCGTCCACGTCGGCCATCAGCGACCAGTGCAGCGGAGACGGGATCTGGTGCAGGATGTTCAGCAGGAAGTAGAGCACCACGATGGTGGCGGTGGCTTTCGGGTCGAAGAAATAAAAGGCGGTTGAGAAAATCGCCAGAACGATATTGGTCCAGAAGAAGACCTTGAGCTTGCACCAGCGGTCGGTCAGCACTTTTGCCAGCACGCTGCCGAGCATCATGCCGACTACGCCCAGGCTGATAAACAGCGTGGCGAAGTGGGTGCTCTGGCCCATCACCCAGGTGACGTAATACATGGTGGCCGCCATGCGGATAAAGCCCGGGCAGACATTGCACAGGGTCAGGAGCAGAATGCGTACCCACTGGTCGTTCTTCCACACGTCTTTCAGATCGTTTTTCAGCTCGTCGTTGGTCTGTACCGCCGGGCGTACGCGCTCGCGCACGGTGGCGAAGCAGAACAGGAACATGCAGGTTCCAATCAGCGCCAGAACGGTCATCGCCATTTGATAGCCTTTGGCTTTGTTATCCCCGCCAAACCAGTCGGCCATCGGCAGCAGCGTTAATGAGAGCAGCAGCGTGGCGATGCCGACCAGCACGAAGCGATACGACTGGCAGGCCACGCGCTCCTTTGGATCGTTGGTGATCACCCCGCCCAGCGAGCAGTAGGGAATGTTGATGGCCGTATAGGTTAAAGAGAGCAGGAAGTAGGTGACAAACGCATAGATAACTTTGCTGTTATAGCTCCACTCCGGCGTGGTGAACATCAGAATGCTGAACAGCGCGTAGGGGAAAGCGATCCACAGCAGCCATGGACGAAACCGACCATATTTGCTGCGGGTACGGTCAGCAATCGCGCCCATGATCGGGTCCGTTACGGCGTCAATCACCCGTACGGAAAGCAGCAGCACGCCAACCAGCGCAGGGGCGAGGCCAAAAATATCCGTATAAAAATAGTTAACAAACAGCATGATGGCGCCGAAGATGATGTTGCATCCCGCGTCTCCCATCCCATAGCCGATCTTTTCTTTTACTGACAGTGTGTTGTTATCCATCGACAGCTCTCCGGTTTACGGTATGGAGAGAATTATTTGCTGGCAAAGGAATATATGCGTTGCAGTATCAGGGCGGTGATATGGATAAATGCGCTGTGGGCGCGAAAGTGTGAGGGAGGTAACAACGCGCGGCACCCGCAAAAACAGGCGCCGCGGAGAGAGGCTTAGTGTGCTTTCATGGCATTACGGCTTTTCTGGCTGAAGAGATAGCCTACGCCAAGGATCGCAATCCAGACCGGGATCAGGTAGACGGAAATCGCCATACCCGGGGTGATCAGCATGATCACCAGTACGGCCGCCATGAACACCAGGCACACCCAGTTGCCCAGCGGATAGAGCAGGGCAGGGAAGCGGGTGGTGACGCCCTGCTGCTGCTTGGCGCGGCGGAACTTCATGTGCGCCAGGCTGATCATCGCCCAGTTGATGACCAGGGCAGAGACCACCAGTGCCATCAGCAGGCCAAACGCCGATTCCGGAGCCATGTAGTTAATGAGCACGCACAGCGCGGTCACAACCGCCGAAACCAGAATTGTGTTTACCGGCACGCCGCGTTTATCGACGTTGAGCAGCGCTTTAGGCGCGTTGCCCTGCTGGGCCAGGCCGAACAGCATACGGCTGTTGCAGTATACGCAGCTGTTGTAAACGGAGAGCGCTGCTGTCAGAACAACCACGTTGAGTGCGTTTGCTACAAAGGTATCGCCCAGCTCGTGGAAGATCAGCACAAACGGGCTGGTGTCGGCGGTCACGCGCGTCCACGGCAGCAGGGAGAGCAGCACGGCCAGCGAGCCCACATAGAAGATCAGAATGCGGTAGATAACCTGATTAGTGGCTTTTGGAATGCTTTGCTCCGGGTTGTCGGCTTCAGCGGCGGTGATGCCCACCAGCTCCAGACCGCCGAACGAGAACATGATGATGGCCATCATCATCACGAGGCCCGTCATGCCGTGAGGCAGGAAGCCGCCCTGTTCCCAGAGGTTGCGCACGGTTGCCTGCGGGCCGCCGTTGCCGCTGAACAGCAGCCAGCCGCCGAAGATGATCATCGCCACAACGGCAATGACCTTGATGATAGCGAACCAGAACTCCATCTCACCGAACACTTTTACGTTGGTCAGGTTAATGGCGTTAATAATGACGAAGAAAGCCGCTGCGGAGGCCCAGGTTGGGATCTCGGGATACCAGAACTGAATGTATTTCCCGACGGCGGTAAGCTCGGCCATGGCAACCAGAACGTACAGCACCCAGTAGTTCCAGCCCGAGGCGAAACCGGCAAAGCTGCCCCAGTATTTATAGGCAAAGTGGCTGAAGGAGCCTGCGACTGGCTCTTCAACGACCATTTCACCCAGCTGGCGCATAATCAGAAAGGCAATAAAGCCGGCAATCGCGTAACCCAAAATAATGCCGGGACCGGCTGACTGGATAACGGATGCGCTGCCCAGAAACAGGCCGGTACCAATCGCACCGCCCAGTGCGATCAGCTGTATATGGCGGTTTTTAAGCCCGCGCTTTAGCTGATCGCCGTGCTGTTGAGCTTCCATTTGAAACCTCGTGTGTGGTTGTTATGTTCACGCTGTGCGTGTGTAATTATGAAAATCCATATTCTGTATTTATTTCTTTACGGTTAACGAGACCGAAAAAAGCGGACATGACTTCCGTAAGCGCAAGAATAGTGGTAAGCGCCTGCGAATGCACCTGCTTTATGAAGGGGTGATGACGACTTGAATAAAAAGAAAGCATTTGTAAATCGGCCCGCTCATTCTTCCTAACCCAACCTATAGAATAGAAATGCTCCGTAAGTGGGCGAATTTTCATTATTTGCCTTGTTGAATCGCTTCAGATTGCAAAAACCCTCGTTTCATTATGGTTAAAACTCCCTCTTTGGGAGTAATCAACTCATTTGTGCAAAGTTACATTTCTGAAACGTTATTTCTGTAAGGTTGTTAAAATGTGCAGGGTTTACTGATTTCAATCAAAACCAATATGGACAGAAGGTGAATACTTTGTTACTTTAGCGATACGAAATAGAAATTGGTAAGACCAATTGACTCCGGGCAAAAAGGCGTAAGACAGGGAATATGGCCTACAGTAAAATTCGCCAACCAAAACTATCTGATGTGATTGAGCAGCAGCTGGAGTTTTTAATCCTCGAAGGGACTCTGCGCCCGGGTGAGAAACTTCCGCCAGAACGCGAGCTGGCAAAACAGTTCGACGTTTCACGTCCCTCTCTGCGTGAGGCGATTCAACGTCTCGAAGCAAAGGGCTTGCTGCTTCGTCGCCAGGGCGGCGGAACCTTTGTGCAAAACAGCCTGTGGCAGAGCTTCAGCGATCCGCTGGTAGAACTTCTCTCTGACCACCCAGAATCCCAGTTTGACCTGCTTGAGACCCGTCACGCGCTTGAAGGTATTGCGGCCTATTACGCCGCCCTTCGCAGCACTGATGAAGATCGCGTGCGTATCCGCGAACTGCATCAGGCCATTGAACGGGCACAGCAGTCCGGCGATCTAGACGCCGAGTCCAGCGCCGTCGTCCAGTATCAAATCGCCGTCACCGAAGCGGCCCACAACGTGGTGCTCCTCCATCTGCTACGCTGCATGGAGCCGATGCTGGCCCAGAACGTTCGTCAGAATTTTGAATTGTTGTATGCCCGTCGGGACATGCTCCCACTGGTAAGCAACCATCGCACCCGAGTATTCGAGGCGATAATGGCCGGGGAACCGGAGCAGGCGCGCGAAGCGTCGCACCGACATCTGGCTTTCATTGAGGAAATCTTGCTGGACCGCAGCCGTGAACAATCGCGTCGCGAACGTTCATTACGCCGCATACAGCAACGAAAGGATTAAGCGCCAGGTACTTTTAGAGCGCGGCAACTAAACGCAGAACCTGTCTTATTGTGCTTTTGGTTGTTCAAATAGTTCGGGTTATATCGCGGCGGCAAGCGCGCGAATCCCCGGGAGCATAGCGAACTATGTGACCGGGGTGAGAAAGCGCAGCCAACAAAGAGATAACCCGAAATATTAAGAACAAAGAGCACAATGGGACAGGTTCCAGACAAATCAACGTATTAGATAGATAAGGAATACCCCCATGTCAGAACGTCTCCAAAATGACGTGGATCCGATCGAAACTCGCGACTGGCTACAGGCGATCGAATCGGTCATCCGTGAAGAAGGTGTTGAGCGCGCTCAGTATCTGATTGATCAGCTGCTTTCTGAAGCCCGCAAAGGCGGTGTGAAGGTTGCTTCAGGTGCAGGGGCTAGCAACTACGTAAACACGATTGCCGTCGAAGACGAACCGGAATACCCGGGCAATCTGGATCTGGAACGTCGTATCCGTTCTGCAATCCGCTGGAACGCCATCATGACCGTTCTGCGCGCATCCAAGAAAGACCTGGAACTGGGTGGCCACATGGCGTCCTTCCAGTCTTCTGCAACCGTTTACGAAGTGTGCTTCAACCACTTCTTCCGTGCAGCGAACGAGAAAGACGGCGGCGATCTGGTGTACTTCCAGGGCCACATCTCTCCGGGCATCTATGCACGTGCATTCCTGGAAGGTCGTCTGACTGAAGAGCAGATGAACAACTTCCGTCAGGAAGTACACGGTAAAGGTCTGTCTTCTTACCCGCACCCTAAACTGATGCCTGAATTCTGGCAGTTCCCGACCGTATCTATGGGTCTGGGCCCAATCGGTGCGATCTATCAGGCTAAATTCCTGAAATACCTGGAACACCGTGGTCTGAAAGACACCTCTGAGCAGACCGTTTACGCCTTCCTGGGCGACGGCGAAATGGATGAGCCAGAATCCAAAGGTGCGATCACCATCGCAACCCGTGAGAAGCTGGACAACCTGTGCTTCATCATCAACTGTAACCTGCAGCGTCTGGATGGTCCGGTAACCGGTAACGGCAAGATCATCAACGAACTGGAAGGCATCTTCGCTGGTGCTGGCTGGAACGTGATCAAAGTCATGTGGGGCGGTCGTTGGGATGAGCTGCTGCGTAAAGACACCAGCGGTAAGCTGATCCAGCTGATGAACGAAACCGTTGACGGTGACTACCAGACCTTCAAATCCAAAGACGGTGCCTACGTTCGTGAGCACTTCTTCGGCAAATACCCTGAAACCGCAGCACTGGTTGCTGACTGGACTGATGAGCAGATCTGGGCTCTGAACCGCGGTGGTCACGATCCGAAGAAAGTCTACGCTGCACTGAAAAAAGCGCGTGAAACCAAAGGTAAAGCGACTGTAATCCTGGCCCATACCATTAAAGGTTACGGCATGGGTGATACCGCAGAAGGTAAAAACATCGCTCACCAGGTTAAGAAAATGAACATGGACGGCGTGCGTTATATCCGCGACCGTTTCAACGTTCCAGTGACCGATGAGCAGGTAGAAAACCTGTCTTACATCACCTTCCCGGAAGGTTCTGAAGAGCACAAGTACCTGCACGAACGTCGTCAGGCGCTGAAAGGCTACCTGCCAGCTCGTCAGCCTAACTTCACCGAGAAGCTGGAACTGCCAGCGCTGGAAGACTTCTCTCAGCTGCTGGAAGAGCAGAACAAAGAGATCTCCACCACTATCGCTTTCGTTCGTGCCCTGAACGTGATGCTGAAGAACAAGTCGATCAAAGATCGTCTGGTTCCAATCATCGCTGACGAAGCGCGTACTTTCGGTATGGAAGGTCTGTTCCGTCAGATCGGTATCTACAGCCCGAACGGCCAGCAGTACACCCCGCAGGACCGTGAGCAGGTTGCATACTACAAAGAAGACGAGAAAGGTCAGATCCTGCAGGAAGGTATCAACGAGCTGGGCGCAGGCGCATCCTGGCTGGCTGCTGCGACCTCTTACAGCACCAACAACCTGCCGATGATCCCGTTCTACATCTACTACTCCATGTTCGGGTTCCAGCGTATCGGTGACCTGTGCTGGCAGGCAGGCGACCAGCAGGCTCGCGGCTTCCTGGTAGGCGGTACCTCCGGTCGTACGACTCTGAACGGTGAAGGTCTGCAGCACGAAGATGGCCACAGCCACATTCAGTCTCTGACGATCCCTAACTGTATCTCTTACGATCCGTCTTACGCGTACGAAGTGGCAGTCATCATGCATGACGGTCTGCAGCGCATGTACGGTGAAGCGCAAGAGAACATTTACTACTACATCACCACCCTGAACGAAAACTACCACATGCCGGCAATGCCAGCAGGTGCCGAGGAAGGTATCCGTAAAGGTATCTACAAACTCGAAACCATCGAAGGTAGCAAAGGTAAAGTTCAGCTGCTGGGCTCCGGCTCTATCCTGCGTCACGTACGTGAAGCAGCGCAGATCCTGGCGAAAGACTACGGCGTGGGTTCCGACGTGTACTCTGTGACCTCCTTCACTGAACTGGCGCGTGATGGCCAGGATTGTGAGCGCTGGAACATGCTGCACCCACTGGAAACTCCACGCGTTCCGTACATCGCTCAGGTGATGAACGATGCGCCAGCGGTGGCGTCTACTGACTATATGAAACTGTTCGCTGAGCAGGTTCGTACTTACGTTCCAGCTGATGATTATCGCGTTCTGGGTACTGACGGCTTCGGTCGTTCTGACAGCCGCGAAAACCTGCGTCACCACTTCGAAGTTGATGCTTCTTACGTGGTTGTAGCAGCACTGGGCGAACTGGCTAAACGTGGCGAAATCGATAAGAAAGTGGTTGCGGACGCAATCACCAAATTCAACATCGATGCAGAAAAAGTTAACCCGCGTCTGGCGTAAGAGGTAAAAGAATAATGGCTATCGAAATCAATGTACCGGACATCGGGGCTGATGAAGTTGAAATCACCGAGATCCTGGTCAAAGTAGGCGACAAAGTTGAAGCTGAACAGTCGCTGATCACCGTAGAAGGCGACAAAGCCTCTATGGAAGTCCCGTCTCCTCAGGCTGGCATCGTTAAAGAGATCAAAGTCTCTGTTGGCGATAAAACCGAGACCGGCAAACTGATCATGATTTTCGATTCCGCCGACGGTGCAGCAGCTGCTGCACCTGCGCAGGAAGAGAAGAAAGCCGCTCCGGCCGCCGCTGCTCCAGCAGCTGCCGCGAGCGCGAAAGAAGTGAACGTGCCTGACATCGGCGGTGACGAAGTTGAAGTCACTGAAATCCTGGTGAAAGTGGGCGACACCGTTGCGGCCGAGCAGTCACTGATCACCGTAGAAGGCGACAAAGCCTCTATGGAAGTGCCGGCTCCGTTCGCGGGTACCGTTAAAGAGATCAAGATCAACACCGGCGACAAAGTGTCTACCGGCTCCCTGATCATGGTCTTCGAAGTGGCGGGTGCTGCACCTGCTGCAGCGCCTGCGCAGGCCGCTGCTCCGGCTCCGGCTGCTGCACCAGCAGCTGCTGGCGGCGCGAAAGACGTTAACGTACCGGACATCGGCGGTGACGAAGTTGAAGTGACCGAAGTGATGGTGAAAGTGGGCGACAAAGTTGCCGCTGAACAGTCACTGATCACCGTTGAAGGCGACAAAGCTTCTATGGAAGTGCCAGCGCCGTTCGCGGGTACCGTTAAAGAGATTAAGATCAGCACCGGCGACAAAGTGTCTACCGGCTCTCTGATCATGGTCTTCGAAGTGGAAGGCGCTGCGCCTGCCGCAGCTCCGGCTGCCGCGGCTGCTCCAGCACCGGCTGCTGCACCGGCTCAGGCTGCTAAACCAGCCGCTGCCCCTGCTGCTAAAGTAGAAAAATCTGAGTTCGCTGAAAACGACGCTTACGTCCACGCTACCCCACTGATTCGTCGCCTGGCGCGCGAATTCGGTGTGAACCTGGCGAAAGTGAAAGGAACCGGCCGTAAGGGTCGTATCCTGCGCGAAGACGTTCAGACCTACGTGAAAGACGCGGTGAAACGCGCCGAAGCTGCACCAGCTGCAGCCGCCGGTGGCGGTATCCCGGGCATGCTGCCATGGCCGAAAGTGGACTTCAGCAAGTTCGGCGAAATCGAAGAAGTGGAGCTGGGCCGCATCCAGAAAATCTCTGGTGCTAACCTGAGCCGTAACTGGGTGATGATCCCGCACGTTACGCACTTCGACAAAACCGATATCACCGATCTGGAAGCGTTCCGTAAACAGCAGAACGCTGAAGCTGAGAAGCGCAAACTGGACGTGAAATTCACCCCAGTGGTCTTCATCATGAAAGCCGTTGCCGCTGCCCTTGAGCAGATGCCACGCTTCAACAGCTCCCTGTCCGAAGACGGCCAGAAGCTGACGCTGAAGAAATACATCAATATCGGTGTTGCTGTTGATACGCCAAATGGTCTGGTTGTTCCGGTCTTCAAAGACGTGAACAAGAAGAGCATCACTGAGCTGTCCCGTGAACTGACCGTGATCTCCAAGAAAGCGCGTGATGGTAAGCTGACTGCCGGCGAAATGCAGGGCGGCTGCTTCACTATCTCCAGCATCGGCGGCCTGGGTACCACCCACTTCGCGCCGATCGTTAACGCGCCGGAAGTGGCTATCCTCGGTGTGTCCAAGTCCGCGATGGAGCCGGTGTGGAATGGCAAAGAGTTCGTGCCGCGTCTGATGATGCCAATCTCTCTTTCCTTCGACCACCGCGTGATCGACGGTGCTGATGGTGCGCGCTTCATCACCATCATCAACAACATGCTGAGCGACATTCGCCGCCTGGTGATGTAATCGAAAAGCCGGCCAGTCGGCCGGCTTTTTTCTGATAATCTCATGGTGTTTGTGAGGTTATTGGCGAAAGCGACAATTCGTGAGCCGTTTGTTGTTTCAAAATTGTTAACAATTTTGTAAACTGCGGGCGGATAGAACGACCCGGTGGACGACGGGTATAAATTAAGAGGTCATGATGAGCACAGAAATCAAAACTCAGGTCGTAGTACTTGGGGCAGGCCCGGCAGGTTACTCCGCAGCATTCCGTGCAGCGGATTTAGGTCTGGAAACCGTCATCGTAGAACGTTACAGCACCCTCGGCGGTGTTTGTCTGAACGTCGGCTGTATCCCTTCTAAAGCGCTGCTGCACGTAGCGAAAGTTATCGAAGAAGCCAAAGCGCTGGCTGAACACGGTATCGTCTTCGGCGAGCCGAAAACCGATATCGACAAAATTCGTACCTGGAAAGAGAAAGTTATCACTCAGCTGACCGGCGGTCTGGCGGGTATGGCCAAAGGCCGTAAAGTGAAAGTGGTAAACGGTCTGGGTAAATTCACCGGTGCGAACACCCTGGAAGTGGAAGGCGAAAACGGCAAAACCGTGATCAACTTCGACAACGCGATCATCGCGGCAGGCTCTCGCCCAATCGAACTGCCATTCATTCCGCATGAAGATCCACGCGTGTGGGATTCCACCGATGCGCTGGAGCTGAAAACCGTTCCTAAGCGTCTGCTGGTCATGGGCGGCGGTATCATCGGTCTGGAAATGGGTACCGTGTACCATGCGCTGGGTTCAGAGATCGACGTGGTTGAAATGTTCGACCAGGTTATCCCGGCTGCCGACAAAGACATCGTTAAAGTCTTCACCAAACGCATCAGCAAGAAATTCAACCTGATGCTGGAAACCAAAGTGACTGCCGTTGAAGCGAAAGAAGACGGTATTTACGTTTCCATGGAAGGCAAAAAAGCCCCATCCGAACCACAGCGTTACGACGCCGTGCTGGTGGCTATCGGCCGTGTGCCGAACGGTAAAAACCTCGACGCGGGCAAAGCTGGCGTGGAAGTGGACGACCGTGGCTTTATCCGCGTTGACAAGCAGCTGCGCACTAACGTGCCGCACATCTTTGCTATCGGCGATATCGTCGGTCAGCCAATGCTGGCGCACAAAGGTGTCCACGAAGGTCACGTTGCCGCTGAAGTTATCGCCGGCATGAAGCACTACTTCGATCCGAAAGTCATTCCATCTATCGCGTACACCGAGCCAGAAGTGGCATGGGTCGGTCTGACTGAGAAAGAAGCGAAAGAGAAAGGCATCAGCTACGAAACCGCCACCTTCCCGTGGGCTGCTTCTGGCCGTGCTATCGCGTCCGACTGCGCTGACGGTATGACCAAACTGATCTTCGACAAAGAGACTCACCGCGTCATCGGTGGTGCGATTGTCGGTACCAACGGCGGCGAGCTGCTGGGTGAAATCGGTCTGGCTATCGAAATGGGCTGTGACGCTGAAGACATCGCGCTGACCATCCACGCTCACCCGACTCTGCACGAGTCCGTGGGCCTGGCGGCAGAAGTGTTTGAAGGCAGCATCACTGACCTGCCAAACGCGAAAGCGAAGAAGAAATAAGTTTCTTCAGATGAAAAAAAGCGGCCAATGGCCGCTTTTTTTATGCGCTGCGTTCAGGGGGCCACAGGCTGCCAGGTTTTATCAGGGCTATAGGCGGCTAGCGCCCGGGCTTTCTGCTCTGAATCGCTGCCGAGATCGGACTGGTACACCTTGTCGTCCTGGTTTATCACAAAGCTCATGACGCCCGTCTGACCGTAGCTGACCGGCCAGGCCACCATCGCGAAACCGTGATTATCCGGCAGGATGCGGAAGCGATAGCCGTGATAGCCGGTACCCGGCTCTTTCGGGCTAAATGCCGGGCCGAGCGGGCTGGGCGCTTCGCCGGGCGAGGCTGGCCAGTACAAACCGTCTTTTTTGCCTTTCGAGCTGACAATCTTCTGCGCGTATTTCTGGTTCATCGCAAAATAGCTTTGCTGCGCATCAACATAGGCATGTAAGGCTTCAATGGCGGCGAGCTCGTTACGCCCGATTTCGCGGGTCAGGATCTCTTCTGCCCCTTCTTTGATGTCGAACTGCCAGCCTGCCGAGGTTTTGATCACCGGGATGGGAAGCTGCCAGCCGCTGTCTCCGACAACCAGGTGTGCCGTATCTCCTTCGACAACCGTGGTATGACGGACGTTCCAGTCGCGCAGGAAGCGATCGACAGCATCCGGATCAACGCCCTCAGGCGGCAGAAAATCGCGCCAGTTCTCTCCAAGCAGGTTGGTCATCGCGCTCTCGTTTTGCTCACGGATGGCTTTGGTCAGCGCATCGGTTGCCTGAGCGGGTGTGCTAAAAGACTGCTGCGCCATCACCGAGGCCGAAAGCATAAATAACACCATTCCGCTGAGTAGTTTACGTTTCATGTCGGTTCCCTTAGCGATGTCGAATTTCACGGCGTTCAGCACGTCCACCAGACGCCTGACGTGGCTGCTGCTGGCGCGCAGCGAGCTGTCTGCTTTGCGCACCGCGCTGCTGCTGCGCCTGCCAGTTCGCCGAGCGGCTGTCGTTACCGCTCAGCGCATTGGCCCGGGGCTGGCTGCTTCGCTGCTGGAGAGAGCGTTGCTGCGCGGGCTGCGAAGCCCGCTTCTCTTGTCTCTGCGCGTTGGTCTGGCGATTTTCTCGCTGCTGCGCGGTGCTCCGCTTCGCCGTCTGCGGTTTAGTGTCGTAGCCGCGGTAGTTATTGCGCTGTGAAATCTGCTTCAGCTGTTCACCTGAGGCCTGACGCTGCACGTCTTTCGTTCCGGAGCGCGCCGTTTGGGGGAAGGTTTTACCCGTGGATTTCTCCATCTGGCTTAGCGCGGCCTGACGCTGGCTATCGCGGTTAACCGGTTTTTGCTGCGTTGAGCTGAGCCCTGTCGCCGCGTTGGTGGAGTGGAAGCGAGTGTTGAGCTGGTTAGTCGGATAGGGCACGCCTTCCCGATAGGCCGGGTTGTGCTGCCAGGTGCGGTTGGTGTCCGTCAGGCGCTGTCCGCTGATTTTATTGAAGTTCTCAACGTTGATATTGATATTGTTATCGCCGTTGCGGTTATAGCCGCCGTGATTATCCCAGTCGCCATGGTGATGATCCCAGTCATCGTCATCATCCCAGTCGATGTTGCTGAAGATGGCATAGGTTGTGGCGACGCCCAGGCTGAAGCCTAAACCGTTTACGAAGCTGTTGCCAAACTGCTCCCCGGGCGTAGGCGGGAGATAGGTGGGCGGATAAGCGGCGTTTGGCCAGGTCCCATAAACCGTATTGGGGTTATAGGTCGGGACGTAAACAACCTGCGGATCGGCAGATTCAATTTTGATTACCGTTGGGGCGGGCGCGGACGTCGTGGCGGTCGTCGCCTCGGCGGTGCTGGTTTTCGCTGGCGCCGGTTTAGTCACGGTGGTGACCGTCTGCTGGGGCGTGGATTGTAAAGCGCCGGTCTTCTGCGCCAGCGCGCGCAGGCGCTGTACGGAATCCATCACGTCCTTCGGCTGCGCGAGAAACGCATCACCCAGATTTTGTACCCACGGCGGGTTTTCACCCATCAGGGACATAAGCTGAGGAAACGCGACCAGCGATTTTACGCTGGGATCCCAGGGCTGGCTGGCAACGGCCTGAATCGCGGCATCCCCTTCCATTTTAGGGTTGTCTTTGGACCACTGCGCCGCCTGGATCACGTTGGCCGGATAGGTCGACGCCATTAAAATTTGCGACAGCAGGGCATCCGGGTAGAGCGCGATGGGAGCAACCCATTGATCGATTTGCGCGGCAGTGTAGGCTGGCGCGACAACAGGTGCAGGCTGGGCTGCGGCAGGCGCTGGTGCAGCCGGTTGTTGTGCGACGGGAGTCGGCGCAGCGGGCTCCGTGGCGCGGCCTTTGACAAACATGACGCCCGAGGCGGCAAACAGCCCGGCACTGCACAGAAGGACGAGCAGATGTGGCTTAAAGGGCAACTTCATAAAATGACTCCAACGAGACAAACGCTGTGCCGTGAGGCGTTACGGTTGGCGTGAGTATTATTCACCCGTCTTTTACTGTTTTGACTTTTATTGGGAAGCGTCCGGGACGTCCGGATAAAGAGTGTGAGTATTTATTACACAATTATATCTGATGAAGAAAAAACTGAAGCGTCACGGTGCAGAAGATACCGCAAAAAGATGCCCTGAATCCCCGCTACACCATGCTTAACGATTCAGCAAATTTTTTAATGTTGCTTTTTTGTAAACGGATTAACACTGTGCAGAAATCCTGCTATGCTGCCCGACGCGGTATCGGGCATTTACCCTACAAACTGCTGTCTCACAGGAGCGTGAAGAGAACGCCCGCCGCATATGACAATGAGAGCGAGGAGAACCGTCGTGCTAGAAGAATACCGTAAGCACGTAGCAGAACGTGCCGCCGAGGGAATTGTACCCAAACCTTTAGATGCAACCCAAATGGCCGCGCTCGTCGAGCTGCTGAAGAACCCGCCTAAGGGCGAAGAAGAATTCCTGTTAGATCTGCTGATCAACCGCGTACCGCCTGGCGTAGATGAAGCTGCCTACGTAAAAGCCGGATTCCTTGCTGCTATCGCCAAAGGCGAAGCCACCTCCCCACTGGTTACTCCTGAAAAAGCCATTGAACTGCTCGGCACCATGCAGGGTGGTTACAACATTCATCCGCTGATTGACGCGCTGGATAACGACAAGCTGGCACCGATTGCCGCTAAAGCGCTCTCGTCCACGCTGCTGATGTTCGATAACTTCTACGACGTAGAAGAAAAAGCCAAAGCAGGCAACGTCTATGCGAAGCAGGTGATGCAGTCCTGGGCTGATGCCGAATGGTTCCTGAACCGCCCAGCGCTGGCTGAAAAAATCACCGTTACCGTCTTTAAAGTGACCGGTGAAACCAACACCGATGACCTCTCTCCGGCACCGGACGCGTGGTCTCGCCCGGATATCCCTCTGCACGCCCTGGCGATGCTGAAAAACGCCCGTGAAGGTATTGAGCCGGATCAGCCGGGCAGCGTCGGCCCGATCAAACAGATCGAAGCCCTGCAGAAAAAAGGGTTCCCGCTGGCCTATGTGGGTGACGTTGTGGGTACCGGTTCTTCCCGTAAGTCCGCAACCAACTCCGTGCTGTGGTTCATGGGCGACGACATTCCGCACGTGCCGAACAAGCGCGGCGGCGGCCTGTGCCTCGGCGGCAAAATTGCGCCAATCTTCTTCAACACCATGGAAGATGCGGGCGCACTGCCGATCGAAGTGGACGTTTCTAACCTGAACATGGGCGACGTGATTGACGTTTACCCGTACAAAGGCGAAGTACGCAACCACGAGACCAACGAGCTGCTGGCAAGCTTCGAGCTGAAAACCGACGTGCTGATCGACGAAGTGCGCGCCGGTGGCCGTATCCCGCTGATCATCGGCCGTGGCCTGACCACCAAAGCGCGCGAAGCGCTGGGGCTGCCGCACTCAGACGTGTTCCGTCAGGCGAAAGACGTTGCTGAAAGCAACCGCGGTTATTCTCTGGCACAGAAAATGGTGGGGCGCGCGTGCGGCGTAGCCGGTATTCGTCCTGGCGCGTACTGCGAGCCTAAGATGACCTCCGTGGGCTCTCAGGACACCACTGGCCCAATGACCCGTGACGAACTGAAAGACCTGGCGTGCCTGGGCTTCTCTTCTGATCTGGTGATGCAGTCCTTCTGCCACACGGCGGCCTATCCGAAGCCGGTTGACGTGACCACGCACCACACGCTGCCAGACTTCATCATGAACCGCGGCGGCGTTTCCCTGCGTCCGGGTGACGGCGTAATCCACTCCTGGCTGAACCGCATGCTGCTGCCGGATACCGTCGGTACCGGCGGTGACTCCCATACCCGTTTCCCAATCGGTATCTCCTTCCCGGCGGGCTCCGGTCTGGTGGCGTTTGCTGCTGCGACCGGCGTGATGCCGCTGGATATGCCGGAATCGGTGCTGGTGCGCTTCAAAGGTAAAATGCAGCCGGGTATCACCCTGCGCGACCTGGTTCACGCGATCCCGCTGTATGCGATTAAACAGGGCCTGCTGACCGTTGAGAAGAAAGGGAAGAAAAACATCTTCTCTGGCCGCATTCTGGAAATTGAAGGTCTGCCGGATCTGAAAGTGGAGCAGGCGTTCGAGCTGACCGATGCTTCCGCCGAGCGCTCTGCGGCTGGCTGTACCATCAAGCTGAACAAAGAGCCGATTATTGAGTATCTGACCTCCAACATCGTGCTGCTGAAGTGGATGATTGCAGAAGGCTACGGCGACCGTCGTACGCTGGAGCGTCGTATCCAGGGCATGGAAAAATGGCTGGCCGATCCGCAGCTGCTGGAAGCCGATGCTGACGCAGAGTACGCGGCGGTGATCGACATCGATCTGGCGGATATCAAAGAGCCAATCCTGTGTGCACCGAACGATCCTGACGACGCGCGTCCGCTGTCTGAGGTTCAGGGCGAGAAGATCGACGAAGTGTTCATCGGATCCTGTATGACCAACATCGGTCACTTCCGTGCTGCCGGTAAGCTGCTGGATACCCACAAAGGCCAGCTGCCAACCCGTCTGTGGGTGGCGCCGCCAACCCGTATGGACGCGGCACAGCTGACCGAAGAGGGCTACTACAGCGTGTTTGGTAAGAGCGGTGCGCGTATCGAAATCCCTGGCTGTTCCCTGTGTATGGGCAACCAGGCGCGCGTAGCCGACGGTGCGACGGTGGTTTCCACCTCTACCCGTAACTTCCCGAACCGTTTAGGTACCGGTGCGAACGTCTTCCTGGCCTCTGCGGAGCTGGCGGCGGTTGCGGCGCTGATTGGCAAACTGCCAACGCCGGAAGAGTACCAGACCTTTGTGGCTCAGGTGGATAAGACCGCGGTGGATACCTATCGCTATCTGAACTTCGACCAGCTTTCTCAGTACACCGAGAAGGCCGACGGGGTTATCTTCCAGACGGCGGTATAAACAGCAAAACCGTCTCCATGAGACGGTTTTTAGTGTTTGCACCCTCTCCCGTGGGAGAGGGACGGGGTGAGGGCATCAGGCCGCAGGGTCTTGCTCTCACCTTTTTATTTTCATTCCTCCCACCTCTCCCGCTTTTTTTCTTCCTCGCTGCTGCGATAATTACCGTAATGGCTTTGCAGAGGAAAACACTATGGATTACGAATTTCTGCGCGACATCACCGGAGTGGTGAAAGTGCGTATGTCGATGGGCCACGAAGCCGTTGGACACTGGTTTAACGAAGAGGTGAAAGAAAATCTCGCACTTCTTGATGAGGTTGAACAGGCGGCAAATACGGTGAAAGGCAGTGAACGATCCTGGCAGCGCGCCGGGCATGAATATACGCTGTGGATGGACGGTGAAGAGGTCATGGTGCGTGCCAACCAGCTCGAGTTTTCAGGTGACGAGATGGAAGATGGGATGAGCTACTATGACGAAGAAAGCCTGTCGATGTGCGGCGTAGAGGATTTCCTTCAGGTGGTAAATGCCTACCGCGACTTTATGAAACAGAAATAACAGCCCGGAGCATCCCTGCTCCGGCTTGCTTTTACACGGCCGGAATATTGCGGCCGTAGTAAATCTCGCGCATCTCTTTCCAGAGCAGGTCAGTAATCGCCTTACGCTCTTCTTCGCTCAAATCTTCCGGCTTCGTGTGGAACATATAGTGCTTAAGGTCGAATTCCTTAAGTAACATCTTGGTATGGAAGATATTTTCCTGATACACGTTCACGTCCATCATGTCGTACAGCGATTTCATGTCCTCGGACATAAAGTTCTGGATGGAGTTAATCTCGTGGTCGATGAAATGCTTCATGCCGTTGATATCGCGGGTAAAACCACGCACGCGATAATCAATGGTGACGATGTCCGATTCCAGCTGGTGGATTAAATAGTTCAGCGCGTTCAGCGGGGAAATCACGCCGCAGGTCGACACTTCAATATCGGCGCGGAACGTGCACAGCCCGCCTTCCGGGTGACTCTCCGGGTAGGTGTGCACGCAGATATGGCTTTTATCCAGGTGGGCCACGACCACTTCCGGCAGCGGGCCCGGATGTTCAGTTTTGTCGATAAGCTTCGGGTCGACCGGCTCTTCGCTGACCAGAATAGTCACGCTGGCGCCCTGAGGTTCATAATCCTGTCGGGCGATGTTCAGGATGTTTGCGCCGATAATGGAACAGGTTTCTGACAGGATCTCGGTCAGACGGTTGGCGTTGTAGAGTTCGTCGATATAGGCGATGTAACCATCGCGTTCTTCCGCTGTTTTGGCATAGCAGATATCGTAAATACAAAAACTCAGGCTTTTCGTCAGGTTGTTAAAGCCATGCAGTTTAAGCTTTTTCAATTAGCTCACCCCCTTAGTGGATAATGCGTCTTGCAGGTACTGCGGCAGAGCAAACGCTGCGGTATGGATAGCCGGATTGTAGTATTGGCACTGAAGACCGGCCTGATGGAAGCGGGCCTGAATAATTTCGGTGGAGAGATGGCGTAATACGTCGTTATCCGTCGCCCAGGCAAAGGTCATGATCCCGCCGTAGTACGTCGGAATGGCCGCCTGATAGAAGCTGACGTCATCGAAATAGGTGCTGAGCTTACGATGGCTGTCGAGCGCTTCATCCTGCTGCAGGAAGCAGACGCCATTTTGTGCGACGAAGATCCCGCCCGGGTTCAGGCAGCGCTTGCAGCCTTCGTAGAAGGAGGAGGTAAACAGCGACGCGCCGGGGCCGATTGGGTCGGTGCAGTCGGAGATAATGACGTCAAAGGTCTGCGAGGTCTGGTTAACAAAGTTAACGCCGTCGTCAATAACCAGGCTAAAGCGCGGATCGTCATAGCTACCGGCATTGTGGTTGGGCAGATACTGGCGGCAGAAAGAGACGACGCCCGCGTCGATTTCCACCATGGTGATGGTTTCAATGGAACGATGACGGGACACTTCACGCAGCATTGCGCCGTCGCCGCCGCCGATAATCAGGACATGCTTCGCGTGTCCGTGCGCCAGCAGCGGAACGTGGGTCATCATTTCGTGATAGATAAACTCGTCGCGCTCGGTCGTTTGCACGACGCCGTCCAGCGCCATCACGCGGCCAAAGGCGGCGTTTTCGAAGATGATGAGATCCTGGTGATCGGTTTTCTCATGATAGAGCACGTTATCAACGGCAAAGTACTGACCAAACTGGTCATGCAGTGTTTCATGCCACAACGTGTGGTCGGCCATACGCGGACTCCTCCTTTGTTAACATCCGTTACGCTCACAAAAAATGAGCGAAACATGATAGCTAACTATAACCGTGGTTGCACGGCTATAGGTTCAACAGGGGGGCGTCGGGAAGGTTATTTGACGTAGGCGAGCAGGCTGAGTGAGTCGCGAGCCAGCGCTTTGCATTTTTTGGCAGTGGGAATACCAATACCGCTCAAGTCACGGTAGCTGTCTTCGCCGAGCGCCTTCATGTCGAAGCTGTCGTAGTTGCTGAGATCCCACTGGTTTTGCTGGGCAAAAAAGACCAGCGCGCGGCGAATCTGCCCGTTGGGTAAATTCTGGTAGCCACAATCATTTTTCAGGAATACAAAAACCGCCGTTAAATCGGCCATATCTTCCGCTTCATTTTCACTTAGCGCATAGCTGTTCGCACACATTGCCATCAGGCTTCCGAACAAAATTGTCCTGAAAAACGTCTTCATTGCTTCTACCACTTCTTCACGGAAAATTAACGTTAGCATACTTGATGCCGGTGCGACGATCTTTATTATTGCCGCTTTACTTGACCTTCCGGTAAGGGGAGGGTTTATGCTCAAAAGATCGCCTGCTGGAAATAAGGAAATGAACATGCAACGTCGTGATTTTTTAAAATATTCCGCTGTGCTGGGGGCTGCCAGCGCATTACCTCTCTGGAGCCGCGCGGTTTTAGCGGCCGACAGGCCTGCCTTACCCATTCCTGACTTACTGACCGCTGACGCCCGCAGCCGTATCCAGCTTGTGGTTCAGGCCGGTAAAACGACGTTCGGCGAGCACAACGCCACGACGTGGGGCTATAACGGCAATTTGCTCGGTCCGGCGCTTCAGCTACGTAAAGGGAAAGCGGTGACGGTGGATATCCACAACACGCTCGTCGAAGAGACGACGCTGCACTGGCACGGGCTGGAAGTGCCGGGCGAGGTGGACGGCGGGCCGCAGGGCATCATCAAAGCGGGCGGTACGCGCAGCGTCACCTTTACGCCCGATCAGCGCGCGGCGACCTGCTGGTTCCATCCGCATCAGCATGGCAAAACGGGCCATCAGGTGGCGATGGGGCTGGCGGGGCTGGTGCTGATTGAAGACGACGAAAGCCGCCTGCTGCGCCTGCCGAAACAGTGGGGCATCGACGATGTACCGGTGATTGTGCAGGACAAGAAATTCAACGCTGACGGGCAAATTGACTATCAGCTGGACGTGATGAGCGCGGCGGTAGGCTGGTTTGGCGACACGCTGCTGACCAACGGCGCCATTTACCCTCAGCATGCCGCGCCGAAAGGCTGGCTGCGCCTGCGCCTGCTCAACGGCTGTAACGCGCGCTCGCTGAATTTCGCCGCCAGCGATAAACGCCCGCTGTATGTGGTAGCCAGCGACGGCGGCCTGCTGCCGGAGCCGGTGAAGGTGAGCGAGCTGCCGATGCTCATGGGCGAACGCTTTGAGGTGCTGGTGGATATCAGCGACGGTAAGCCGTTTGACCTCGTGACGCTGCCGGTGAGCCAGATGGGGATGGCGGTCGCACCGTTTGATAATCCGCATCCGGTGCTGCGTATTCAGCCGCTGCTGGTGGCCGCATCCGGCACGCTGCCTGATACGTTAACCACCCTGCCAGCCCTCCCGTCGCTGGAGGGGCTTACGCAGCGCAAGCTGCAGCTCTCAATGAACCCGATGCTCGATATGATGGGCATGCAGGCGCTGATGGCGAAATATGGCGATAAGGCGATGGCGGGGATGCAGCACGGCCAGATGATGGGCCACATGAATATGGACCACGGCAAAATGGGCGGCATGGGGAATATGAATCACGGCGACCATGGCTTTGATTTCCACAACGCCAACATGATCAACGGCAAAGCGTTCGACATGAACACGCCGATGTTTGCAGCGACAAAAGGTCAGCTCGAGCGCTGGGTGATTTCAGGCGAAGGGGACATGATGCTGCATCCGTTCCATATCCACGGCACTCAGTTCCGTATTCTTACAGAGAACGGCAAAGCGCCGGATGCGCATCGCGCGGGCTGGAAAGATACGGTGAGAGTGGAGGGCGGCGTCAGCGAGGTGCTGGTGAAGTTTGACCATGAGGCGCCGAAAGAGTTTGCCTATATGGCGCACTGCCACCTGCTGGAGCATGAAGATACGGGGATGATGCTGGGGTTCACGGTATAAAATGCCGGGTGGTCGCAGGTGCGGCCTGATGCCCTCACCCTGACCCTCTCCCACAGGGAGAGGGAACAAACACAAAAACGGCAACCGAAGTTGCCGTTTTGCTTTTATTTGCCTTCGTCAGGCAACGCATACGCGACGATATAGTCGCCCATCTTCGTGCCAAACGAACCGTGACCACCCGCTGAGATGACAACGTACTGCTTGCCATTCACTTCATAGGTCATCGGCGTGGCCTGTCCACCCGCCGGCAGACGGCCCTGCCACAGTTTTTCACCGTTGGTCATGTTGTACGCGCGCAGGTAGTTATCTGCGGTTGCCGCGATGAACAGCACGTTACCGGCGGTGGAGATTGGGCCACCCAGCATTGGCATACCCATATTGAACGGCACCGGAACCGGCATCGGGAACGGCATGCTGTCCTGTGGCGTACCAATACGTTTTTTCCATACGATCTGGTTAGTCTTCAGATCCAGACCGGAGATATAACCCCAGGCAGGCTGTTTACACGGCAGACCAAACGGCGACAGGAACGGGTTCAGCGTTACGCCAAACGGCACGCCGTACTGCGGCTGAATGCCGGCTTCGGTACCGCTGCCTTTCGCGTCTTTCGGCTGCTCCATTGGGTTGCCCGGACCGCGTGGGATCAAGCGGGAAACGAACGGCAGCGCCATCGGGTTGGCAATCGCCACCTGACGGTTAGGGTCAACGGAGATCCCGCCCCACTCGAACATCCCCAGGTTACCCGGGAAGACCAGCGTGCCCTGCTCAGACGGCGGCGTGAAGATGCCTTCATAGCGCAGCTGGTGGAACATCACGCGGCACACCAGCTGGTCAAACATGGTGGCGCCCCACATGTCCGCACCGCTGAGGTCTTTCTTCGGACGGAAGCTCAGGTCAGAGAACGGCTGGGTTTTGCTGACGTAATCGCCTTTCGCCGCGCCCTGCGGAACCGGTTTTTCCGGTGCTGGCACAACCAGCTTACCGTTGCTGCGATCCAGCACGAAGATGTTGCCCGTCTTGGCCGGCGCGTAAATCACCGGAACGGTTTTGCCATCAACGGTAATGTCCGCCAGCGTCGGCTGGGACGGCATATCCATATCCCACAGATCGTGGTGAACGGTCTGGTAGCTCCACGCCAGCTTGCCGGTGGTCGCGTTCAGCGCCACGATAGCGCTCGCATAACGCTCCTGCTCCGGCGTGCGGTTACCGCCCCAGATATCTGGCGTGGTCACACCCATTGGCAGATAGACCAGGTCCAGCTTCGCGTCATACGCCGCTGGCGCCCAGGAGTTTGGCGAGTTAAAGGTAAAGGTGTGCTCGTCCGACGGGATCGCGTTGGGATCTTTCGCGCCCGGGTCGAAGGCCCACAGCAGTTTACCGGTGTTCACGTCGAAACCACGGATTACGCCGGAGGTTTCACGCGTGGAGAAGTTATCCGTTACCGAACCGGCAATCACGATAGTTTTATCGGTGATGATTGGCGGTGAGGTTGGCTCATACAGACCCGGCGTGGTGTCCGGCATGTTGGTCTGCAGGTTCAGGATCCCTTTGTTGGCAAAGGTTTCACACAGCTTGCCCGTTTCGGCATTGATGGCGAACAGACGGCCATCGTTCACCGGCAGCATGATGCGGCGAGGACAGTCGGCAATGACTTCCGGGCTCGCATTATCGGCACGCGCTTCGTGGTAAGAGACGCCGCGGCAGGTGACGTGCTGGAAGGACGGGTTGGAATTCAGCTGCGGATCGAAGTGCCATTTCTCTTTACCGGTGGCCGCGTCGAGCGCGAACAGACGCTGGTGCGCCGTACACAGGTAGAGCATATTGCCGACTTTAATCGGCGTGACTTCGTTGGTCAGCTCGCCCGGATCGTTCGGCATCTTCAGGTCGCCGGTACGGAATACCCAGGCTTCCTTCAGGTTTTTAACGTTGTCCGCGTTGATCTGCTTCAGCGGGGAGTAACGTTGACCTTCCTGGTTACGACCATACGCTGGCCAGTCGCCGTCAGCGACCTGCGAGATAGCCGCAGCAGGCGTGGATTCTGCGTTCAGCGTACCGTTGATCTCCTGCGGGTCATTAAAGCCGGCCCAGGTCAGAATGCCGCCGGTAATCAGCAGGGCAACAACCAGGCCCGCCACCGCACCGCTGGACGGCACAATCAGGCGACGCCAGACGAACGGCAGGATCAGCCAGATACCGAAGAAGACCAGGATGTCGCTGCGCGGCGTCAGTGCCCAGAAGTCAAAACCAACTTCCCAGACGCCCCAGATCATGGTGGCAAGGAGGAGGGCGGCATACAGCCACAGTGCAGATTGTTTTCTACGCAACAGCAGGACGGTTACGCCAACCATAACCAGACCCGCAATCGGGTAGTACCAGGAGCCGCCTAAAGCGACCAGCCAGACGCCACCGATTAACAGATACAGCGCGCAGAAGGCTGCGAATGCGGCTGTTAATGTCACCAGTAGACGCGGCTGTTTAGAGTTTGTTTCAGCCATAGAAAGTGTACTCGTCAGTTTTTGTTAATAATTTGCTAGCAACTAATTATAGGTATTAACAAGTGTGATCGGAATCACAATATTTGCTTTTTATAACTCATACGCCAGGCTTATCCATTTGCTGATATAATGGCTGGCTTGCGTATCAGTGCTGGATATTAACTCATCCGTATTGAGAGATTTTCACTAAAATCATTTGGTTAGTAATATGAAACATACTGTTGAAGTGATGATCCCGGAAGCCGAGATCAAAGCGCGTATCGCCGAACTGGGTCGTCAAATCACCGAACATTACAAGGACAGCGGCAGCGAAATGGTGCTGGTCGGTCTGTTGCGCGGTTCTTTCATGTTCATGGCAGACCTGTGCCGTGAGGTGCATGTGCCCCATGAGGTCGATTTTATGACCGCCTCCAGCTACGGCAGCGGCATGTCCACTACCCGTGATGTGAAAATCCTGAAAGATCTGGATGAAGATATTCGTGGCAAAGATGTGTTGATCGTTGAGGACATTATCGACTCCGGCAACACGCTGTCAAAAGTGCGCGAGATCCTGAGCCTGCGCGAGCCAAAATCTCTGGCGATTTGTACGCTGCTGGATAAACCTGACCGTCGTGAAGTGCAGGTGCCGGTAGAGTTCGTGGGCTTCTCGATTCCTGACGAATTCGTCGTCGGTTACGGCATTGACTACGCGCAGCGCTATCGTCATCTGCCGTATGTGGGGAAAGTGGTACTGCTGGACGAGTAATCGAGGGCTGATGCCCTCACCCCGGCCCTCTCCCACAGGGAGAGGGAGAAAATCCCCGGCTTTATTTATGATTTACATGCTTAAGCTGAAGGTTGGCAATCCCCGAACGGTAACGCTGCTCCAGCGTTTCGCGGTTGGTGGCGGTCACTTCCAGATTGCGCAGCAGGCCATCGTGAATCCCGTACGCCCAGCCGTGGATAGAGACCTTCTGCCCGCGTTTCCACGCTGATTGCATGATCGTTGAGTGGCCCAGGTTATACACCTGCTCCATCACGTTGAGTTCGCAAAGGGTATCCATACGACGCTCCTGCGGCATTTCGCCCAGCAGTGAGCTATGTTTGAACCAGATATCGCGGATGTGCAGTAGCCAGTTATCAATGAGCCCCAGTTCCGTGTTTTCAACCGCCGCCTGCACGCCGCCGCAGCCATAATGGCCGCAAATGATGATGTGCTCGACTTGCAGAACGTCCACGGCATACTGAACAACAGAAAGACAGTTGAGATCGGTGTGAATCACGAGATTGGCGACATTGCGGTGAACAAACAGTTCGCCGGGTTCAAGGCCGGTCAGGCGCTCCGCCGGTACGCGGCTGTCGGAACATCCAATCCAGAGAAAGCGTGGGTTCTGAGCCTGCGCGAGTTTTCCAAAAAATCCGGGGTCTTCCTCCACCAGCATTTTTGACCATAGTGCATTGTTGCTGATGAGTGTATCTATGTTGTTCATGGAGGTTAGCGACCTGTAACCGAGTTATTGCGTTGCGCTACTATAGGGTAACCCGACTTTTAATGAAACCACACAACGTGTGTAAGAACTGAAGGTAAGTTAATTTCATGGCAATTGCACTGGAGCTTGAGCAGCTTAAAAAAACCTATTCGGGTGGCGTTCAGGCGCTACGCGGAATAGATCTGAAAGTAGAGGCCGGCGATTTTTACGCGCTTCTGGGGCCGAACGGGGCCGGGAAATCGACCACCATTGGGATTATCAGCTCGCTGGTCAATAAAACGTCCGGCCGGGTGAGCGTCTTTGGGTACGACCTGCAAAAAGACGTGGTGAACGCCAAGCGCCAGCTGGGGCTGGTTCCGCAGGAGTTCAACTTCAACCCGTTCGAGACGGTGCAGCAAATTGTCGTTAACCAGGCGGGCTATTACGGCGTTGAGCGTAAAGAGGCCCTCGAGCGTAGCGAAAAATACCTTAAGCAGCTCGATCTGTGGGAAAAGCGTAACGAACGCGCGCGCATGTTGTCCGGCGGGATGAAGCGCCGCCTGATGATCGCCCGTGCGCTGATGCACGAGCCAAAGCTGCTGATCCTCGATGAACCGACAGCGGGTGTTGATATCGAACTTCGTCGTTCCATGTGGGGCTTCCTGAAAGATCTCAACGACAAAGGCACCACCATTATTCTGACCACCCACTATCTGGAAGAGGCTGAAATGCTGTGCCGCAATATCGGCATCATTCAGAACGGCGAGCTGGTGGAGAACACCTCGATGAAGAATCTGCTCTCCAAGCTGAAATCCGAAACCTTCATTCTCGATCTGGCGGCGAAAAGCGCGCTGCCAAAACTTGAAGGTTACAACTATCGTCTGGTGGATACCTCGACGCTGGAAGTGGAAGTGCTGCGCGAGCAGGGGATTAACAGCGTGTTCTCACAGCTGAGCGCGCAGGGGATTCAGGTTTTAAGTATGCGTAACAAAGCGAACCGACTGGAAGAGCTGTTTGTCTCTCTGGTACATGACAAACAAGGAGACAAGGCATGACGCATCTTTACTGGGTCGCGCTGAAAAGTATCTGGGCGAAAGAGATCAACCGCTTTATGCGTATCTGGGTGCAAACCCTGGTGCCGCCGGTTATCACGATGACGCTCTATTTCATCATCTTCGGTAACCTGATTGGCTCCCGGATTGGTGAGATGCACGGCTTTACCTATATGCAGTTTATCGTGCCGGGCCTGATCATGATGGCGGTGATCACCAATGCCTACGCCAACGTGGCGTCGTCGTTTTTCAGCGCCAAGTTCCAGCGCAATATTGAAGAGCTGCTGGTCGCGCCGGTGCCGACGCACGTTATTATCGCGGGCTATGTCGGCGGCGGCGTGGCGCGCGGGCTGTGCGTGGGGATCCTGGTCACGGCGATTTCGCTGTTCTTCGTGCCGTTCCAGGTCCACTCGTGGCTGTTTGTCGCGCTGACGCTGCTTCTGACGGCGATCCTCTTCTCGCTGGCCGGTCTGCTGAACGCCGTGTTCGCCAAAACGTTTGACGACATCAGCCTGATCCCGACCTTCGTGCTGACGCCGCTGACCTATCTCGGCGGGGTGTTCTACTCCCTGACGCTGCTGCCACCGTTCTGGCAGGCGCTGTCGCACCTGAACCCGATTGTCTACATGATCAGCGGGTTCCGCTTTGGCTTCCTCGGCATCACCGATGTGCCGCTGTTTACCACGGTGGCGGTACTGGTGGTGTTCATCATCGCCTTCTACCTGCTCTGCTGGTCGCTGATCCAGCGCGGACGCGGGCTGCGCAGCTAATCTTTTGCCCGGCGACGCTCTGTTTGCCGGGCACTTTCTTTGACAGTTATCACCGTAAGCTAACCTTCACTCCGCTAAACTACTTGCCTGCTAAGGAGGGAGTTATGCTGGGATGGGTTATCACCTGCCACGATGAACAGGCGCAGGAAATGCTGGATAAGCTTGAAGCCAGATTTGGCCCGCTGGTGCAATGCCGGGCGGTAAACTACTGGCGCGGGTTGAGCACCAATATGCTGAGCCGCATGATGTGCGATGCCCTGCATGAAACGGACACCGGGGATGGCGTGATTTTTCTTACCGATAAATCGGGCGCGGCGCCTTACCGCGCAGCCGCGTTGCTGAGTCATAAGCACGCGTGCTGTGAAGTGATCTCGGGTATTAACTTCTCCCTGCTGGCGTTAATGTATCCGCAGCGTGGATCCTTAAGCAGCGCAGAGTTTCGCCAGGCCATCGTGGCGCAGGGCGTTCCGGGCGTCAGCAGCTTGTGGCATCAGCAGCAAAAAAATCCTCCCTTCGTCCTGCTCCACGATTTGTATAAGAATTAAACGTGGGTATTGATGTCTCATTTGTTACAATAGCGGCAGTTTTCCGCACCGATTAAGACACCATGCTACCGCGCATTCTTTTCTTGCTATTGATGCTCATTTCCGGCGTCAGCTCAGCCAGTTTACTCAGTCAGCACACGCTGCCTGCCCAGTACATGCAAACCACCGAAGACGCGGCGATCTGGGCGCAGGTGGGGAACAGCGTGATCAACGTCGGTAACGTGCGCGCCGGGCAGATCCTGGCCGTTGTGCCCGCGGCGGCGGACTACTACGAATTTCGCTTCGGTTTTGGCACGGGGTTTATCGACAAGGGCCACCTGGAGCAGGTTCAGGGGAAACAGCGCGTCGAGGACAGCCTCGGGGATCTCAATAAGCCCCTGAGCAATCAGAACCTCATTACCTGGAAAGACACGCCGGTGTATAACGCGCCGTCGAGCGGCAGCGCGCCTTTCGGCACGTTAAGCGCCAATCTGCGCTACCCCATACTGAATAAACTGAAAGACCGTCTGAATCAGACCTGGTTCCAAATCCGCATCGGCAATCGTCTGGCGTGGATCAGCAGCTTGGACGCGCAGGAAGATAACGGCCTTCCGGTTCTGACCTACCATCATATTTTGCGTGATGAAGAAAACACGCGCTTTCGACATACGTCCACAACGACAAGCGTACGTGCGTTCAACAACCAGATGGCCTGGCTACGCGATCAGGGCTATACCACCCTGACGATGTATCAGCTTGAAGGGTACGTGCGTAACAAAATGAACCTGCCTGCAAAATCGGTGGTGATTACCTTTGACGATGGCCTGAAATCCGTCAGCCGCTATGCCTATCCTGTGCTGAAAGAGTACGGCTTCAAGGCAACCGCGTTTATTATCTCTTCCCGCATAAAAGGCCATCCGCAGAAGTGGGATCCAAAATCGCTGCAGTTTATGAGCGTGCAGGAGATTAAGGGGATTCAGGATGTGTTCGATATTCAGTCCCACACCCACTTCCTGCACCGCGTGGATGGGTATAAGCACCCGATTTTACTGAGCCGCAGCTATCACGTGATTTTGTTTGATTTTGAACGCTCGCGTCGCGCGCTGGCGCAGTTTAATCCACGCGTGCTCTATCTTTCCTATCCGTTTGGCGGCTACGACAATAAAGCGATAAAGGCGGCGAATGATGCCGGTTTCCATCTGGCGGTGACGACGGTGAAAGGGAAGGTGAAGCCGGGGGATAATCCGTTCTTACTGAAACGCCTGTACATCTTAAGAACGGATTCGCTGGAGACCATGTCGCGGCTGATCAGCAATCAGCCGCAGGGATAGTGCTTATGCAACCTGAACCGGAATCGCCTTCGCGGTACGTTTCATGTCGTTGTCGCCTTCAAAGTATGCAACTTTCGGCTGCCAGCGGCGCGCTTCTTCATCAGACATCATCACGAAGCTGGCGATAATCACAATATCGCCCACGTCCGCGCAGTGCGCTGCCGCGCCGTTAACGGAGATGATTTTAGACCCGCGCTCGGCGGCGATGGCGTAGGTGGAGAAACGTTTGCCGTTGTTAACGTTCCAGATATCAATCGCTTCGTTTTCAAGGATGCCCGCAGCATCAAGGAAATCCTGGTCGATGGCGCAGGAGCCTTCATAGTGCAGGTCGGCCTGGGTGACTTTCACACGGTGAAGCTTACCTTGCAGCATTTTGCGAATCATTACGTTTACCTTTCATCTTCCGGGTAGAGAAACCTACGCCAGTTCAACCACTTTGTTGTCGATTAGGCGGGCCTGACCGAGCCATGCCGCCACCAGAATGACCGCACGTTTGCTGGTCTGTGTAAGCTCCAGAAGCGTGTCGGCATCGCGAATTTGAATATCATCAGCGCGGAAGCCTTTATCGTTCAGCGCCTGTTCAGCCAGAGCAATAATCTCTTCGGCCGTTAACTCTTTCGCCAGCAGCTGTTCTGCCATGGTGTTCATGACCTTGCTTAAGCCCGGCGCGATTTTACGCTGGTCCGCGGTCAGGTAGCCATTTCGCGAGCTGAGCGCCAGACCGTCTTTCGCGCGTACAATCGGTACGCCGACAATCTCGATATCGTAGCCCATATCCGCAACCATCTTGCGGATCAGCGCCAGCTGCTGGAAATCTTTCTCACCGAAGCAGGCAACGTCCGGCTGCACCAGGTTGAACAGCTTGCTGACGATGGTCGATACGCCGCGGAAATGACCCGGGCGGCTTGCGCCTTCCAGCATGGTGGAAATGCCCGGTACGTCAACGTAGGTGGCCTCATCGGTACCCTGAGGATAGACATCCGCCGGTGCCGGAGAGAAGACAATATCCGCATGGCGTTTTTTGAGCTTCTCGCAATCTTCCTGCAGGGTGCGCGGATAGCGTGCCAGATCGTCGGCGCGGTCAAACTGCATTGGGTTAACGAAGATACTGACCACCACGATATCTGCACGGGCTCTTGCTTCGTCAACCAGCTTCATATGGCCGTCATGCAGGTTGCCCATGGTCGGGACCAGTGCGATACGTTTACCTTCCTGACGCGCGCGACGGATATGCTGGCGCAGCAGCGGCAGGGTTTCAATGATTAGCACAACGAGACTCCTTAATGGAAACTGTGTTCTTCACCCGGGTAAACACCGGATTCAACGTCGGCAATATACTGCCTGACCGCAGCGCGCATGTCGCCCGCTTCGGTGAGGAAATTTTTGGCAAACTTCGGAATATGCCCGCCGGTGATGCCAAAGGCGTCGTGCATCACCAGGATCTGACCGTCGGTCACGTTGCCTGCGCCAATACCAATCACCGGAATCGACAGGGCTTCAGTAATACGCTTCGCCAGCTCAACCGGCACGCACTCCAGCACCAGCAGCTGGGCGCCTGCGGCTTCCAGCGCCAGGGCATCATCAAACAGCGTCTGGGCGGCGTCACCGCGGCCCTGCACTTTATATCCACCAAAGATGTTGACGGACTGCGGCGTCAAGCCCAAATGGCCGCACACCGGCACGGCGCGCTCGGTGAGCATCTTCACCGTATCCACCAGCCAGGCACCGCCTTCAATTTTGACCATGTTAGCGCCAGCACGCATGACCGCTGCCGCGTTTTCGAATGCCTGCTCCGGCGTGGCATAGGCCATAAACGGCAGATCGGAGAGCAGCAGGCAGGCTGGAGCCCCGCGGCGCACCGCACGGGTGTGGTAAGCGATATCCTCAACCGTGACCGGCAGGGTGGAATCATGTCCTTGTACCGTCATCCCTAACGAATCTCCGACCAGCATGACGTTGATACCCTCTTCGGCAAAGAGTTTGGCGAAGCTGTAGTCATACGCGGTGATGGTGGCGAAGCGTTTTTTTTCCTGTTTGCATTTCTGCAGTAAGGAGATGGTGGTTGGTTTCATACTGTTTCCTGATAGCCCAAAAGCGAATCTTTGCGCATTCTAACAGTAACATTCGGGGGAACAATGATTTTAGGTAACCGATTAGCCACAATTATTTTGAGGCTAATCGGCAGGGGAACCGGATCACCAGCGGGCGGGTCTTTCCGCGTTGAGGTTGTCCAGAATGGTCCGGAGTGGGATGCCATCCGGGAAGATGAGATCGGGTGCGACTTCAAACAGCGGCCAGAGCATAAACCCGCGGTTTTTCATGTCGTAATGCGGAACGGTGAGACGTTCAGTGTTAATGGTTTCGTGACCAAACAGCATAATGTCGAGGTCCAGCGTGCGCGGTCCCCAGCGCTCGGCTTTGCGTACGCGGCCCTGCTGCAGTTCGATGCGCTGGGTGTTATCCAGCAGCGTTTCGGCATCAAGGGCAGTTTCCAGCACCACGGCGGCATTGAGATAATCAGGCTGATCCTGCGGGCCCAGCGGCGGCGTGCGGTAGAAAGAGGAGACCGCCACGAGCTTGCTTTGCGGGATCTCCCCCAGCGCCTGTACGGCAGCGTTCACCTGCTCCAGCGGAGAGGCTAAATTGCTGCCGATGGCGATATACGCGAGGGTCATGCTGTCCCTTCACGACGCGGCGCGCGTTTGCGCGGACGACGATGGCGGCGACGCGGTTCCGGCTCTTCATCCAGCCCGGTGAGCATATCTTTTTGCTCCGGCGGTGCGGAAACCTGGAATTCGGCCCACCACTGCGCCAGGCGCTGCAGCTCCTGGTTGCGTTCAATTTCAGCACGCAGCGACAGCAGATCGAAGGCGGCGCGGAATTTTGGATGCTCCATCAGCTTCCAGGCGCGTTTGCCCTGACGACGGGACATGCGCAGCTGAAGCTGCCAGATATCGCGCACCAGCGTGGTAATGCGTTTTGGAATAGCGAGCGTACGGCACCCTTCGTCCAGCACGTCGTTTGCGGCCAGCGCGAAGGCGTCATAATAGGCAAGCCCGCTCTCCTGGGTAATTCGCTGGGCCGTTTCCAGCAGCGGATACCAGAACATCGCCGCAAACAGGAACGCCGGATTGACGCGCATGTCGTTGCGAATACGGGTATCGGTATTTTTCAGCACCTGCGCAATCATCCGCTCCATTGGGCTGTCACCGCTTTCGGTGAAGTAGCGGGTAATGGTCGGAAACAGGGGCTGGAACAGGTTGTATTCGCGCAGCAGGTTGTAGGTTTCAAAGCCGTGGCCAGCCTGCAGCAGCTTCAGCGCCTCTTCAAACAGGCGGGCAGGCGGCACGTCGTTAATCAGCGTCGCCAGGCGCGGAATCGGCTCTGCCGTTTCCGGGCTGATGCGCATATTGAGCTTGGCGGCGAAACGCACGGCGCGCAGCATACGCACGGGATCTTCGCGATAGCGCGTTTCCGGCGTGCCAATCAGACGGATCAGACCTTCTTTCAGGTCCTGCATGCCGCCGACGTAATCACGCACGGTGAAATCCGCCACGCTGTAATAAAGGCTGTTGATGGTGAAGTCGCGACGCTGGGCATCTTCTTCGATAGAGCCGAAGATATTGTCGCGCAGCAGCATGCCGTTCTGGCCGCGCTGTGACGTGGTGCGATCGGATGCGCCCGCTTCGTGGTGGCCGCGGAAGGTCGCCACTTCGATAATTTCCGGCCCAAACATCACGTGAGCCAGACGGAAACGGCGGCCAACGAGACGGCAGTTGCGGAATAATTTGCGCACCTGTTCAGGCGTGGCGCTGGTCGTCACGTCGAAATCTTTTGGTTTTTTGCCCAGCAGTAAATCACGTACTCCACCGCCCACGAGATAGGCCTCGTAGCCCGCTTTATTCAGACGATAGAGCACCTTGAGGGCATTTTCACTGATATCTTTGCGGGAAATAGTGTGCTGCTCACGCGGAATAACCGACATGTGTGGCTGTGCAATAGCATCGTTCGCCATGCTCTCTTCGCGGCTTAGCACTTTACGGCAAAAATTAGCGACTCGGGTAAAAATGGTACACCTCGTAGTGTGTTTTGTTATGAAAAAAGCGGCTAATCATAGCTCAGCGCAACGCATTTGAGAATGCTGGATTTTTGGCACTGCCGCGAGCGTCCAGTTGGCAACGGCCATTTTCAGCAGTTCGTCAATACGCAGATCCTGCCATTCGTTGGTTACATTCTGGTTGAGAAATCGCAGCGCGTCGATCAAAACAGGACGCGGATCGCCGTCTGGCAGGGCCGGGGCGTGGTTCTGCTTTGACAATTTAAAGCCCTGCGCATTGACCGCCAGCGGCAGATGAATGTAGTCCGGGGCCGTCCAGCCAAACTGGTGATACAGCGATATTTGTCGCACGGTCGGCTCGACCAGATCCGCCCCGCGCACAATTTCCGTCACGCCCTGAAAACGATCGTCGACGACCACCGCCAGGTTATAGGCGAAAAGGCCGTCACGGCGGTGAATAATAAAATCCTCACGCGCCAGACGTTCATCGGCATGAATCTCACCGGAGAGGAGATCGTTAAAGTGCGTCACCGGGGAGCGCTGCTTTATACGTACGGCGGCATTTTCCGGGGGAAGATTAAGCGTGCGGCAGTGGCCGTCATAGACGCCACCCACGCTCTGGATACGCGCGCGGGTGCAGGTGCAGTTATAGGCAAGCCCCCGATCGCGAAGCCAGGCCAGACGTTCCCGATAGGCATCGTGACGTTTTGACTGCCAGAGCACCTCGTCATCCCAGTGAAGACCGTAATGTTCCAGCTGACGCAGAATAGTGTCTGCAGCACCGGGAACTTCACGCGGGGGGTCAATATCTTCAATGCGTACGAGCCATTTTCCCAGGCGGGCGCGAGCCTGCAGGTAGCTGCCGAGCGCGGCAATCAATGAGCCGAAGTGTAATTCACCGGAAGGAGATGGCGCGAAGCGCCCAATATAGTGTGATTCAGACATATTAACAGTAACAAGGCGGGAGAGACTCCCGCCTTTGGAGTGTGTAAACAGCGCTGGTATTAACCGGCCATCTGTTTTTCGCGGATTTCGGCCAGCGTTTTACAGTCGATGCACAGATCGGCGGTTGGACGCGCTTCCAGGCGACGAATACCGATTTCAACACCGCAGGATTCGCAGTAGCCAAAATCTTCGTCTTCGACTTTTTTCAGCGTTTTCTCGATCTTTTTGATCAGTTTGCGTTCGCGGTCACGGTTACGCAGTTCGAGGCTGAACTCTTCTTCCTGAGCGGCACGGTCTACCGGATCCGGGAAGTTGGCAGCTTCATCCTGCATATGAGTAACGGTGCGATCGACTTCATCCCTGAGTTGATTACGCCATGCTTCAAGAATACGCTTGAAGTGCGACAGCTGGGCTTCGTTCATATACTCTTCGCCCGGCTTCTCTTGATACGGCTCCACCCCAGCGATGGCGAGAATACTCAGGGACGATGTTTTACGGTTTTGCCCTTCTTGCATGTTGCTTCTCCTTAACACGCACTATCGATCCCCGTGTTGGGGGAAAAATCAGGTCGCTATAAATAGCAGATGCTTTTCCGTAAGGCAATTATCTAAACGTAACACTTGACAAGCCTGTGAGGAAAAGCGTATTTGCGCACGCGGCCAGAACACTTATTCGACAATCGTCTAATCCCTTACAAGACAATGGGAAGAGAGGATCTCAGAGTCATATTATCGGCAGAAAGTTCCGCTTTATAAGCGAAAACCTCTACCCCCTGCTTTTGTGCCTCATGCAACAATTGCGCGTATTTAGGATCAATATGGCGGGCAGGGGAGAAACGTTCAATGGCTGAATGCAACACCGCAAACAGCAATACGGCGCGTTTGCCCGCCGCCGCAACACTCATTAGCTCTCGCAGATGCTTCTGGCCACGCAGCGTTACCGCATCCGGGAAGTAGCCATTTTCCTGTTCCGCTAACGTCACTGATTTTACTTCAATATAGCACTCGGGCCTGTCTTCCGCCTGTAACATGAAGTCAATTCTGCTGCCTTCATCGCCATATTTCACTTCACTTTTATGCGTGCCATATCCCACCAGTTCGGGAATGGCGCCAAGGGTCAGCGCTTCCTTAACCAGCTGATTTGCGCGCTGGGTATTAACGCAAATAAATGCCCCGTTTTGGGTTTCGGTCACTTCCCAGGTATGGGCATATTTGCGTTTACTATTTTCTGAAGTGGAATACCAGACCCTGTCACCCGGCGTCGCACACCCCGTCATGGCGCCGGTATTGGGGCAGTGCAGGGTGAGCTGAACCCCTTCGGGGGTGATCACGTCGGCGAGGAAGCGTTTGTATCGCTGGATAAGCGTAGCGTGCTGCAGGGGAGGACTAAACTTCATCAGAATTCCTTTCAGTATTGCCCAGCGTCCAGCGCTGTAGCGGCGTATAGCGGGTGCGTCCCTGTGCAAAGACGGATTCGTAAAGCGCGAATGCGTTGACCGGAAAGGCCCAGTGAAAACCCGGCGGCGGGATGGCAACGGCCTGACCGGCATCGCGCAGCAGCGTGATATGTGGATGAAACGGCTGTGGGCTCTGATAACAGCCGCTGCGCGCCGCCTGGGCGCGCAGCATATTCGCCAGCTGCAATAATCCGCGCGGCGGCTGGCGCGTTCCCAGCCAGACCACGCGCGAACGCGGCCACTGACCCGCGTCGTCGAGATGCAGCGTAAATTCCGGCTGGGCAATACGCCCGGCCATTGCGGCTAACGCCCGCTGTTTTTCGGCACTAACGTCGCCCAAAAAGGCCAGCGTCATGTGCAGGTTGGCCGCCGCGACAGGGCGGCCCGCTTCCGGCGAAAAGCAATCGGCGCGCCAGCGAACAATTTGACGCTGTATGGTGGTGGGCAATTCAATGGCAAAAAACAGCCGTTTCGACTCAGGCATACGGAGGACTCGGTAATGATATGCGCCGATGCTACAATGTACGCCGACTAATGTTAACCCTCTGGAGCTGTTAGTGTCCTCATTGCCGGTCGCCGTCATTCTTCCTGAGCTTCTCGCTGCCTTACTCCATGCCCCGCAGGTTTTGCTGAATGCCCCTACGGGCGCGGGCAAATCCACCTGGCTGCCGCTGCAGATTCTGAAAGACGGAAATATCCGCGAGAAAATTATCCTGCTGGAGCCGCGCAGGCTGGCCGCGCGCAACGTGGCGCAGCGTCTGGCGGAGCTGCTGAATGAAAAACCGGGCGAAACGGTAGGTTACAGGATGCGTGCCGAGACCAGCGTTGGCCCGACCACGCGTCTTGAAGTTGTCACCGAGGGTATTCTCACCCGCATGCTGCAAAACGATCCGGAGCTGAACGGCGTCGGGCTGGTGATCCTCGATGAATTCCACGAGCGCAGCCTGCAGGCGGATCTGGCCCTCGCGCTGTTGCTGGACGTGCAGCAGGGGCTACGCGACGATCTCCGGCTGCTTATTATGTCGGCCACGCTGGATAACGAGCGGCTACGACAGGCATTACCCGATGCGCCGGTCATCAGCTCGGAAGGGCGGGCGTTTCCGGTTGAACGCCGCTATCAGCCGCTTCCCTCCCACCAGCGTTTTGACGAGGCCGTCGCCATTGCCACCGCTGAGCTGCTGCGCCAGGAAGCCGGTTCCCTGCTGCTGTTTTTACCCGGCGTGGGCGAAATTCAGCGCGTGCAGGAGCAGCTTTCTACCCGCGTAGGCGCCGACGTGCTGCTTTGCCCGCTCTACGGCGCGTTGTCGCTACAGGATCAGCGTAAAGCGATCCTTCCCGCGCCGGCGGGGCAGCGCAAGGTGGTGCTGGCAACCAACATTGCTGAAACCAGTTTGACCATTGAAGGGATTCGCCTGGTGGTGGATAGCGCGCAGGAGAGAGTGGCAAGCTTTGACCCGCGTACCGGGCTGACTAAACTCCTGACGCAGCGCATCAGCCAGGCGTCGATGGTGCAGCGCGCGGGCCGTGCGGGGCGTCTTGAGCCGGGCATCTGCCTGCATTTGACCAGCGCGGAGCAGGCTGAACGCGCTGCACAGCAAAGCACGCCGGAAATTTTACAAAGCGATTTGTCTGGTCTGGTGATGGACCTGCTCCAGTGGGGCTGTCCGAACCCTGAGCAGCTCACCTGGCTTAATCCTCCTCCTGTCGTAAACCTCACCGCTGCGCGCACGTTGCTGACGCAGCTTGGCGCGCTGGAAGGCGAGCGTCTGACGGCGCGCGGCCAGAAAATGGCGGCGCTGGGCAACGATCCGCGTCTGGCCGCGATGCTGGTGGCCGCGCAAGGGGAAGATGAAATTGCCACGGCGGCAAAACTGGCGGCTATTCTTGAGGAGCCGCCTCGCGGTGGCAGCAGCGATCTGGGGCAGGCGTTTTCGCGCAGCCAGGGGAACTGGCAGCAGCGGGCGCAGCAGCTGGGCAAACGCCTGAATAGCCGGGGAGGTGCGCCTGACAGCGATAAGATTGCCTTCCTGCTGGCCCAGGCTTTCCCTGACAGGATTGCGCGTCGGCGCGGGCTGGACGGTCGCTACCAGCTGGCAAACGGCATGGGGGCGATGCTGGACAGCGATGATGCGCTGACGCGTCATGAATGGCTGATCGCCCCGCTTTTGCTGCAGGGCAGCCATTCTCCGGATGCGCGTATCCTGCAGGCGATAGCCGTAGAGATTGACGCTCTGACGCATGCCTGTCCGCAGCTGCTTCAGCAATCTGATACCGTGGAATGGGATGACGCCCAGGGCACGCTGAAGGCCTTTCGTCGCAGCCAGATTGGCAAGTTGACGCTTGGGACGAAGCCGCTGGCGAAGCCGTCGGAAGACGAGTTTCATCAGGCGGTGCTGAACGGTATTCGGGAAAAAGGGCTGAGCGCCCTGAACTGGACGCCGGAAGCGGAGCAGTACCGCATTCGTCTGCACTGCGCCGCGAAGTGGCTACCGGAATACGGTTGGCCTGCGGTGGATGACGAGACGCTGCTCGCTACGCTTGAGCGCTGGCTACTGCCGCAAATGAGCGGCGTACACTCTCTGCGAGCCCTTAAGGCGCTTGATGTTAAGACCGCGTTACAGAATTTACTGGACTGGTCATTACGTCAACGTCTGGATAGTGAACTGCCAGGGCATTACACTGTGCCGACCGGAAGCCGGATTGCCATCCGTTATCATGAGGATAATCCGCCGGCGCTGGCGGTTCGGATGCAGGAGATGTTTGGTGAAGCCACCACGCCGTCCATTGCGGAAGGGCGTGTGCCGTTAGTGCTTGAACTGCTGTCGCCTGCGCATCGTCCATTACAAATCACCCGAGATTTGGGAGCGTTCTGGGCGGGAAGCTACCGTGAAGTGCAGAAAGAGATGAAGGGGCGATATCCCAAACATGTCTGGCCGGACGATCCGGCGAATACGGCGCCGACGCGGCGAACGAAGAAATATTCGTAGGTTAGGTGAAAGAGGGAGTGCGGCCTGATGCCCTCACCCCGGCCCTCTCCCACGGGGAGAGGGAGAAAACACTAAAGACTTTCCTGACAGGAAAGTCTTGCTGTTTATTTTGAGAGATTTCTTCTTTCACAGGCCTGTGAAAGAAAAGAAAATCTGGCCTTTGCGCCTGAAAGTTGCGGAGAAAAAGCATGGCGGGGAATGACCGCGAGCCAATAGGACGTAAGGGAAAACCAGCGCGTCCGGCGAAAGAAAAGGTAAGCCGTCGTCGCCTCAGAGATGAGGACTATGACGATGACTATGAAGACGATTATGAGGATGAAGAACCGATGCCGCGTAATGGAAAAGGCAAAGGGCGTAAGCCTCGGGGCAAGCGCGGCTGGTTCTGGCTGCTGCTGAAGCTGTTTATTGTTTTTGTTGTCCTGATGGCAATTTACGGCGTGTATCTGGATCAGAAGATCCGCAGCCGTATCGACGGTAAAGTCTGGCAGCTCCCTGCGGCAGTGTATGGCCGTATGGTGAACCTTGAGCCAGATATGTCCATCACCAAAAACGAGATGGTTAAACTGCTGGAAGCCACCCAGTATCGTCAGGTGTCAAAAATGACGCGGCCTGGCGAATTTACCGTGCAGTCCAACAGCATTGAGATGATCCGTCGTCCGTTTGATTTCCCGGACAGCAAAGAGGGGCAGGTGCGCGCGCGTCTGACCTTTGACGGCGATCGTCTGGACACCATCGAGAACATGGATAACAACCGTCAGTTCGGTTTCTTCCGTCTCGATCCGCGTCTGATCACCATGCTTTCGTCAGCAAACGGCGAGCAGCGCCTGTTCGTGGCGCGTAACGGCTTCCCGGATCTTCTGGTTGATACCCTGCTGGCAACCGAAGACCGTCACTTCTACGAGCACGATGGCATCAGCCTCTACTCGATTGGCCGTGCGGTACTGGCTAACCTGACTGCCGGTCGCACCGTGCAGGGAGCGAGTACGCTGACCCAGCAGCTGGTGAAAAACCTGTTCCTCTCCAGCGAACGCTCTTACTGGCGTAAAGCGAACGAAGCCTACATGGCCGTGCTGATGGATGCGCGCTACAGCAAGGATCGTATCCTTGAGCTGTACATGAACGAGGTGTACCTCGGTCAGAGCGGCGATAACGAAATTCGCGGCTTCCCGCTGGCGAGTCTGTACTACTTTGGTCGCCCGGTAGAAGAGCTGAGCCTGGACCAGCAGGCGCTGCTGGTGGGCATGGTGAAAGGGGCGTCCATTTATAACCCGTGGCGTAACCCGAAACTGGCGCTGGAGCGTCGTAACCTCGTTCTGCGTCTGCTGCAACAGCAGCAGGTGATTGACCAGGAGCTGTACGACATGCTGAGCGCGCGTCCGCTCGGCGTTCAGCCGCGCGGCGGCGTGATTTCGCCTCAGCCTGCGTTTATGCAGCTGGTGCGTCAGGAGCTGCAAAGCAAGCTCGGCGATAAGGTCAAAGATCTCTCCGGCGTGAAGATCTTCACCACCTTTGACTCCGTGGCGCAGGATGCGGCCGAAAAGGCGGCTGTGGAAGGCATTCCGGCGCTGAAGAAACAGCGTAAGCTCTCCGATCTTGAAACCGCGATGGTGGTGGTTGACCGTAACACCGGCGAAGTGCGCGCGATGGTGGGCGGGGCCGAGCCGCAGTTTGCAGGCTACAACCGTGCGATGCAGGCGCGTCGCTCAATCGGCTCTCTGGCAAAACCGGCAACCTACCTCACAGCCCTGAGCCAGCCAAATCAGTATCGCCTGAATACCTGGATTGCGGATGCGCCGATCTCCCTGCGCCAGCCTAACGGCCAGGTCTGGTCACCGCAGAACGATGATAAACAGTTCAGCGGCCAGGTCATGCTGGTGGATGCGTTGACCCGTTCCATGAACGTGCCAACGGTGAACCTGGGCATGTCGCTGGGACTGCCGGCGATTGTCGATACCTGGCAAAAACTGGGCGTGGCGAAAGATCAGCTGCACCCGGTGCCGGCGATGATCCTCGGCGCGCTTAACCTGACGCCGATCGAAGTGGCGCAGGCGTTCCAGACCATTGCCAGCGGGGGCAACCGCGCGCCGCTGTCTGCCCTGCGCTCAGTGATTGCCGAAGATGGTTCCGTGCTGTATCAGAGCTTCCCGCAGGCGGAGCGTGCCGTTCCTGCTCAGGCCGCCTATATGACGCTGTGGACGATGCAGCAGGTCGTGCAGCGCGGTACCGGCCGTCAGCTGGGCGCGAAGTATCCGGGTCTGCATCTGGCGGGTAAAACCGGGACCACCAACAACAACGTCGATACCTGGTTCGCCGGTATTGATGGCCGTGAAGTGGTGATCACCTGGGTAGGCCGCGACAACAACCAGCCGACCAAACTGTACGGGGCGAGCGGGGCGATGTCGATTTACCAGCGCTATCTGGCAAATCAGTCTCCTGTGCCGCTGAATCTGGTTGCGCCGGAAGATATCGTCGATATGGGCGTGGACAGCTCCGGTAACTTCGTCTGCGGCGGCGGGATGCGTACGCTGCCTGTCTGGACCGCAAACCCGGACTCGCTGTGCCAGCAAAGCCAGCCAGAACAGCCAACGGGTAACCCGTTCGACCAGTCTTCTCAGCCACAGCAGCCGCAGCAGCAACAGCCGCAGCAGCAAAATGAGAAGAAAGACAGCGACGGTGTCGCGGGCTGGATTAAAGACATGTTCGGCGGTAACTAAGCTTTTAAAGCCCTCTTCCCTGGAAGGGGGCTTTTTTTACCCGTAAACCTCATTTCGTTAACCCTCGCTTTAACTCTGATTAACCCCTCGTTTTCTCTTGATGATTTCTTAAACCCTTAATTCTCATAGGGCCGCTTACTGCTTGCTATGCAACCAGCGTTTCGCATATTATTCTGGCGCTCATAATAATAATTCTCGTTTACGTTATCATTCACTTTCACATCAGAGATTCAACATGGCGCTTTCCAATACTGCTCAGCCAATGAACACGTCGCTGCGTAAGCTCGCGGTCGTCGTCGCCACAGCGGTTGCCGGCATGTCTGCTTATGCTCACGCGGCCGAAACCCCGAAAAAAGAAGAAACCATTACGGTAACCGCAGCACCTGCGGCACAGGAAAGTGCCTGGGGGCCTGCTGCGACCATCGCCGCACGGCAATCCGCGACCGGAACCAAAACGGATACCCCTATTCAAAAGGTTCCGCAGTCTATTTCGGTAGTCACTGCCGAAGAGATGGCGCTGCATCAGCCGCGCTCGGTGAAAGAAGCCCTGAGCTACACGCCGGGCGTTGCGGTAGGCACGCGCGGCGCGTCTAACACCTATGACTATTTGATCATCCGCGGCTTCGCGGCCGATGGCCAGACGCAGAATAACTACCTCGACGGCATGAAAATGCAGGGGAACTTCTATAACGACGCGGTAATTGATCCTTACATGCTGGAGCGCGCCGAAATCATGCGCGGTCCGGTTTCCGTTCTGTACGGCAAAAGCAGCCCGGGCGGTTTGCTGAACATGGTCAGTAAGCGCCCAACAACCGAGCCGCTGAAAGAGATCCAGTTCAAAGTCGGCACGGATAGCCTGTTCCAGACCGGGTTTGACTTTAGCGATGCGATCGACGACGACGGCGTTTACTCTTATCGCTTAACGGGCGTTGCGCGTTCTAATAACGCTCAGCAGGAGCGTGCGGAAGAGCAGCGTTACGCCATCGCGCCATCGTTCTCATGGCGTCCGGATGATAAAACCACCTTCACGTTCCTCTCCTACTTCCAGAACGAGCCTGAAACGGGCTACTACGGCTGGTTGCCAAAAGAGGGAACGGTTGAGCCGCTGCCGAACGGCGATCGTTTGCCGACGAACTTCAACGAAGGCGCGAAGAACAATACCTATTCCCGTAACCAGAAAATGGTGGGATACAGCTTCGACCACGAGTTCAACGATACCTTTACCGTGCGTCAGAACCTGCGCTTTGCCGAGAACAAAACCTCGCAAAACAGCGTATATGGCTATGGCGTCTGTACCGATCCGGCAAACAGCGGCAACAAACAGTGTGCCGCGCTAGCGCCATCGGACAAAGGCCATTATCTGGCGCGTAAATACGTTGTCGATAACGAAAAGCTGCAGAACTTTACCGTTGATACCCAGCTGCAGAGCAAATTCTCAACCGGCGAGGTGGACCACATCCTGCTGACCGGCGTTGACTTTATGCGCATGCGGAATGACATCAACTCCTGGTTCGGTTACGACGACTCTGTTCCGCTGCTGGATCTCTACAACCCGGTGAACAGCGATTTTGATTTCGGCTCAAAAGATCCCGCGACCTCCGGCCCATATCAGATCCTCAACCGTCAGAAACAGACGGGGCTGTACGTTCAGGATCAGGCGCAGTGGGATAAAGTGCTGGTAACCCTGGGCGGCCGTTATGACTGGGCCGATCAGGAATCCTACAACCGCGTGACGAACACCACCTCCAAACGTGATGATACCCAGTTCACCTGGCGCGGTGGCGTTAACTATCTGTTTGATAACGGCGTAACTCCGTACTTTAGCTACAGCGAATCGTTTGAACCGGCTTCGCAGACCGATGCCCAGGGCAAGCTGTTCTCGCCGTCTAAAGGCAAACAGTACGAAGCGGGCGTGAAATACGTGCCGAACGATCGTCCGATCGTCGTCACCGGTGCGTTGTACCAGCTGACCAAAACCAACAACCTGATGGCGGACCCGGCGGGCTCCTTCTTCTCGGTTCAGGGCGGTGAAATCCGCGCGCGTGGCGTAGAACTGGAAGCGAAAGCGGCCCTGTCTGCAAGCGTCAACCTGGTGGGTTCTTATACCTACACCGATGCGGAATACACCACGGACACCACCTACAAAGGCAACACGCCTGCTCAGGTGCCAAAACACATGGCATCGTTGTGGGGCGATTACACCCTGTTTGACGGTGCGCTGTCGGGTCTGACGCTGGGTACCGGCGTGCGTTACACGGGCTCAAGCTATGGCGATCCGGCGAACTCCTTCAAGGTGGGCAGCTACACCGTAGTCGATGCGCTGGTCAGATACGATCTGGCACGCGTTGGCATGGCTGGCTCAAACGTGGCGCTGCACGTAAACAACCTGTTCGATCGTGAGTACGTTGCCAGCTGCTTCAATACCTACGGCTGCTTCTGGGGTGCTGAACGTCAGGTTGTTGCCACCGCGACCTTCCGCTTCTAATCTCTCTTCGGGCACGGTTCGCCGTGCCCTTTTTATTTAAGTTGGCTGATATGCAGGATATTCAAACGCAACCCGACACCACCTTTACGCTCAACCATCTCTCCTTTCGCGTACCCGGGCGCACGCTGCTGCATCCGCTCTCTCTGACGTTTCCGGCCGGTAAAGTGACGGGCCTGATTGGTCATAACGGTTCCGGTAAATCCACGCTTCTCAAGATGCTGGGGCGCCATCAGCCGCCTTCAGAAGGCGATATTCTGCTGGATGACCAACCGCTGGAGAGCTGGAGCAGTAAAGCCTTTGCCCGCAAAGTGGCCTATCTGCCGCAGCAGCTGCCGCAGGCGGAAGGGATGACGGTGCGCGAGCTGGTGGCGATTGGGCGTTATCCGTGGCACGGTGCGCTTGGGCGCTTCGGCGTCGCCGACAGAGAGAAGGTGGAAGAGGCGATTGCGCTGGTCGGGCTAAAACCGCTGGCGCACCGTCTGGTGGATAGCCTGTCCGGCGGCGAACGTCAGCGCGCGTGGATCGCGATGCTGGTGGCGCAGGACAGCCGCTGTCTGCTGCTGGATGAACCGACCTCTGCGCTGGATATCGCCCATCAGGTCGACGTCCTGGCGCTGGTGCATCGCCTGAGCCAGCAGCGTGGCCTGACGGTCATCGCGGTTCTGCACGATATCAACATGGCCGCGCGCTATTGTGACTACCTCGTCGCGCTGCGCGGGGGCGAGATGATTGCCCAGGGGACACCGGCAGAGCTGATGCGCAGCGAAACGCTGGAACATATTTACGGTATTCCGATGGGTATTCTGCCTCACCCGGCCGGGGCTGCACCGGTGAGCTTTGTCTACTGATGCTGAATAACACACGCATTAGCCGCCGTCGCCTGCTGACGGCGATGGCGCTCTCGCCGCTGCTGTTAAAAATGAATACGGCGCGTGCCGCCGCCGTCGATCCGCACCGTATTGTGGCTCTGGAGTGGCTGCCGGTCGAACTGATGATGGCGCTCGGCGTCACGCCCTATGGCGTGGCGGACATTCCTAACTATAACCTCTGGGTGAACGAGCCAAAGCTGCCGGACTCGGTGATCGACGTCGGCCTGCGTACGGAGCCAAACCTTGAGCTGCTCACCCAGATGAAACCCTCGTTCCTGTTCTGGTCCGCGGGCTACGGCCCGTCAGAGGAGACCATGGCGCGCATTGCGCCGGGACGTGGATTTGCTTTCAGCGACGGTAAAAAACCGCTGGCCGTGGCGAAAAACTCGATTAACGAGATGGCGCATTTCCTCAACCGCGAAGCGGAGGCCAAAAAGCATCTCGACGAATTTGATGCCCTGATAGACTCCCTGAAGCCGCGCTTTGCTCACCGGGGCGATCGTCCGCTGCTGATGGTGACGCTGCTGGATGCCCGCCATATGCTGGTCTTCGGTAAAAACTGTCTTTTCCAGGAGGTGCTGGACAGCTTCGGCATTCGCAACGCCTGGGAAGGGGAGATGACCTTCTGGGGCAGTACCGCCGTGGGTATCGACCGCCTGGCGGCGTTTCGCGATGTGGACGTGCTCTGTTTCGACCACGGTAACGAACGCGACATGCAAACCCTGATGGCGACCCCGCTCTGGCAGGCAATGCCGTTTGTGCGCGAGAAGCGCTTCCAGCGCGCCCCGGCTGTCTGGTTCTACGGCGCGACGCTGTCGGCCATGCATTTTGCCCGCGTGCTGGATAACGCCCTGGGAGGTAAAGCATGAGTACGCGTATCGCCCGCTTCCCGGCGCTGCTGTTATCCCTGCTTTTTCTGGTTGCGCTGGTATTAACCGGGTTCAACCTCTCCGCGGCCTTACCGCGCGCGCAGTGGGGGGCCGCTCTGGCCTCGCCGGATATCGACAATATTCAGCAGATGCTGTTCCACTACAGCCTGCTGCCGCGTCTGGCGATCTCCCTTTTGGTCGGGGCCGGCTTAGGGCTGGTGGGCGTGCTGTTCCAGCAGGTTTTACGTAACCCGCTGGCAGAGCCAACCACGCTCGGCGTCGCGACCGGCGCGCAGCTTGGGATCACCATCACCACGCTGTGGGCGATGCCGGGAGCGTTAACCTCGCAGTTTGCGGCACTCGCGGGGGCGTGCGTGGTGGGCGCGCTGGTCTTTGGCGTGGCCTGGGGCAAGCGCCTTTCTCCTGTGACGCTTATTCTGGCCGGGCTGGTGGTGAGCCTGTACTGCGGGGCGATTAACCAGCTGCTGGTGCTGTTCCATCACGATCGGCTGCAAAGCATGTTCCTGTGGAGTACCGGCACGCTCACCCAGACCGACTGGAGCGTTGTAGAGCACCTCTGGCCGCAGCTGGCTGGCGGCGTCGTGCTGACGCTGCTGCTCCTGCGCCCCCTGACGCTCATGGGGCTGGATGATGGCGTGGCGCGTAACCTGGGGCTGGCGCTGTCGCTGGCTCGTCTGGCGGCGCTGACGCTGGCGATTGTATTGAGTGCCCTGCTGGTCAACGCGGTTGGCATCATCGGGTTTATCGGCCTGTTTGCGCCGCTGCTGGCGAAAATGCTCGGGGCGCGTCGCCTGCTGGCGCGTCTGATGCTGGCGCCGCTGATTGGAGCGCTGATCCTCTGGCTTTCCGATCAGCTTATTCTCTGGCTGGCGCAGGTCTGGAGGGAAGTGTCCACCGGCTCTGTGACCGCGCTTATCGGGGCGCCGCTGCTGCTGTGGCTGCTGCCGCGCCTGCGCAGCATGAGCGCACCGGCGATGGACGCCGGCGATAAAGTCTACGCTGAACGTCAGTCGGTGCTGTGGTTTAGCCTTGCCGGTCTGGCGCTGCTGATTATCGCCTCGTTCGCGGCGCTCTCATTCGGACGCGATGCCATGGGCTGGCACTGGGCAACGGGTGATTTACTCAATGAACTGGTGCAATGGCGCTGGCCGCGTATCTTCTCCGCGCTGATCGCAGGGGTGATGCTGGCGGTGGCGGGGTGCATTATTCAGCGTCTGACCGGCAACCCGATGGCAAGCCCTGAAGTGCTCGGGATCAGCTCTGGCGCCGCCTTTGGCGTGGTGCTGATGCTGTTCTTTGTGCCGGGGAATGCGTTTGGCTGGCTGATGCCAGCCGGCAGTATCGGTGCGGCAGTCACGCTGATGATTATCCTGATAGCCGCCGGTCGCGGCGGATTTTCGCCGCACCGCATGCTGCTGGCCGGGATGGCGCTCAGCACCGCATTTACCATGCTGCTGATGATGCTGCAGGCCAGCGGCGATCCGCGTATGGCGAAGATCCTGACCTGGATTTCCGGCTCAACCTACAACGCCACCGGCAGCCAGGTGGTCTGGTCCGGGATCGCGATGCTCGTGCTGCTGGCGATGGTGCCGCTGTGCCGCCGCTGGATGACCATTCTGCCGCTCGGCGGCGAAACCGCGCGCGCGGTGGGAATGGCGCTGACGCCAGCGCGCGTGGCCCTGCTGCTGCTGGCGGCGTGCCTGACGGCTGTGGCAACCCTGACGATTGGACCGCTGAGTTTTGTCGGATTAATGGCGCCGCACATTGCCAGAATGATGGGATTCCGCCGGACGATGCCGCATATCGTCATGTCGGCCCTGACGGGCGGGGTGATGCTGGTGTTCGCGGACTGGTGCGGAAGAATGGTGCTGTTCCCGTATCAGATCCCGGCGGGTCTGCTGTCGACCTTTATCGGTGCGCCGTACTTTATTTATCTGTTGAGAAAGCAGAGTCGGTAATAAAAGTAAACGGCAATCCTTTGATTGCCGTTTTAGTGTTTGCTCCCTCTCCCCGTGGGAGAGGGTTGGGGTGAGGGCATCAAGCCGCACATCTTACAGCTTCGCAAACACCTTGCGCGCCGCGTCGATGGTGTTGTTGATATCTTCTTCGCTGTGCGCCACGGACATAAAGCCCGCTTCGAACGCGGACGGCGCCAGGTACACGCCTTCGTCCAGCATCAGGTGGAAGAAGCGCTTGAAGCGTTCAACGTCGCACTTCACCACGTCCTGATAGCAGGTCACGGTTTTCGCATCGGTGAAGAAAATCCCGAACATGCCGCCCACGTGGTTAACCACCAGAGGGATAGCGGCCTCTTCTGCGGCCTCCAGCAGACCGTTTGCCAGCTGCGTGGTCAGGTCGGTCAGGGTTTCGTGAATACCCGGCTGAGCCACTTCGGTCAGGCAGGCAAAGCCCGCCGCCATGGCGATAGGGTTACCGGAGAGCGTGCCCGCCTGGTAAACCGGGCCGGTTGGCGCCAGGGCTTCCATCACGTCCTTACGACCACCGAATGCTCCGACCGGCATGCCGCCGCCGATGATTTTGCCGAGGCAGGTCAGGTCCGGCACGACGTCGTAGTAAGACTGGGCACCCGCCAGCGCCACGCGGAAGCCGGTCATGACTTCATCGATGATCAGCAGCGCGCCGAATTCGTCGCACAGGGCGCGCAGGCCCGGCAGGAACTCAGGCTGCGGTGGGATGCAGTTCATGTTGCCCGCAACCGGCTCAACGATGATGCAGGCGATTTCCTGCGGATACTGCTCGAACGCCGCGCGAACGGTAGCAAGATCGTTGTAGGTGCAGGTCAGGGTGTGCTTCGCGAAATCTGCCGGTACGCCAGGCGAGTTCGGCTGGCCGAGCGTCAGCGCGCCGGAACCGGCCTTCACCAGCAGACAGTCGGCGTGACCGTGGTAACAGCCTTCAAACTTGATGATTTTATCGCGGCCGGTAAAACCGCGCGCCAGGCGGATGGCGCTCATGGTGGCTTCGGTACCGGAGTTCACCATACGCACCATGTCCATGGTAGGCACCAGTTCGGTCACCAGCTCCGCCATTTTCACTTCCATTTCGGTTGGCGCACCGAAGCTCAGGCCGCGCTGGGCGGCTTCAATTACCGCGTTACGAATGGCCGGGTGGTTGTGCCCCAGCACCATCGGTCCCCAGGAACCCACATAATCGATATAGGCTTTGCCATCGACATCATACAGATACGCGCCGTCAGCACGTTCGATAAACAGCGGCGTACCGCCCACGCCGGTGAAGGCGCGCACAGGTGAGTTCACGCCACCCGGAATAAGCTCGCGGGCTGCACTGTAGAGGTTTTCAGACTTGCTCATGGCGTCGTTCCTGGTTCGAATAAAATGGTTAAGCCCACTATTCTATGTGATTCGGGGAAGGTTATGAAATTTTTAGCCGGGCAATGCTTTAAGATTTGTTAAGTAATTTTCAGGAGACGGTAGGGCCGTCTCTGGTAAAATCCTCGCGGCTTTTTGTGTGACAAATAAGAACAGGACATGAAATCAGATTCTCCGTCTTTTGAAGAACAACAGTTTACGCGCGCCCAGCACCGAATCAGCATTCGGCGGCTGCTCAATCGCGATAAAACGCCGCTGGCGATCCTGCTGGCCGCTGCCGTGGTGGGCACTCTCGCGGGCCTGGTTGGCGTAGCGTTTGAAAAAGCGGTTAATGCCGTACTCAACTGGCGAGTGGGCACCGTGGCCGGTTTCGCCGACAGCGAATGGCTGGTCTGGGTGTGGGCATTCGGGCTGTCCGCGCTGTTTGCCATGGTGGGGTATTTTCTGGTGCGTAAATTCGCGCCGGAAGCGGGGGGATCGGGCATCCCTGAAATTGAAGGCGCGCTTGAGGAGCTGCGTCCGGTGCGCTGGTGGCGGGTGATTCCGGTTAAGTTCATCGGCGGCATGGGGACTCTGGGCGCGGGAATGGTGCTTGGACGGGAAGGACCCACGGTACAGCTGGGGGGAAACGTCGGCCGCATGGTGGGCGATCTGTTTCGGATGCGAAGCGCCGAAGCGCGCCATACGCTGCTGGCAACCGGCGCGGCGGCGGGGCTTTCCGCCGCGTTTAACGCGCCGCTGGCAGGCATTTTGTTCATTATCGAAGAGATGCGCGCGCAGTTCCGCTACAACCTGATCTCAATTAAAGCGGTATTCACCGGCGTCATTATGTCGAGCATCGTGTTTCGCATCTTTAATGGCGAGGGCGCGGTCATTGAGGTGGGTAAACTGACCAACGCGCCGGTCAACACCCTGTGGCTTTACCTGATCCTCGGCATGATTTTTGGCGTGGTGGGGCCGCTGTTTAACACCTTTATCCTGCGCGCTCAGGATATGTTCCAGCGCATTCACGGCGGGAACACCACGAAATGGGTGCTGATGGGCGGTCTGCTGGGCGGAATGTGTGGCGTACTCGGGTTTATCGAGCCGAATGCCGCAGGCGGCGGGTTCGGGCTGATTCCCATTGCGGCGGCGGGGAATTTCAGCGTGGGTCTGCTGCTGTTTATGTTTATCTCCCGGGTTATCACGACGGTACTGTGCTTCTCTTCCGGCGCGCCCGGGGGGATTTTTGCCCCGATGCTGGCGCTGGGTACGCTGCTCGGGACCGCGTTTGGTATGGCGGCTGAAGTGGGCTTTCCCGCCTATCACCTTGAAGCCGGGACCTTTGCGGTGGCCGGAATGGGGGCGCTGCTGGCCGCGTCCCTGCGTGCGCCCTTGACCGGGATCGTGCTGGTGCTGGAAATGACGGACAATTACCAGCTCATTTTGCCAATGATCATTACCTGCCTCGGCGCGACACTATTAGCCCAGTTCCTGGGTGGAAAACCGTTATACTCCACCATCCTCGCGCGTACCCTGGCGAAACAAGAGGCTGAACGGGCCGCCACGCAGAATACTTGAATGAATTACCAGGGTATTAGATAATGAGACAAAGAATTGGGTGAATTTTACCCAATAGCAGTATTCATGGGAGCATAAGATGAGTGATGACGTAGTAGCTGTACCGCTCGAATTTACCGAAGCAGCAGCCAACAAAGTGAAAGTCCTGATTGCCGACGAAGACAATCCGGATCTGAAACTGCGTGTTTATATTACCGGTGGCGGCTGCAGCGGCTTCCAGTATGGTTTTACCTTTGACGATCAGGTTAACGATGGCGATATGACTATCGAGAAACAGGGCGTCGCGCTGGTGGTTGACCCGATGAGCCTGCAATATCTGGTGGGTGGTTCGGTGGATTACACCGAGGGTCTGGAAGGTTCGCGCTTTGTGGTCACGAACCCGAATGCGACAAGCACCTGCGGGTGTGGATCTTCGTTCAGCATCTAAAAGAGTGCGGGCTGATGCCGTTACTCCGTCCCTCTCCCACAGGGAGAGGGAGAAAAGACTAAAAACGGTAACCTTGCGGTTACCGTTTTGCTTTTACCTGCCATTATCATCCAGCGCAAACGTCGGCAGCTTAAGGTGCCAGCGTATCGCCGCTAAGCGTATCACCAGCGTCACGAGCATCCCCAGCATCGCGGCATTTTCCAGCGGGAGGGCAAAGGTGTAGTACGCGGTAGCGTGAACAATCCCGCCCACAATGCAGGCCGTCGCGTAAATTTCAGTACGCAGGATCATCGGCACTTCACGCGCCAGAATGTCGCGTATGATCCCACCGCCCACGCCGGTTAATACGCCCATGCAGATTGCCACCATCGGGCCGGTACCGGCATTAAACGCCTTATTGACGCCAATACCGACAAACACGGCCAGACCCACGGCATCCAGTACCGGCAATATCCACTTGGGTAAGCGGCGGGGCTGGCGAACCAGCACAATGGTCAACAGGCAGGTGACCATCGCGACCACCAGATCGGTAGGATCTTTCACCCAAAACACCGGGCCATTTGCCAGCGCCATATCGCGGATAGTCCCACCGCCGACGGCGGTCACGACGCCCAGCACCAGCACGCCAAACGGATCCATGCGTAGTTTTCCGGCGAGCAGAACGCCGGAGATAGCAAAAACGGCTGTGCCAAGAATATCCAGCCAATAAACGAGCATCGTTAAATCCTCGAAAAGGGTCTTATGTTAGTGACTCTCTGCCAGCGCGGCACAGAGCTGTTTTGCGGCGAGGATAATACGCGGGCTGGCGCGTTCAAACCAGTCGCTGTTGAGCGGGATCACCGGAATTTTTAGCTGCTTTTGCCAGAATTGTTCAATTTTAGGAATCTCGCTCGCATTTCCGACCACAACGATGGCCTGAGGCTGGCGCGCCAGCACCTGTTCGCGACTCACCTGAGGCCACGGCACCCGGCTGGCAGCAAAGATGTTTTCACCGCCGCAGACTTCCAGCACCTGGTTCTGAATCGACCCTTTTCCGGTGGTGAACAGCGGCTGGCTGCCAAACTGCAGGAAGATGCGCTTTTTAACAGGGGTATCGTATTGGGATTTCAGCGCGGCATAGTCGCTCAGCATCTGTTTCGCCGCAGCCTCGGCTTTTTTGGGCGTAGGGCTGTAGGGTGCCAGGGCGCGTAGCGCCTGAGCGACCTGCTCAATGCTGACGGCATCAATCCACATGACCTTTATGCCAAGCGAGGTGAGCTGGTTGACCTGCCGCTCGGCGTTGCCGCCGCGCCAGGCCAGCACGAGATCCGGTTTAAGCGCCACGATGCGCTCAAGGTTCATCCCCTGCCAGGTTGCCACCTGTTCAATACCCGCGGCTTGCGGTGGGTAATCCGAAAAGCTACTCACGCCAACGGGCGTGATCCCGGCGGCAAACGCCAGTTCCGTATTTGCGGGAGAGAGAGTAATCACGCGCGGTAACGCATAGAGCCACAGCGGTGCGAGAAGAAGCAGGGCGGCCAGCGCCCTGACGGTATGTTTAGCCACGTGCCAGATTCTGCACCAGGCGCTCCACCATCACGGTGGACTGTTTTGCCGCAACGGTCAGGAACTCGTCGAAGCTGATGTGGGACTGCTGGTCTGCCACGTCAGAGATGGCGCGAACCACCACGAAGGGTACGCTGAAGTTATGGCAAACGTGAGCGATCGCGGTCGCTTCCATCTCAACGGCAACCGCCTGAGGGAAGTTATGACGGATTTTCGCCAGCCCAACGGAGCCGTTGATAAAGGCATCACCGCTGACAATCAGACCGCGTACCGCGTTGAGGTTGAGTTCTGCGATGCAGGTCTCTGCCGCCGCAATCAGTTTGTCGTCAGCTTTAAAACCAGCAGGGCAGCCCGGGAGCTGGCCGTACTCGTAACCGAACGCGGTGACGTCGGCATCGTGGTAACGCGCTTCGTCGGAAACAACGATATCGCCCACTTTCAGCGTCGGCGCCAGGCCACCCGCAGAGCCGGTATTCACGATCACGTCCGGCTTGCAGCGCTCAAGCAGCAGGGTTGCACCCAGCGCAGCAGCCACTTTACCGATGCCTGATTTCAGCAGAGCCACGTCAACACCGTTCAGCTGGCCGGTATAGATCTCACAACCTCCCAGAGAGAGGGTCTGACGGTTCTCAATTTTGTCACGCAGCAGCGTAACTTCTTCTTCCATTGCACCAATAATGCCGATTTTCATAGATTTACTCGCGATGTGCCTTGTTAAGATGCATAGTCTATCATGCGGTTAAGGGGAAACGCATTCTCACGCGGGGGAGCACATGTCACCAATCGATTTTCGCACCAAAATAAACTGGCACCGACGTTTCCGTTCGCCGCAGGGCGACAAGAGCGAACATGAGATCCTGCGTATCTTCGAAAGCGATCGCGGGCGGATCGTTAACTCGCCTGCCATCCGCCGTCTGCAGCAAAAAACTCAGGTGTTCCCGCTGGAGCGTAACGCCGCGGTGCGCACGCGCTTAACCCACTCGATGGAAGTGCAGCAGGTCGGGCGCTATATTGCCAAAGAGATTTTGAGCCGTCTCAAAGAGCAGCGTTTACTGGAAACCTATGGTCTGGACGAGCTGACGGGGCCCTTCGAGAGCATCGTTGAGATGGCCTGCCTGATGCATGACATCGGCAACCCGCCTTTCGGCCACTTTGGTGAGGCGGCTATCAATGACTGGTTTAAGCAGCGGCTTTATCCTTCGGATGCGGTAAGCCAGCCCCTCAGCGATGACCGCTGCATCGTACGCGATTTACGCCTGCGTGAAGGTGAAGAGGGGCTGAACGATCTGCGCCGCAAAGTGCGCCAGGATTTGTGTCACTTCGAGGGCAACGCGCAGGGGATCCGGCTGGTCCATTCCCTGATGCGCATGAACCTGACCTGGGCACAGGTCGGCTGCATTCTGAAATATACGCGTCCCGCGTGGTGGATGGGGGATACGCCCCCGTCCCACAGCTATTTAATGAAAAAACCGGGCTATTACCTTTCCGAAGAGGCCTATATTGAACGGTTACGTAAAGAACTTTCATTGACGCCAAACGGCCGCTTTCCATTGACGTGGATTATGGAAGCCGCCGATGATATTTCCTATTGCGTGGCCGATCTGGAAGATGCCGTGGAGAAAAGAATCTTCAGCGTCGAGGAGCTTTATCAACATCTTTATGCGTCCTGGGGTACCCATGAAAAAGGTTCGCTGTTTGCGCAGGTTGTCGAAAATGCCTGGGAAAAATCGCGCTCAAATACATTAAGCCGCAGTACGGAAGACCAGTTCTTTATGTATTTGCGGGTCAATACATTAAATAAGCTGGTGCCGTATGCGGCGTCGCGTTTTATTGATAATTTGCCGCTCATTTTCAGCGGGGAATTCAACCACGCGCTGCTGGAAGATGACAGCAGTTTCAGTCAACTCCTTGAGCTTTATAAACATGTGGCGATGCGGCATGTATTCAGCCATCCGGATGTCGAGCAGCTAGAGCTGCAGGGCTATCGGGTAATCAGTGGGTTAATGGAAATTTATTCCCCGTTGCTTCAGCTGTCGGTCGATGAATTCAGCGAACTGGTGGAACACGAGCGCGTGCGCAGAATACCCATCGAATCGCGGCTTTATCAGAAACTTTCTACCCGGCATCGTCTGGCGTATGTCGAAGCGATTGGTAAGCTGGAACGCAACTCTCCCCAATGGCCGGTGATGGAATATTATTATCGCTGCCGTCTTATCCAGGACTATATCAGCGGCATGACGGATTTGTATGCCTGGGATGAATACCGCAAGCTCATGGCGGTGGAATAATTCCGGAGTTTTGTAAAGACGGCCAATAAATTTTTACCTTTCCCATAAACTTATCGCCGGAACTAAGCGGTATAAAATGAATCTGAGTTACACAGCAATTTTGCGTTACCTGTAAATCGAGATTGAGAAACATGAAAAAAACCACATTAGCAATGAGTGCACTGGCTCTGAGTTTAGGTTTAGCGCTGTCTCCTCTGACTGCTACTGCAGCCGAGACCGCGTCGTCGGCAGCAACCGCGCAGCAGATGCCAAGCCTGGCACCGATGCTCGAAAAAGTGATGCCATCGGTGGTGAGTATTAACGTTGAGGGCAGCACCACCGTCAATACGCCGCGTATGCCGCGTAACTTCCAGCAGTTCTTCGGCGACAACTCGCCGTTCTGCCAGGACGGTTCGCCATTCCAGAGCTCTCCGTTCTGTCAGGGCGGCGGTGCCGGGGATGACAGCCAGGGCGGCGGCCAGCAGCAGAAATTCATGGCGCTTGGCTCGGGGGTAATTATTGATGCGGCGAAAGGCTACGTCGTCACTAACAACCACGTTGTCGATAACGCGAACAGCATTAAGGTTCAGCTGAGCGATGGCCGTAAGTTCGACGCCAAAGTAGTGGGTAAAGACCCGCGCTCCGACATTGCGCTGATCCAGATTCAGGATCCGAAAAACCTGACGGCGATTAAAATTGCCGACTCCGATGCGCTGCGCGTGGGCGACTATACCGTGGCGATCGGTAACCCGTTCGGTCTGGGTGAAACCGTGACATCCGGTATCGTCTCAGCGCTGGGCCGTAGCGGCCTCAACGCTGCGAACTACGAAAACTTCATCCAGACGGATGCGGCGATCAACCGCGGTAACTCCGGCGGTGCGCTGGTGAACCTGAACGGTGAGCTGATCGGTATCAACACCGCTATCCTGGCACCGGACGGCGGCAACATCGGGATCGGTTTTGCTATCCCAAGTAACATGGTGAAAAACCTGACCGCGCAGATGGTGCAGTATGGCCAGGTGAAACGCGGCGAGCTGGGTATCCTCGGTACGGAGCTGAACTCCGAACTGGCTAAGGCGATGAAAGTTGACGCTCAGCGCGGGGCATTCGTCAGCCAGGTGATGCCGAATTCTTCTGCGGCGAAAGCGGGCATTAAAGCGGGGGATGTAATCACCTCCCTGAACGGTAAACCGATCAGCAGCTTTGCCGCCCTGCGTGCCGAAGTGGGCTCGATGCCGATTGGCAGTAAAGTGACCCTCGGCCTGCTGCGCGACGGTAAGCCGGTTAACGTGAGCCTGGAGCTGCAGCAGAGCAGCCAGAATCAGGTGGATTCCAGCACCATCTTCAGCGGTATTGAAGGTGCCGAGATGAGCAATAAAGGCGCAGACAAAGGCGTGGTGGTGAACAACGTGAAAGCGAATTCACCGGCAGCCCGTATCGGCCTGAAAAAAGGCGATGTGATCATGGGTGCTAACCAGCAGCCTGTGAAAAACATCGCTGAACTGCGCAAAATTCTCGACAGCAAGCCTTCCGTGCTGGCGCTGAATATCCAGCGTGGTGATACCTCTCTTTATCTGCTGATGCAGTAATCCTCTGAAGCCCCTGTTCGCAGGGGCTTTCTCGTTTCTGTGATTCTTGCCACAACTCCATACTTCTTCCTCTCTCTTTGTGCATTCGCACAATGCAGCCGTCGCTGAACTTCCCTATGCTTGAGCTCTGCTCACGGGAGGGTTACATGGCTGGCTGGCATCTTGATACCAAAATGGCGCAGGATATCGTGGCGCGCACCATGCGCATTATTGATACCAATATCAACGTAATGGATGCCCGCGGGCGCATTATTGGCAGCGGCGATCGCGAGCGTATTGGGGAATTGCACGAAGGTGCGCTGCTGGTGCTTTCTCAGGGGCGGGTCGTGGATATCGACGATGCGGTAGCGAAACACCTGCACGGCGTACGTCAGGGCATCAATTTACCGCTGCGTCTTGAAGGCGAAATTGTGGGGGTAATCGGCCTCACCGGCGAGCCCGAGTCACTGCGAAAATACGGTGAGCTGGTCTGTATGACGGCAGAGATGATGCTGGAGCAGTCGCGCCTGATGCACCTGCTCGCTCAGGACAGCCGCCTGCGTGAAGAGCTGGTGATGAACCTTATTCAGGCGGAAGAGCATACGCCTGCGCTCAGCGAATGGGCGCAGCGTCTGGGGATCGATTTAAATCAGCCGCGCGTGGTGGCGGTCATTGAGGTCGATAGCGGCCAGCTTGGCGTGGACAGCGCGATGGCAGAGCTGCAGCAGCTGCAAAATGCGCTGGCGACGCCGGAGCGCGATAACCTGGTGGCGATCGTTTCTCTGACGGAAATGGTGGTCCTCAAACCGGCGCTCAATGCGTTCGGCCGCTGGGATGCCGACGATCATCGTCGTCGCGTGGAGCAGCTGATCTCCCGGATGGAGGAGAACGGCCAGCTGCGTTTTCGCGTTGCGCTGGGCAACTACTTTACCGGGCCGGGCAGTATCGCCCGCTCCTGGCGTACCGCGCGCACCACTATGATGGTGGGCAAGCAGCGGATGCCGGAGAGCCGCAGCTATTTCTATCAGGATCTGATGCTGCCGGTGCTGCTCGACAGCCTGCGCGGGGGCTGGCAGGCCAATGAGCTGGCGCGGCCATTAGCGCGTCTGAAAGCCATGGACAACAACGGCCTGCTGCGCCGGACGCTGCAGGCGTGGTTCCGGCATAACGTGCAGCCGCTGGCGACCTCGAAGGCGCTGTTTATTCACCGCAATACGCTTGAGTATCGGTTAAACCGGATTTCAGAGCTGACGGGGCTGGATCTGGGAAACTTTGACGACAGGCTGCTGCTGTATGTGGCGCTACAGCTGGACGAACAGAGATGATGCTGTATGCGGTCTGGTGCCCTCACCCCATCCCTCTCCCACGGGGAGAGGGCGCAAACACTAAAAACGGCAATCAAGGATTGCCGTTTTGCTTTTATTTCCGCGTTAATTTCTCAAGATCCGCTTCAATCTCGCTGATCTTATTCGTCACAACGCTTTCAAGGTGACGCAGATCGTCAAGGATCTTACGCTTAAGATCGACTTCGGTGCGGTCGCGCTGGCAGATCTGATCGAGTTCATCGATCACATAGCGCAGGTTAGGGCTGATTTCCTGTACTTCTTTGTAGCCCTGTCCTACACCGTCAGCCACAACGGTCTTACGCTGGCGTGGATATTTAAACTTCACGCTTTTGGCGAAAAACTCTCCTTTGTCCTTGTGAAAATAGATTTTCAGAATATCGTTATTGGCTTCCTGACGGAGGCTGTAACGATCAATTTCATCAGGATTGGTAATGCCCAGACTTTTCAGATTATCGTACATAGCGGTACCCTTGATCTCAACATAACCTTTGAATAATTAACGAAAAAATCTATTTTCGCCACCCTCAGATATAAAAAAAGCGGGGTTGCCCCCGCTTTTTGTTATACCCGATTAATCGATGGTGCGCAGCAATTCGTTGATGCCCACTTTACCGCGCGTTTTCGCATCCACTTTCTTCACGATAACCGCACAGTACAGGCTGTATTTGCCATCTTTTGACGGCAGGTTGCCGGAAACCACCACGGAGCCCGCCGGAACGCGACCGTAGTGAACTTCACCGGTTTCACGATCGTAAATACGGGTGCTCTGACCGATGTAAACGCCCATGGAGATCACGGAGCCTTCTTCAACGATCACGCCTTCAACCACTTCAGAGCGCGCGCCGATGAAGCAGTTGTCTTCGATGATGGTCGGGTTAGCCTGCAGTGGCTCCAGAACACCACCGATGCCCACGCCGCCGGAAAGGTGAACGTTTTTACCGATTTGCGCGCAGGAACCGACGGTCGCCCAGGTATCAACCATGGTGCCTTCGTCAACGTAGGCACCGATGTTCACGTAGGATGGCATCAGCACGGTGTTGCGTGCGATGAATGCGCCCTGACGAACCGCCGCAGGCGGTACCACGCGGAAGCCTTCTTTCTGGAAACGCGCTTCGTCGTAGTCAGCGAATTTCATTGGCACTTTATCGAAGTAGCGGCTTTCTGCTCCGTCGATAACCTGGTTATCGTTGATACGGAAAGAGAGCAGCACGGCTTTCTTCAGCCATTGATGAGTGACCCACTGACCGTCGATTTTTTCTGCCACGCGCAGCGCGCCGGAATCCAGAAGGGAAATCACCTGGTTTACCGCTTCACGGGTCACGGTATCCACATTTGCCGGGGTAATCTCGGCGCGACGCTCAAAAGCGGACTCAATAACGTTCTGTAACTGCTGCATTGTTTACTCTTTCCATTTCACTAAAAAACATATCACCCTTTATCGTTTGGATTGAGGGCTGCTGTCAACCGTTGTTGCACTTCAAGCTGCAGGTCATTATTAAGGGCACGCCGGTCCGCTGTCGCGATTATAAATAAATCTTCTACTCGCTCGCCAATCGTTGTAATTCGGGCGCCGTGGAGCGAAATTCCCAGATCGGCAAAAACCTGGCCGACGCGGGCAAGCAGCCCTGGCTGGTCGAGCGCGATCAGCTCCAGGAACGATTTACGGTCGGTGTGGGTCGGCAGGAAATTGACCTCGGTATCGACGGTAAAGTGGCGCAATTTCGCCGGTTGGCGACGCGGCTGCGGGGGCTGCCAGCTGCGCTGGGTAATCGCCTGTTCCAGACCAAAACGTATCCCTTCATGCCTGTCCGACGAGAGCGGGCTGCCGTCCGGCTCAAGCACGATAAAGGTGTCCATCGCCATGCCGTCGCGGGTGGTGAAAATCTGCGCGTCGTGAACGCTCAGGTTACGCCTGTCCAGCTCGGCGCAGACCGCAGCAAACAGATAAGGTCGGTCCGGGCTCCAGATAAAAATCTCCGTCCCGCCGCGGGTGGCCTGCGGGCTCAGCAGGATCATCGGCTGGGACAGATCGTGCTTGAGCAGATGCCGCGCGTGCCACGCAAGCTGGTTTGGGCTATGGCGGACAAAATAGTTGGCGCGGCAGCGGGCCCAAATCTGATGCAGTGCCTCTTCATCAATATTATCCATCCGCAGCAGCGCCAGCGCCTGCAGCTGGTGATGACGCACGCGCTCGCGCATGTCCGGGGTGTTTTGCATCCCGCGACGCAGCTGTTTTTCGGTGGCGAAGTACAGCTCGCGCAGCAGGCTCTGCTTCCAGCTGTTCCACAGGGTCTCGTTGGTGGCGCAGATATCGGCCACCGTCAGGCAGACCAGATAGCGCAGACGGTTTTCCGTCTGAACCTCTTCAGCGAACTGCTTGATCACTTCCGGATCCTGAATGTCACGACGCTGCGCGGTGACCGACATCAGCAGGTGATGGCGCACCAGCCAGGCCACCAGCTGCGTTTCACGCGAGTTCAGGCCGTGCAGTTCGGCAAATTTCAGCACGTCCTGCGCGCCCAGCACCGAATGGTCACCGCCGCGACCTTTGGCGATGTCGTGGAACAGGGCGGCAATCAGGATCAGCTCCGGATGGGTCAGGCGCGGCCACAGCTCCACGCACAGCGGGTGGCGGGAGCGCGTCTCTTCTTTCGCAAAGCTTTCCAGCTTGAGCATCACGCGGATCGTGTGTTCATCCACCGTGTAGGCGTGGAACAGATCGAACTGCATTTGCCCGACAATGTGCGACCACTGCGGCATATAGGCCCACAGCACGCTGTGGCGGTGCATCGGCAGCAGGCCGCGGCTGACGGCGCCCGGGTGGCGGAGCATGCTCAGGAACAGCGAACGCGCTTCCGGGATATAGCACAGCGGCTGCGTCAGATGACGGCGCGCATGGCGCAGATGGCGAAGGGTGGTGGAGTAGATCCCGGTGATGGTGCTGTTGCGCACCATGGTATAGAACATCCGCAGAATCGCTTCCGGCTCGCGGATGAACAGCGTTTCGTCGCGCAGGTCGATAAGCGTGCCGCGCAGCTGGAATTCGTCATCAATCGGGCGCGGTTTTTCGTCCGCCGTCAGGGCCAGAATGGCCTCGTCGAACAGCTGCAACAGCATCTGGTTCAGCTCGGTCACCCGGCGGGTGACGCGGAAGAAATCCTTCATCATGTGCTCAACCGGCTCGTTGCCTTCGCCCTGATAATTCAGACGCTGAGCCACGCTGAGCTGGCGGTCAAACAGCAGGCGGTTATCGTAGCGGGTGACTTCCAGATGCAGGGCAAACCGGATGCGCCACAGCAGGTGCAGGCACTCGTTCAGCTCGTTACGCTCGGCCTCGGTTAAAAAGCCGAAGCCGACCATCTCGTCCATTGAAGTGGCGCCAAAATGGCGGCGGGCGACCCACTGCAGGGTGTGGATGTCGCGCAGGCCGCCGGGGCTGCTTTTAATATCGGGTTCAAGATTATAGCTGGTGCCGTGGTAGCGCTGGTGGCGCTGATTTTGCTCCTCGACCTTCGCGGCGAAGAACTTTTCTGACGGCCAGAAGCCGTCGCTGAAGATGTGTTTTTGCAGCTCCAGGAACAGGGCGACGTCACCAATCAGCAGGCGGGTTTCAATCAGGTTGGTGGCGACGGTCAGGTCCGATAACCCTTCCAGCAGACACTCTTCCAGGGTACGCACGCTGTGGCCGACTTCCAGCTTTACGTCCCAGAGCAGCGTCAGCAGTTCGCCAATTTTTTGCGCCTGTTCGTCCGGCAGCTTTTTGCGGCTTAAGATCAGCAGATCGATATCGGAAAGCGGATGCAGCTCACCGCGGCCATAGCCCCCGACGGCAACCAGCGCAACATCACTGATTTGCCCAAACCCGTAATCGATCCACAGGCGCTGCAGCAGCTGGTCGATAAATTCGGTGCGCGCTTCAATGAGCTGCTCGGCCGACACGCCTGCGTCAAACGCGCTGCCCAGCCAGCGATGGAAAACATCCATATGGGCTTTAATATGCGCGCAGGTCAGCTCGTGCGACGGCCATACGCCCGGGTTATCGGGCTGGTCGGGGAGGGTGGGAAGTGCTGTGTTAGCATACTGTTCGGGTAAAAGATTACTCATCGTGCGCCACCCATAAGAAAAAGCTATAGCCATTAAAAAAGCCGGCATTTGCCGGCTTTTTTATCATTCATCGTGCGTCAGTATCGCCGGGATGGTGTCATCCTTGCGCAACGTCATAATTTCGCAGCCGTTGTCTGTTACCACAATAGTATGCTCGTACTGCGCAGACAAGCTTCTGTCTTTGGTTTTCACCGTCCAGCCGTCTTTCATGGTGCGGATGCGGTAATCACCCGCGTTGACCATCGGCTCAATGGTAAAGGTCATGCCTTTTTGCAGCACCACGCCGCCGTCATCTGCATCATAGTGCAGGACCTGCGGTTCTTCATGGAAGACGCGACCAATGCCGTGACCGCAGTACTCGCGCACCACGGAGAAACCTTCGGCTTCCACAAACTTCTGGATTGCCGCACCGAGGGTACGCAGGCGAATACCCGGTTTAACCATTTTCAGCGCCAGGTAGAGGCTCTCTTGCGTCACTTTGCACAGACGCTCGCCAAGAATCGACGGCTTGCCAACGATGAACATTTTTGAGGTGTCACCGTGGTACTCGTCTTTAATGACGGTTACGTCGATGTTGACGATGTCGCCATCTTTCAGCAGTTTTTCATCGTCCGGGATGCCGTGACACACCACTTCATTAATAGAGATGCAGACGGATTTCGGGAAACCGTGGTAGCCGAGGCAGGCGGAAACCGCGTGCTGCTCGTTCACGATATAGTCGTTACAGATACGGTCCAGTTCACCGGTGCTGACGCCCGGCTTCACGAACGGCTCGATCATTTCCAGCACTTCCGCGGCCAGACGACCGGCGACGCGCATCTTTTCAATTTCTTCAGGTGTCTTAATAGAGATAGCCATGTAATCTGTCCATCGGTGTCGATTTTTTCGACAATACTAGTCTAAGTGTCGTCAATGGTATCAGTCAGGCACGCTCCGTGCCAAATTGAGAATCATTAACAGCACACTCCGCCAACAACTGTTGGTTTCTGGTCGTGTTTTGTGGTATAAAGCGCGCCGGACTTCCGATCCATCTCAGATACACAGGCTGGACGGAAGCGACAAATCTCACTTTGTGTAACAACACACACGTATCGGCACATATTCCGGGGTGCCCTTCGGGGTCGGTAATATGGGATACGTGGAGGCATAACCCCAACTTTCAATATAGAGGTTTTAAACATGGCAACTGTTTCCATGCGCGACATGCTCAAGGCTGGTGTTCACTTTGGTCACCAGACCCGTTACTGGAACCCGAAAATGAAGCCTTTCATCTTCGGCGCACGTAACAAAGTTCACATCATCAACCTTGAGAAAACTGTACCAATGTTCAACGAAGCCCTGGCTGAGCTGAACAAGATCTCTTCCCGTAAAGGTAAGATTCTGTTCGTTGGTACTAAGCGCGCTGCAAGCGAAGCTGTGAAAGATGCTGCTAACAGCTGCGACCAGTTCTTCGTGAACCATCGCTGGTTGGGCGGCATGCTGACCAACTGGAAAACTGTTCGTCAGTCCATCAAACGCCTGAAAGATCTGGAAACCCAGTCTCAGGACGGTACTTTCGACAAGCTGACTAAGAAAGAAGCGCTGATGCGCACTCGTGAACTGGACAAGCTGGAAAACAGCCTGGGCGGTATCAAAGATATGGGCGGCCTGCCAGACGCGCTGTTCGTAATCGATGCAGACCACGAGCACATCGCAATCAAAGAAGCTAACAACCTGGGTATCCCGGTATTCGCTATCGTTGATACCAACTCCGATCCGGACGGTGTTGACTTCGTTATCCCGGGTAACGATGACGCAATCCGTGCTGTTAGCCTGTACCTGAGCGCTGTAGCTGCTACCGTTCGTGAAGGCCGTTCCCAGGATCTGGCTTCTCAGGCGGAAGAAAGCTTCGTAGAAGCTGAATAATAAGGTTTTACCCCTTATTAGTACCGTGTATGAATAGGGGCCCATTACCGGCCCCTTTTTTCAATTTACACTGTTTGGCCCCCGGCCGGGCAGTTCACATCTCCCGAGGATTTAAGAATGGCTGAAATTACCGCATCCCTGGTAAAAGAGCTGCGCGAGCGTACTGGCGCAGGCATGATGGATTGCAAAAAAGCGCTGACTGAAGCGAACGGCGACATCGAGCTGGCAATCGAAAACATGCGTAAATCCGGTGCGATCAAAGCAGCTAAAAAAGCAGGCAACGTTGCTGCTGACGGCGTGATCATCACTAAGATCGACGGCAACTACGGCATCATTCTGGAAGTTAACTGCCAGACTGACTTCGTTGCTAAAGATGGTGGTTTCCAGGCATTTGCTAACAAAGTTCTGGACGCAGCTGTTGCGGGTAAAATCACTGACGTTGAAGTTCTGAAAGCACAGTTCGAAGAAGAACGTGTTGCGCTGGTTGCTAAAATCGGTGAGAACATCAACATCCGTCGCGTATCTTCTCTGGAAGGCGACGTTCTGGGCTCTTACCAGCACGGTGCACGTATCGGTGTTCTGGTTGCGGCTAAAGGCGCTGACGAAGAGCTGGTTAAACAGCTGGCAATGCACATCGCTGCAAGCAAACCAGAATTCGTTAAGCCAGAAGACGTGTCTGCTGAAGTGGTAGAGAAAGAGTACCAGGTTCAGCTGGACATCGCGATGCAGTCTGGTAAGCCAAAAGAAATCGCAGAGAAAATGGTTGAAGGCCGCATGAAGAAATTCACCGGCGAAGTTTCTCTGACTGGCCAGCCATTCGTAATGGACCCAAGCAAGTCTGTTGCGCAGCTGCTGAAAGAGCACAACGCTGACGTAACTGGCTTCATCCGCTTCGAAGTGGGCGAAGGCATCGAGAAAGTTGAGACTGACTTCGCAGCAGAAGTTGCTGCAATGTCCAAGCAGTCTTAATGATTGAAAAGGAGCCGCCTGAGGGCGGCTTCTTTTTGTCACCCGTCACAGGAAATCAGACAGGCTCCAGTATCGCTGTGCTGATTTGCGGCATATCATGTCGCCAGAATTAACCCCCATCTTAATCGTTGACAGTCTCAGGAAAGAAACATGGCTACCAATGCAAAACCCGTGTACAAACGCATTCTGCTTAAGCTGAGTGGCGAAGCGCTGCAGGGATCGGAAGGCTTCGGTATTGACGCAAGCATCCTTGATCGCATGGCACAGGAAATCAAAGAACTGGTCGAACTGGGTATCCAGGTTGGCGTGGTCATTGGCGGTGGCAACCTTTTCCGTGGTGCTGGTCTGGCGAAAGCGGGGATGAACCGCGTTGTGGGCGACCACATGGGTATGCTGGCAACCGTCATGAATGGCCTGGCAATGCGTGATGCCCTGCACCGCGCCTATGTGAATGCCCGCCTGATGTCCGCGATTCCGCTGAATGGCGTTTGCGATAATTACAGCTGGGCAGAAGCCATCAGCCTGCTGCGCAATAACCGCGTGGTGATCCTCTCCGCCGGTACGGGTAACCCGTTCTTTACAACCGATTCCGCTGCCTGCCTGCGCGGTATCGAGATCGAAGCCGATGTGGTACTGAAAGCGACCAAAGTAGACGGCGTGTTTACTGCAGACCCGGCAAAAGATCCTTCTGCCACCATGTACGATCAGCTGAGCTACAGTGAAGTGCTGGATAAAGAGCTGAAAGTGATGGATCTTGCCGCCTTCACGCTGGCTCGCGACCACAAACTGCCGATCCGTGTCTTCAACATGAACAAGCCTGGCGCACTGCGTCGCGTGGTCATGGGCGAAAAAGAAGGCACTTTGATCACGGAATAATTTCCGTCGACGACAAATACAGGTAAGATTCCGCTTTATTTTGTAGTGGTATCTTACCCGGACGCGCCTTTGGCGTTGTCATGAATTAAACGCGACTATACTTAGCACACCTGTAGCGCTGTGCTGGCGGATAGTCTGCCTGAGACAAGTTTTCAAGGATTCGTAACGTGATTAACGACATCAGAAAAGATGCTGAAGTACGCATGGACAAATGCGTAGAAGCGTTCAAAAACCAAATCAGCAAAATCCGTACTGGCCGTGCTTCCCCAAGCCTGCTGGATGGCATCATCGTAGAATATTATGGTACGCCAACCCCTCTGCGCCAGCTGGCGAGCGTGACGGTTGAAGATACCCGTACGCTGAAAATCAACGTCTTCGACCGCTCTATGAGCCCGGCCGTTGAGAAAGCGATTATGGCCTCTGACCTTGGACTGAACCCAAGCTCTGCGGGCGCAGACATCCGTGTTCCACTGCCTCCGCTGACGGAAGAGCGTCGTAAAGATCTTATCAAAGTGGTTCGTGGCGAAGCTGAGCAGGGTCGTGTATCCGTGCGTAACGTCCGTCGCGACGCGAACGATAAAGTGAAAGCACTGCTGAAAGAAAAAGAGATCAGCGAAGATGACGATCGTCGTTCTCAGGACGACATTCAGAAAATGACCGACGCGGCCATCAAGAAAATTGATGCGGCGCTGGCAGAAAAAGAAGCGGAACTGATGCAGTTCTGATTTCTGTCGTACACTGATAAACGCCGTTCAGAAGGACTTTGGGTCTTGCTGGCGGCGTTTTGCTTTTATCTGGTCTAACTTTTTTCGGGCATCTCATGAAGCATTTAACACTCCTCGGCTCAACCGGCTCTATCGGTTGCAGCACTCTCGACGTCGTTCGCCATAATCCTGAACTTTACACCGTGACAGCGCTGGTGGCCGGTAAGAATGTGCAGCGAATGGTCGAACAGTGCCTGGAGTTTGCGCCCCGCTATGCGGTGATGGATGACGAAGAGAGCGCGCGTCTGCTGAAAGCACAGCTGCGTGAAAAGGGCAGTCGAACCGAGGTGCTGAGCGGCCAGCAGGCGGCCTGCGAGATGGCGGCGCTGGATGAGGTGGATCAGGTCATGGCGGCCATTGTCGGCGCGGCAGGGCTGCTGCCGACGCTTGCTGCGATTGATGCCGGTAAGGATGTTTTGCTGGCCAATAAAGAGTCGCTGGTCACCTGTGGACGCCTGTTTATGGATGCGGTGAAGCAGCACGGCGCGCGTCTTCTGCCGGTCGACAGCGAACACAACGCGATTTTTCAGAGTTTACCGCAACCTTTTCAACAGAACCTGGGGTACGCTGACCTGGAGCAGAATGGCGTAGTGTCTATTCTACTTACCGGGTCTGGTGGCCCATTCCGTGAAACGCCACTTTCTGAACTGCGTGCGATGACACCGGATCAGGCGTGCCGTCATCCGAACTGGTCGATGGGGCGTAAAATCTCCGTTGATTCTGCCACCATGATGAACAAAGGTCTGGAATACATTGAAGCGCGCTGGCTGTTTAATGCGTCAGCGAAACAGATGGAAGTACTGATTCACCCGCAATCGGTGATTCACTCGATGGTGCGTTATCAGGATGGCAGCGTACTGGCACAGCTGGGCGAGCCGGACATGCGTACGCCGATTGCCCATTCAATGGCGTGGCCAAATCGAGTGAAATCCGGCGTGAAGCCGCTTGATTTCTGCAAGCTAAGTTCCCTGACGTTCAGTGAACCAGACTACGACCGCTATCCTTGTCTGAAGCTTGCGATGAATGCCTTTGACCAGGGGCAGGCGGCGACGACGGCACTTAATGCAGCTAATGAAATTACCGTTGAGGCATTTCTGAATCAGCAAATTCGTTTTACCGATATCGCGTCGTTAAATTTATCGGTACTGGACATGATGGATTTGCGCGAACCACAAAGCGTGGAAGAGGTGCTGGCGGTGGATGCAGCTGCGCGTAATATTGCGCGCCAACAGGTGACACGTCTCGCAAGCTGGTGATAAAGCAAGCACTAGTCGTCGTGCTATTTGTTAGCGTTGGGCTTCAGTGATATAGTCTGCGCCACCTGATCGCAGGTATTTGACTTAATGTGGTCAGGTGAGCCGTGGTTTGACACGGCTTTTTTATGTATAGGCTTCAGTATTCCTGAGTACCGTTAAATCCTTTTCAGGGACAAAAAACGCGTTATGTTGTCTGCGAATCAACCAATAAGCGAAAATTTGCCAGCTCATGGCTGCCGTCATGTAGCAATCATTATGGATGGCAATGGCCGCTGGGCGAAAAGACAAGGGAAGATACGAGCCTTTGGGCATAAAGCGGGGGCGAAATCCGTTCGTCGCGCCGTTTCTTTTGCCGCCAACAACGGCATTGATGCGTTAACGCTCTATGCTTTTAGCAGTGAAAACTGGAATCGACCTCTGCAGGAAGTGACTGCGTTGATGGAATTGTTTGTGTGGGCGCTAGACAGCGAAGTAAAAAGCCTGCACCGCCACAACGTCCGCCTGCGTATCATTGGCGATACCAGTCGTTTTAACTCACGTTTGCAGGAACGGATTCGCAAAGCTGAAGCGCTGACGGAAAATAATACCGGTTTGACGCTGAATATTGCGGCGAATTACGGCGGACGCTGGGATATTATCCAGGGCGTTCGGCATCTGGCCGAACAGGTTCAGGAAGGGCTGTTGAGACCCGACCAAATTGATGAAGAGGCGCTGAGCAAGCAAATCTGCATGAATGAACAGGCACCTGTGGATTTGGTAATTAGGACAGGGGGGGAACATCGCATAAGTAACTTTTTGATATGGCAAATTGCCTATGCCGAACTTTACTTTACGGATGTTCTTTGGCCCGATTTTGATGAACAAGACTTTGAAGGTGCGCTGCATGCCTTTGCCAATCGAGAGCGTCGTTTCGGCGGCACCGAGCCTGGTGGCGACAAAGCCTGATGGGGGTAGCTTTTGCTGAAGTATCGCCTGATTTCCGCTTTTGTATTAATACCCATTGTCATTGCGGCGCTGTTTTTACTGCCCCCGGTGGGATTCGCTATTGTCACGCTGGTGGTGTGCATGCTCGCCGCGTGGGAATGGGGACAGTTTAGCGGCTTTACCTCGCGCACTCAGCGAGTATGGCTTGCGGTACTTTGTGGCTTTATCCTGGCCATAATGCTGTTTACGTTGCCTGAATATCACCATGATATTCATCAGCCCCTGGTTGCCGGTTCTTTATGGATATCGCTGGCCTGGTGGGTTGCCGCGCTGTTGCTGGTTCTTTTTTATCCGGGTTCCGCGGCATTGTGGCGTAATTCAAAAGTGCTGCGACTGATTTTTGGCTTGCTCACAATTATTCCTTTTTTCTGGGGTATGGTTGCGCTGCGAGCCTGGCACTACGACGAAAACCACTACAGCGGTGCGATCTGGCTGCTTTATGTGATGATTCTGGTCTGGGGGGCTGACTCCGGGGCCTATATGTTTGGTAAACTGTTTGGCAAACATAAGCTGGCACCGAAGGTTTCTCCGGGCAAAACCTGGCAAGGATTCATCGGCGGCCTGTTTACGGCAGCGATCATCTCCTGGGGCTACGGCGTCTGGGCGAATCTTGAAGTGGCACCGTCAATACTGCTGGTGTGCTCGATTTTTGCTGCGCTTGCCTCCGTGCTCGGTGATTTAACCGAAAGTATGTTTAAGCGTGAAGCAGGGATTAAGGACAGCGGACACCTGATTCCAGGGCATGGCGGTATACTGGATCGCATTGATAGCCTGACAGCGGCTGTTCCAGTGTTTGCGTGTTTGCTTTTACTGGTATTCGGGACGATTTAACGGAAGGTTTTATGCTGAGCATTCTCTGGAATCTGGCGGCGTTCATTGTTGCACTGGGTGTACTGATTACCGTGCATGAATTTGGCCATTTCTGGGTTGCTCGCCGCTGTGGCGTGCGCGTAGAGCGATTTTCCATCGGTTTTGGTAAATCACTCTGGACGCGCACCGACCGCCACGGCACGGAATTTGTCATCGCCCTTATCCCGCTGGGCGGCTACGTCAAAATGCTCGACGAACGCGTCGAGCCTGTCGCTCCTGAGCTGCGACACAGCGCATTCAACAATAAAACCGTTGGACAACGCGCCGCCATCATTGCTGCCGGACCGGTAGCCAACTTCATCTTTGCGATTTTCGCTTACTGGCTGGTGTTTATCATCGGCGTCCCTGGCGTACGTCCGGTGGTGGGTGAAATTGCCCCCAATTCCATCGCGGCGAGTGCGCAAATTACATCCGGGATGGAACTTAAAGCGATTGATGGCATCGAAACCCCTGATTGGGATGCCGTGCGACTGCAGCTGGTAGCCAAAATTGGCGATCCGCAGACCACCATCAGCGTATCGCCGTTTGGTTCAGATACGCGTCAGGACAAAGTACTCGATTTACGTCACTGGCGTTTCGAGCCAGACAAAGAGGATCCCGTCGCTGCGCTGGGCATTCGTCCACGCGGCGCGCAGATTGAGCCGGTATTAGCCGAAGTACAGGCAAATTCGGCGGCGAGCAAAGCGGGTTTGCAAGCGGGCGACAGGATCGTTAAAGTCGATGGTCAACCATTAACAGAGTGGATGACCTTTGTTACTCTTGTGCGCGATAATCCGGGAACGTCTCTCGCGCTGGAAGTTGAAAGGCAGGGCAGTCCGCTTTCGCTGACGCTGATCCCGGATACGAAGTCGGTCGGCAAAAAGGCAGAAGGGTTTGCAGGCGTTGTGCCAAAAGTGATCCCGCTGCCAGATGAGTACAAGACAATACGCCAGTATGGGCCGTTCAGCGCCATCCTTGAAGCCACGGATAAAACATGGCAACTGATGAAGCTGACGGTCAACATGTTGGGGAAATTGATAACCGGTGATGTGAAACTGAACAACCTCAGTGGGCCAATTTCGATTGCTCAGGGGGCTGGGATGTCAGCGGAATTCGGGGTGATTTACTATCTCATGTTCCTCGCGCTCATTAGCGTGAACCTTGGGATAATCAACCTGTTCCCGCTTCCCGTTTTAGACGGGGGTCATCTGCTGTTTTTGGCGATTGAAAAGCTAAAAGGCGGACCGGTATCCGAGCGAGTTCAAGACTTTAGTTATCGCATTGGCTCGATTTTGCTGGTGCTGTTAATGGGGCTTGCACTTTTCAATGATTTCTCTCGGTTGTAAGAGAGTGTTAGGAAGAACGCATAATAACGATGGCGATGAAAAAGTTGCTCATAGCGTCGCTGCTGTTTAGCAGCGCCACCGTATACGGTGCTGACGGGTTCGTAGTGAAAGACATTCATTTCGAAGGCCTCCAGCGTGTCGCCGTTGGTGCGGCCCTCCTCAGTATGCCTGTACGCCCCGGCGATACGGTTAATGATGATGATATCAGTAACACCATCCGTGCTCTGTTTGCCACCGGCAACTTTGAGGATGTTCGCGTCCTGCGCGATGGTGATACGCTGCTGGTACAGGTAAAAGAACGTCCGACGATCGCCAGTATCACTTTCTCCGGTAACAAGTCGGTGAAAGATGACATGCTCAAGCAGAACCTTGAAGCATCTGGTGTTCGTGTGGGTGAGTCCCTGGACCGCACAACCCTTTCAGACATTGAAAAAGGTCTGGAAGACTTCTACTACAGCGTCGGTAAATACAGCGCCAGCGTGAAAGCGGTTGTCACTCCGCTGCCGCGTAACCGTGTTGACCTGAAGCTGGTCTTCCAGGAAGGTGTTTCTGCGAAGATCCAGCAGATCAACATTGTCGGCAACCACGCGTTCAGCACAGACGAACTGATCTCCACCTTCCAGCTGCGCGATGAAGTGCCATGGTGGAACGTGGTGGGCGATCGCAAATACCAGAAACAGAAACTGGCGGGCGACCTCGAAACCCTGCGCAGCTACTATCTCGATCGTGGCTATGCGCGTTTCAACATCGACTCGACTCAGGTCAGTCTGACTCCGGACAAGAAAGGTATCTACATTACGGTTAACATCACTGAAGGCGAGCAGTACAAGCTTTCTGGTGTTGAAGTGAGTGGTAACCTGGCGGGGCATTCTGCTGAAATCGAATCGCTGACCAAAATTCAGCCGGGCGATCTGTATAGCGGTTCCAAGGTAACCAAAATGGAAGACAGCATTAAGAAGCTGCTCGGCCGCTACGGTTATGCCTATCCGCGCGTACAGACTCAGCCGGAAATCAATGACGCGGATAAAACCGTTAAGCTGCACGTGAATGTTGATGCTGGCAACCGTTTCTACGTGCGTAAGATCCGCTTCGTCGGTAACGACACCTCCAAAGATTCCGTTCTGCGTCGCGAAATGCGTCAGATGGAAGGCGCATGGTTGGGAAGCGACCTCGTTGATCAGGGTAAAGAGCGTCTTAACCGTCTGGGCTATTTTGAAACGGTGGATACCGATACCCAGCGCGTACCGGGCAGCCCGGATCAGGTTGATGTCGTTTATAAAGTGAAAGAGCGCAACACCGGTAGCTTCAACTTCGGTGTGGGTTACGGTACTGAAAGCGGCGTCAGCTTCCAGGTCGGCGTACAGCAGGATAACTGGCTGGGTACGGGTTACTCTGTCGGTATTAACGGCACCAAAAACGACTACCAGACCTACTCTGAGTTCTCTGTGACTAACCCATACTTCACCGTAGACGGTGTGAGCCTGGGCGGTCGTATCTTCTATAACGACTTTAAAGCAGATGACGCGGACCTGTCTTCATACACCAACAAGAGTTACGGTGTAGACGGTACGCTTGGCTTCCCGGTTAACGAATACAACACCCTGCGTGCAGGCTTGGGTTACGTGCATAACGACCTGTCCAACATGCAACCGCAGGTGGCGATGTGGCGTTATCTGGACTCTATCGGCCAGTCAACCAGTAAAAATGGTAATGACAATGGCTTCGCGGCGGATGACTTCACCTTTAACTACGGCTGGACCTATAACCGTCTCGACCGTGGTTACTTCCCAACGGAAGGTTCTCGCGTCAACCTGAACGGTAAAGTTACCGTGCCGGGTTCCGATAACGAGTTCTATAAGGTCACGCTGGATACCGCGTCCTATTTCCCGATCGATGACGATCATAAGTGGGTGGTTCTGGGTCGTACCCGTTGGGGCTATGGAGATGGTCTGGGTAGCAAAGAACTGCCGTTCTATGAAAACTTCTATGCGGGTGGCTCCAGCACCGTTCGTGGTTTCCAGTCCAACAACATTGGTCCGAAAGCGGTTTACTACGGCGGAAACGACAAAGATAACTGTGATAAGTCTTCCTCGTCAGAAGTCTGTAGCTCCAATGACGCGGTGGGCGGTAACGCCATGGCCGTTGCCAGCCTGGAGTTCATCACGCCAACGCCGTTTATCAGTGATAAATACGCGAACTCGGTCCGTACGTCCTTCTTCTGGGATGCCGGTACCGTGTGGGATACCAACTGGCAGAATACTGCCCAGATGCGCGCAGAAGGCATTCCTGACTACAGCGATCCGAGCAATATTCGCATGTCTGCCGGTATCGCATTACAATGGATGTCACCGCTGGGGCCGTTGGTCTTCTCCTACGCCCAGCCGTTTAAGAAATATGATGGAGACAAAGCGGAGCAATTCCAGTTTAACATTGGTAAAACCTGGTAATAATCCGCTGCAAAGGAATGCGTTGGCAGTGTAGCGCTGACAACTGGCGATCGGTAACACGGTCGCCTTGCCACGCAAAGAACGGTACCTTCTGGTGCCAATGGGATGGTAAGGAGTTAATTGTGAAAAAGTGGTTATTAGCTGCAGGTCTCGGTTTAGCGATGGCAACTTCTGCTCAGGCAGCAGACAAAATTGCAATCGTCAACATGGGTAATTTGTTCCAGCAGGTTGCACAGAAAACGGGTGTTTCTGCGACTCTGGAAAACGAATTCAAAGGCCGTGCAAGCGAACTGCAGGGTATGGAAAACGATCTTCAGTCCAAAATGCAGCGTCTGCAGCGTGATGGTTCTACCATGAAAGCAAGCGACCGCAGCAAGCTGGAAAAAGACGTAATGGCTCAGCGCCAGACGTTCTCCCAGAAAGCGCAGGCTTTCGAGCAGGATCGTCAGCGTCGTTCTAACGAAGAACGCGGCAAGCTGGTAACTCGCATTCAGACTGCTGTTAAAGCAGTGGCTGCCGATCAGAGTATCGATCTGGTTGTAGATGCGAACGCCGTTGCTTATAACAGCAAAGATGTTAAAGACATCACTGCTGATGTTCTGAAACAGGTTAAATAAGTAATGCCTTCAATTCGACTGGCTGATTTAGCTCAGCAGTTGGATGCAGAATTACACGGTGATGGCGATATCGTCATCACCGCTGTTGCGTCCATGCAATCTGCTAAAGCTGGCACGATTACCTTCATGGTAAGCCCTAAGTACCGTGAGCAACTGGCTCAATGCCAGGCGTCAGCTGTTGTACTGACGCAGGACGATCTTCCATTTGCCACTGTAAGCGCGCTGGTAGTGAAAAACCCCTACCTGACGTATGCACGCATGGCTCAAATTCTTGATACCACGCCGCAGCCGGCCCAGAACATTGCGGCCAGTGCAGCGATTGATGCGACGGCCAGGCTTGGTAACAACGTCGCCGTTGGCGCGAATGCAGTTATCGAATCCGGCGTTGTGCTGGGCGATAACGTCGTCATTGGCCCGGGCTGCTTCGTTGGGAAAAATACGAAAATCGGCGCCGGAACCCGTTTATGGGCCAATGTGTCCGTTTATCATGATGTTGAAATTGGCGAAAATTGCCTCGTCCAGTCCAGCACCGTTATTGGTTCTGATGGCTTTGGTTACGCTAACGATCGTGGTAACTGGGTTAAGATCCCGCAGCTTGGTCGCGTTATTATTGGCGATCGCGTAGAGATCGGCGCCTGTACCACCATTGACCGTGGCGCGCTTGACGACACGATCATTGGCAATGGTGTTATCATCGATAACCAGTGCCAGATTGCGCATAACGTTGTGATTGGCGACAATACCGCGGTTGCGGGTGGCGTCATCATGGCAGGCAGCCTGAAAATTGGCCGTTATTGCATGATTGGCGGCGCGAGCGTGATTAATGGCCATATGGAAATATGCGACAAGGTGACTGTGACGGGAATGGGCATGGTAATGCGTCCTATCACTGAACCTGGCGTCTATTCCTCAGGTATTCCGCTACAACCCAACAAGGTATGGCGTAAAACAGCAGCTCTGGTGATGAACATTGATGATATGAGCAAGCGCCTCAAGTCTCTTGAGCGTAAGATCGATCAACAAGATTAAGCGTCATCCGTTGAACGCTATTTTTCCCGGCCTGTCGGCTTTCTAATAAACCGGCAGGCCGTGTTATTATTGTTATCAGTACATTTTGACAGGAAGAGTATTTTGACTACTGACACTCATACTCTGCATATTGAAGAGATTTTAGAACTTCTGCCGCACCGCTACCCGTTTCTGCTGGTAGACCGTGTGCTGGATTTTGAAGAAGGTCGTTTTCTGCGCGCAGTGAAAAATGTTTCCGTGAACGAGCCGTTTTTCCAGGGACACTTCCCTGGTAAGCCTATCTTCCCGGGTGTGTTGATTCTGGAAGCGATGGCTCAGGCTACCGGTATTCTGGCGTTTAAAAGCGTTGGCAAACTGGAGCCAGGTGAGCTGTATTACTTCGCGGGTATTGATGAAGCGCGCTTTAAGCGCCCTGTCGTGCCTGGTGATCAGATGATCATGGAAGTCACTTTTGAAAAAACGCGTCGTGGCCTGACTCGCTTCAAAGGCGTAGCGCTGGTTGACGGCAAAGTTGTTTGCGAAGCGACGATGATGTGTGCTCGTAGCCGGGAGTCCTGATACGTGATTGATAAATCCGCCTTTATTCATCCTACCGCTATTGTGGAAACCGGTGCCATCATTGGCGCTAACGTCCACATTGGCCCGTTTTGTATTGTTGGACCCCATGTCGAAATTGGTGAGGGTACAGTACTGAAATCTCACGTTGTCGTGAATGGTCACACGACCATTGGCTGCAATAACGAGATCTATCAGTTCGCTTCCATCGGCGAAGTTAACCAGGATCTGAAATATGCTGGTGAGTCGACCCGTCTGGAAATTGGCGATCGTAACCGTATTCGCGAAAGCGTCACTATTCATCGTGGAACAGTACAGGGTGGTGGGTTGACGAAGGTGGGCAGCGATAACCTGTTTATGGTTAATGCGCACATCGCGCACGACTGTACCGTGGGTGACCGCTGTATTCTTGCCAACAACGCAACGCTGGCAGGACACGTATCGGTTGATGACTTCGCAATTATTGGCGGCATGACCGCAGTCCATCAGTTCTGCATCATTGGTGCGCACGTGATGGTTGGCGGATGCTCCGGTGTGGCGCAGGACGTCCCACCGTATGTGATTGCGCAGGGCAACCATGCCACGCCGTTTGGCGTGAACATCGAAGGCCTCAAGCGTCGTGGTTTTAGTCGCGAAGCGATTACTGCCATCCGCAACGCGTACAAACTGCTGTACCGTAGCGGTAAAACGCTGGAAGAGGCGAAGCCGGAAATTGCCGAGCTGGCGAATAAGCACCCGGAAGTGAACGCGTTCATGGAATTCTTTGACCGTTCAACAAGGGGTCTGATTCGTTAATGGTCGACAGTCGTCCGCTTACGATAGCCCTGGTCGCCGGAGAAACCTCCGGCGATATTCTTGGTGCCGGTCTCATCCGCGCGCTTAAGGCGCGTGTACCCAATGCTCGCTTTGTCGGCGTTGCTGGCCCGCTGATGCAGGCCGAAGGCTGTGAAGCCTGGTATGAAATGGAAGAACTCGCCGTGATGGGCATCGTTGAGGTGCTGGGACGGCTACGCCGTTTGCTGCACATCCGCGCCGATCTCACCCGCCGTTTTACCGAACTCAAACCCGATGTGTTTGTCGGTATTGATGCACCTGATTTCAACATTACCCTCGAAGGGAATCTGAAAAAGCAGGGTATCAAAACGATTCACTACGTCAGTCCGTCCGTCTGGGCGTGGCGACAGAAACGCGTTTTCAAAATCGGACGGTCCACCAACCTGGTGCTGGCTTTCCTGCCTTTCGAAAAAGCGTTTTACGACAGATTTAATGTTCCGTGCCGTTTTATCGGTCATACCATGGCGGATGCGATGCCATTGGATCCGGATAAAAACGCGGCGCGCGACGCGCTGGGCATCCCGCACGATGTGCACTGTCTGGCACTGCTACCGGGCAGCCGTGGCGCAGAAGTTGAGATGCTGAGCGCCGATTTCCTCAAAACTGCGCAAATTCTTCGCCAGACCTATCCGGATCTTGAAGTGGTTGTTCCGCTGGTAAATGCCAAACGCCGTGAGCAGTTTGAGCGCATCAAAGCGGAAGTCGCCCCGGATCTTCACGTCCGTCTTCTGGACGGGAAAGGGCGGGAAGCGATGTATGCGAGCGATGCCGCGCTGCTGGCCTCCGGCACGGCGGCGCTGGAATGCATGCTGGCGAAATGCCCGATGGTGGTCGGTTATCGCATGAAGCCGTTCACTTTCTGGCTGGCAAAACGTCTGGTTAAAACGGATTATGTCTCCCTGCCAAACCTGCTTGCCGGGCGCGAGCTGGTGAAAGAGCTGCTGCAGGATGAGTGCCAGCCGCAGGCGCTTGCCGATGCACTGCTGCCGCTGCTCGCCAACGGCAAGACCAGCCACCAGATGCACAATACCTTCCGCGAACTGCATCAACTGATCCGCTGTAATGCTGATGAGCAAGCGGCTGATGCGGTGCTGGAGTTAGCAAAATGATGGAATTTGTTTATCCTCACACTCGCCTTGTGGCGGGCGTGGACGAAGTGGGTCGTGGCCCGTTGGTCGGGGCTGTGGTGACTGCCGCGGTGATCCTCGATCCGGCTCGCCCGATTATCGGGCTGAACGACTCAAAAAAATTGTCTGAAAAACGCCGTCTGGCGCTGTTCAGTGAGATTCAGGAGAAGGCGCTGGCCTGGAGCCTGGGGCGCGCTGAACCGCATGAAATAGACGAGCTGAATATTTTGCATGCCACGATGCTGGCGATGCAGCGTGCGGTAGCAGGTCTGAAAATTTCCCCGGAATATGTCCTGATTGACGGCAACCGCTGTCCGGCATTGCCCATGCCTTCAATGGCGGTCGTCAAAGGCGATAGCCGGGTCGCAGAAATTAGCGCAGCTTCTATCATTGCTAAAGTGACGCGCGACGCCGAAATGGCCGCGCTGGACCTCACTTATCCTCAGTATGGTTTCGCCCAGCACAAGGGGTATCCCACACCTTTCCATCTGGAAAGGCTGGCTGAACATGGCGCAACCGAACACCACCGGCGCAGTTTTGGCCCGGTGAAACGCGCGCTGGGACGGGTGTCCTGAATCAATACGCAAGCAATTAAGTAACGCGGAATCTGAAGATGGCTGAACCACGTTTCGTACACCTGCGGGTGCATAGCGACTACTCCATGATCGATGGGCTGGCGAAGACCGGGCCGCTGGTAAAAAAGGCGGCCTCCCTTGGCATGCCCGCGCTGGCGATCACCGATTTTACCAACCTGTGTGGCCTGGTGAAGTTCTACGGAACGGCGCACGGTGCGGGAATGAAGCCTATCGTCGGCGCAGATTTTCATGTCCAGAGCGATCTCGTCGGCGATGAAATGACGCAAATCTCCGTGCTGGCGATGAACAACACGGGCTATCAAAACCTCACTCTGCTTATCTCAAAAGCCTATCAGCGCGGATATGGTGCGCTGGGCCCGTGGATCGACAGGGACTGGCTGGCTGAGCTGAACGAAGGGCTGCTGCTGATCTCTGGCGGCCGTATGGGCGATGTCGGTAAATGCCTGCTGCGCGGCAATAGCGCGCTGGTGGATCAATGCGTCTCGTTCTATGAAGAGTATTTCCCGGATCGGTATTATCTGGAGTTGATCCGCACCGGTCGCCAGGACGAAGAGAGCTATCTCCATGCGGCGGTCGCACTTGCGGAAGAACGCGGTCTGCCCGTCGTCGCGACAAACGATGTGCGGTTCCTCGAGCCGGGAGATTTTGACGCTCACGAAATTCGCGTGGCGATCCACGATGGCTTCACGCTGGACGATCCCAAACGGCCGCGTAATTACTCCGCTCAACAGTACATGCGCAGCGAGGAGGAGATGTGTGAACTCTTCTCCGATATTCCCGAAGCGCTGGAAAACAGCGTAGAGATCGCCAGGCGCTGTAACGTTACCGTCCGCCTCGGCGAATACTTCCTGCCGCAGTTCCCGACGGGTGACATGACCACGGAAGATTTCCTGGTCGTGAAATCAAAGGAAGGTCTGGAAGAGCGTCTGGAATTCCTGTTCCCGGATGAGGCCGTTCGCAAAGAGAAGCGGCCGCCGTACGATGAGCGCCTGGATATTGAACTCCAGGTCATCAACCAGATGGGCTTCCCGGGCTACTTCCTGATCGTAATGGAGTTTATCCAGTGGTCGAAGGATAACGGCGTACCTGTCGGACCGGGTCGTGGCTCCGGAGCCGGATCGCTTGTGGCCTATGCGCTTAAAATTACCGACCTCGATCCGCTGGAATTCGACCTGCTGTTCGAACGTTTCCTTAACCCGGAACGTGTTTCCATGCCCGACTTTGACGTCGACTTCTGCATGGAGAAACGCGACCAGGTGATCGAGCACGTTGCCGATATGTACGGCCGTGATGCGGTATCGCAGATTATTACGTTCGGTACGATGGCGGCGAAGGCGGTTATTCGTGACGTCGGCCGCGTGCTGGGCCACCCGTACGGGTTTGTCGATCGTATTTCGAAGCTGGTGCCGCCCGATCCGGGCATGACGCTGGCAAAAGCGTTTGAAGCCGAACCTCAGCTGCCGGAAATCTACGAAGCTGACGAAGAAGTGAAAGCGCTGATCGACATGGCGCGCAAGCTGGAAGGCGTCACGCGTAACGCCGGCAAGCATGCGGGGGGCGTGGTTATCGCCCCGACCAAAATTACCGACTTCGCGCCGCTCTACTGCGATGAAGCGGGTGAGCATCCGGTTACTCAGTTTGATAAGAACGACGTAGAATACGCCGGGCTGGTGAAGTTTGACTTCCTCGGCCTGCGTACGCTGACGATCATCGACTGGGCGCTGAAGATGATCAACCCGCGCCGGGAAAAGCAGGGCCTTGAGCCGATAGACATTGCCGCCATCCCGCTGGATGACAAGAAAAGTTTCGACATGCTGCAGCGCTCGGAGACGACGGCCGTCTTCCAGCTTGAATCCCGCGGCATGAAAGATCTGATTAAACGCCTGCAGCCCGACTGCTTCGAAGATATGATCGCACTGGTCGCCCTGTTCCGTCCGGGCCCACTGCAGTCAGGGATGGTAGATAACTTTATCGACCGTAAGCACGGTCGCGAAGAGATTTCTTACCCGGACGTTCAGTGGCAGCATGAAAGCCTGAAGCCGGTGCTGGAGCCAACCTACGGCATTATCCTGTATCAGGAACAGGTCATGCAGATTGCTCAGGTGCTTTCCGGCTATACGCTCGGCGGCGCGGACATGCTGCGTCGTGCGATGGGTAAGAAAAAGCCGGAAGAGATGGCCAAGCAGCGCTCCATCTTTGAAGACGGGGCGAAGAAAAACGGCGTTGACGGCGAGCTGGCGATGAAAATCTTCGACCTGGTGGAGAAATTCGCCGGGTACGGATTTAACAAATCCCACTCCGCCGCCTATGCTTTGGTGTCGTATCAAACGCTGTGGCTGAAAGCGCACTATCCTGCTGAATTTATGGCGGCGGTAATGACGGCCGATATGGATAACACCGAGAAGGTGGTTGGCCTGGTGGATGAGTGCTGGCGCATGGGGCTTAAGATCCTGCCGCCGGATATTAACTCAGGGCTCTACCACTTCCACGTCAACGACGATGGAGAGATCGTTTACGGGATCGGCGCGATCAAAGGCGTGGGCGAAGGTCCTATCGAGGCGATCATCGAAGCGCGTAACAACGGCGGGTATTTCCGCGAGCTTTTCGATCTTTGCGCCCGTACCGATACCAAAAAACTGAACCGTCGCGTGCTGGAAAAACTGATCATGTCCGGCGCGTTTGACAGGCTGGGGCCGCACCGCGCCGCGCTGATGAATTCCCTCGGCGACGCCCTGAAAGCGGCGGATCAGCACGCAAAAGCGGAAGCCATTGGTCAGGCGGATATGTTCGGGGTGCTAGCGGAAGAGCCAGAGCAGATCGAGCAATCTTATTCCAACTGCCAGCCGTGGCCAGAACAGGTGGTACTGGATGGGGAGCGTGAGACGTTAGGCTTGTACCTGACGGGGCACCCGATCAACCAGTACATCAAAGAAATTGAGCGCTATGTCGGCGGCCACAGGCTTAAAGACATGCATCCGACAGAACGTGGTAAAATCACCACGGCTGCGGGGCTCGTGATTGCCGCAAGGGTTATGGTCACCAAGCGCGGCAATCGTATCGGCATCTGTACGTTGGATGACCGTTCCGGGCGTCTGGAGGTGATGTTGTTCACCGACGCGCTGGATAAATACCAGCAATTGCTGGAAAAAGACCGCATACTTATCGTCAGCGGACAGGTCAGCTTTGATGACTTCAGTGGGGGGCTTAAAATGACCGCCCGCGAAGTGATGGACATTGACGAAGCCCGGGAAAAATATGCTCGCGGGCTTGCTATCTCGCTGACGGACAGGCAAATTGATGACCAGCTTTTAAACCGACTCCGTCAGTCTCTGGAACCCCACCGCTCGGGGACAATTCCAGTACATCTCTACTATCAGAGGGCGGATGCACGTGCGCGGTTGCGCTTTGGTGCAACGTGGCGTGTCTCTCCGAGCGATCGTTTACTGAACGATCTCCGTGGCCTCATTGGTTCGGAGCAGGTGGAACTGGAGTTTGACTAATACAGGAATACTATGAGTCTGAATTTCCTTGATTTCGAACAGCCGATTGCTGAGCTGGAAGCGAAAATCGATTCTCTGACAGCGGTAAGCCGTCAGGATGAAAAACTGGATATTAACATCGACGAAGAAGTGCATCGTCTGCGCGAGAAAAGCGTAGAGCTGACGCGCAAAATCTTTGCCGATCTCGGCGCATGGCAGGTGGCCCAGCTGGCTCGCCATCCACAGCGTCCGTACACCCTGGATTATGTCCGCCTGGCGTTTGACGAATTTGACGAACTGGCAGGCGATCGCGCATACGCTGACGATAAAGCTATCGTTGGTGGTATCGCGCGTCTGGACGGACGCCCGGTGATGATCATTGGTCATCAGAAAGGTCGTGAAACCAAAGAGAAAATCCGTCGTAACTTCGGTATGCCAGCACCAGAAGGCTACCGTAAAGCCCTGCGTCTGATGGAGATGGCTGAGCGTTTCAACATGCCAATCATCACCTTCATCGATACCCCGGGTGCATACCCTGGCGTGGGCGCGGAAGAGCGCGGTCAGTCTGAAGCCATCGCGCGCAACCTGCGCGAGATGTCTCGTCTGAAGGTGCCGGTCATCTGTACCGTTATCGGTGAGGGTGGTTCCGGCGGTGCGCTGGCGATTGGCGTGGGCGATAAAGTGAATATGCTGCAGTACAGCACCTATTCCGTTATCTCCCCGGAAGGCTGTGCGTCCATTCTGTGGAAAAGCGCCGACAAAGCGCCGCTGGCTGCAGAAGCAATGGGCATCATTGCGCCACGCCTGAAAGAGCTGAAGCTGATCGATTCCATCATTCCGGAACCGCTGGGTGGTGCGCATCGTAAGCCGGAAGTAATGGCGGCTTCTCTGAAAGCGCAGCTGCTGGCTGACCTGGCGGATCTGGACGTGCTGAGCAAAGACGATCTGCTCAACCGCCGCTACCAGCGTCTGATGACCTACGGTTACGCGTAAGCTTCACAATTATCTGAAAAGCCGCACAATGTTGCGGCTTTTTTTATACCTGCGGTTTAGCCGGACTATGCTTAGCTAATGTTTTTTAAGGAGGAAGCCCATGAATATCATTGCCATTATGGGGCCACACGGCGTCTTTTATAAAGATGAGCCGATTAAGGAGCTGGAGCAATCCCTGCAGTCGCGCGGGTATCAGCTAATCTGGCCGCACAACAGCGCCGATCTGCTGAAGTTCATCGAGCATAACCCGCGTATCTGCGGCGTGATCTTCGACTGGGACGAATACGATCTCGAACTGTGCAGCGACATCAACAAGCTGAACGAATACCTCCCGCTGTACGCGTTTATCAATACCCACTCAACCATGGACGTCAGCGCCAATGATATGCGTATGGCGCTGTGGTTCTTTGAATATTCCCTCGGCGTTGCGGAAGATATTGCGACCCGCATTCAGCAATACACGAATGAATATCTCGATAACATTACTCCCCCCTTTACCCGTGCGCTTTTCACCTACGTGAAAGAGGGGAAATACACCTTCTGTACGCCAGGGCATATGGCAGGGACGGCCTATCAAAAAAGCCCGGTGGGCTGCCTGTTCTATGATTTCTTCGGTGGCAACACGCTAAAAGCGGACGTGTCGATTTCAGTCACCGAACTAGGCTCCCTGCTGGATCACACCGGCCCGCATCTTGAAGCCGAAGAGTATATCGCCCGCACCTTTGGCGCCGAGCAGAGCTATATGGTGACCAACGGCACGTCGACCTCGAACAAAATTGTCGGGATGTACGCTGCACCTGCTGGCAGCACCTTGCTGATTGACCGTAACTGCCATAAATCGCTGGCACACCTGCTGATGATGAGCGACGTCGTACCGCTCTGGCTGTCGCCCACGCGTAACGCGCTCGGTATTCTTGGCGGCATTCCGCGCCGTGAGTTCACCCATGACGCCATTGAACGTAAGGTTGCGGCAATTCCTGGCGCAAGCTGGCCTGTCCATGCGGTGATCACTAACTCTACCTACGACGGTCTGCTGTACAACACGAACTGGATCAAACAGACGCTGGATGTGCCGTCGATCCACTTCGATTCCGCATGGGTGCCGTACACTAATTTCCATCCGATTTACGCCGGCAAAAGCGGCATGAGCGGTGAACGCGTGCCGGGGAAAGTGTTCTTCGAAACGCAGTCGACGCATAAAATGCTGGCGGCGTTTTCCCAGGCTTCGCTTATTCACATCAAAGGCGAGTACGACGAAGACACGTTCAACGAAGCCTTTATGATGCACACCACCACCTCGCCGAGCTACCCGCTGGTGGCCTCTATTGAAACGGCCGCGGCGATGCTGCGCGGCAATCCCGGTAAGCGTCTCATCAATCGTTCGGTGGAACGCGCGCTGCATTTCCGCAAAGAGGTTCAGCGGCTTAAAGATGAAGCCGACGGCTGGTTCTTTGATATCTGGCAGCCGGAAGAGATTGATGAAGCCGAATGCTGGCCCGTCTCGCCCGGCGAAGACTGGCATGGCTTCCGGGATGCCGATAGCGACCATATGTTCCTCGACCCGGTAAAAGTGACGATCCTGACGCCGGGCATGGATGAGCAGGGCAAGATGAGCGATGAAGGTATTCCGGCCGCGCTGGTCGCGAAATTCCTTGATGAACGTGGCGTGGTGGTGGAGAAAACCGGCCCCTATAACCTGCTGTTCCTTTTCAGCATCGGGATCGACAAAACCCGCGCGATGGGGTTGTTGCGCGGCCTGATGGAGTTTAAGCGCGCCTACGATCTCAACCTGCGGGTGAAGAACATGCTGCCGGATCTCTACGCGGAGGATCCTGACTTCTATCGAAATATGCGCATTCAGGATCTGGCCCAGGGGATCCACAGGCTGATCCGTCAGCACGATCTGCCGCGTCTGATGCTTCAGGCGTTCGATGTCTTACCGGAGATGAAGTTTACCCCGCACAAGGCATGGCAGCGCCAGGTGAAAGGGGAGGTCGAAACCGTCGAGCTGGAAAACCTGGTCGGCCGCGTATCGGCTAACATGATCCTGCCTTACCCGCCGGGCGTTCCGCTCCTGATGCCGGGAGAGATGATTACCGAAGAGAGTCGGGCGGTGCTTGATTTCCTGCTGATGCTCTGTTCGGTAGGGCGGCACTATCCCGGTTTTGAGACGGATATCCACGGTGCGAAGCGCGACGAGAGCGGCGTTTACTGGGTGCGAGTCCTAAAATAAGGGTGACCGCTTGCCAGGCGCGGGTTTTCGGTTGTAACGTTCAGGCATCATAAAAAGGAGAAGCTATGCTGGGTTTAAAAGCTGTTCATCATATTGCGATCATTGCGACCGATTACGCGAAAAGTAAGGCCTTCTACTGCGACATCCTGGGCTTTACGCTCATGAGCGAGGCCTACCGCGAGGAGCGCGACTCCTGGAAGGGCGATCTGGCGTTAAACGGGCAATATGTGATTGAGCTGTTCTCTTTTCCTTTTCCGCCTGCGCGTCCCTCCCGCCCGGAAGCCTGCGGCCTGCGTCATCTTGCCTTCAGCGTCGATGACCTGGATAGCGCAGTTAAGCATCTGGAAGCGCACGGCGTGACGTGCGAAGCGATACGCGTCGATCCGTTCACCGACAAGCGCTTTACCTTTTTCAACGATCCGGACGGCCTGCCGCTGGAGCTTTATCAGCAGTAATGGTTGTCCTGTGTGATAATGCCCGCTCAGTTCGGGCATTTTTTATGTGTAATCTCCTATGACCTCACCCGCTATCGCACAAGCCGTTTCACCGTACCGCCAGCTGCTGGTGGGGTTTAGCGGTGGCCTGGATTCTACCGTGTTGCTGCATCGCCTTAAGCTTTGGCGCGATCGGGAACCTGACGTCCAGCTTCGGGCTATGCATATTCACCACGGATTAAGTCCTCACGCAGAGGCGTGGGTGGTGCACTGTGAAGCCTTGTGTGCGGCCTGGGCGATCCCGCTCATCGTTGAGCGCGTCACGCTTGCGGAGGAGGGGCTGGGCATCGAAGCGCAGGCGCGGAAAGCCCGCTATGCCGCATTTGCCGGGGCATTACGTCCTGGAGAAGCGCTGGTCACGGCCCAGCATCTGGACGATCAGTGTGAAACCTTTCTGCTGGCCCTTAAGCGGGGCAGCGGCCCGGCGGGACTTTCTGCCATGCCGACGCGTTCTGAATTTGCCGGCACAACGCTACTGCGTCCGCTGCTTGGCGAGACGCGTGCCTCGCTGGAAGCCTGGGCGCGAGAACAACAGCTGAACTGGATCGAAGATGAGAGTAACCAGGATGACGGCTATGACCGTAACTTCCTGCGTCTGCGCGTCCTCCCGCTTTTAGGCGAGCGCTGGCCGCATTTCGCCGACGCGACGGCAAGAAGCGCCATGCTGTGCGCCGAACAGGAATCGTTGCTGGATGAACTGTTGAGCGACGAGCTGGCTGCACTCATTTCTGCCGACGGGGCGTTGGCGATCGCACCGATGAAAGCGATGAGCCCGGTACGTCGCGCCGCGCTGTTACGGCGCTGGCTGGCCTTTCATCGCGCCGCGATGCCGTCGAGGACAATGCTGAGCCGTATCTGGGACGAAGTCGCACTGGCGCGGGATGATGCTTCTCCGTGCGTCCACCTGAACGGTTTTGAGGTTAGACGTTATAAAGGGGAGCTCTGGTGGATAAAATCCATGCCCTCGCTGACCGATGTGGTGCTCGACTGGCTTTCTCCTGACGCGCCCCTGATATTGCCCTGTGAGGCAGGACGCGTTTCTCTTCTGTCGTCTGGTCATGTGCGGCTGCCGAAGCCCGGTGAACCGGTCACCGTGCGCTTTAAGGCTGGCGGCCTGCTGCATATCGTCGGGCGCAACGGGGGACGAAAGCTGAAGAAAATATGGCAGGAGTGCAACGTGCCGCCGTGGCTGCGCGACACCACGCCGCTACTGTTCTACGGTGAAACGCTGATCGCTGCGGCAGGGGTGTTCATTACGGAAGAGGGGTGGTCAGAAGAGGGTGTCCGTTTTGAGTGGCAGAAAGCGTAACGGGCAGCCAGGCTGCCCGTTAGTGTCATCAGGATTCGCTCACCACGACGGTGCCGATTTGCGGGTGGCTGAAGCTGGCTATTTTGTCCAGACGCAGCTCACGCGTCGCCCCGGCGTCTTCCACTATCAGGTATTCCACATTCTTTCGTGAAACCAGATCGCTGGCTTTCGCCTTCAACACTTCGCCATCTTTTAGCTCCAGCGTCAGTAATAAATGATGCTGGCAGGCGAGTTCGAGGTTGTCATAGTCATCACAATTGATGGGTTGATAAGTATCATTCATCGACATAATCGCTCACCAGTAAATTCGCCGCAGCATACGCTGCTTTTTCCCTGACCGACTCTGAAAGGCTCTCATCAGAGGCCACTTCATTAAGCACCTTCAATACACAGCCCAACGCGTCCGGGACATACCCCAGATCTCCGCTGGCGATTTCCGCATACCGTTTGCGAATTAACTCACAATAATTATTCACATCCCCTCCCGCCAGCGCACTGACTTACTGTGAGATATCATTAAGCCTACGAAGATAAACTCGGTTTAGCAAGGTGACTATACCATACTCATTTAAGCAATATCAGGGCCTTGATAGCGGTGTATTTAACACCCTGTAACAGCCTTTTGCCGCGGTTTTCGCTACAATGTGCGCCTGATTCGAATGGAGTTCTCTCATGGCGCTGAAAGCGACAATTTATAAAGCTGTGGTCAATGTGGCCGATCTGGATCGCAACCAGTTCCTCGACGCGTCGCTTACGCTGGCACGCCACCCCTCCGAAACCCAGGAGCGCATGATGCTGCGCCTGCTGGCGTGGATTAAGTATGCCGACGAGCGTCTGCAGTTTTCCCGTGGGTTAAGCGCAGAAGACGAGCCTGAAGCCTGGCTGCGCAACGATCATCTGGGTATCGATTTGTGGATCGAACTCGGCCTACCTGACGAGCGCAGAATTAAGAAGGCCTGCACCCAGTCCGCTGAAGTGGCCTTATTCGCATATAATCAGCGCGCTGCGGAGATCTGGTGGCAGCAAAACAAGAGCAAGTGCGGACAGTTTAAAAATCTCACGGTCTGGTATCTGGATGATGAGCAGCTGGCGCAGTTGAGCGAATTTGCCAGCCGGACCATGGTTTTGCAGGCGACGATTCAGGATGGCGCCATCTGGCTCTCTGATTCTCAGAATAATCTGGAAATTCATTTAACGGCGTGGCAACCCGCGTCATGATCGTCTTGTCCCGAAACGTCAGCATCCCTGACAGCGAGCTCGAGATCACCGCCATCCGTGCGCAGGGAGCAGGCGGGCAGCACGTCAACAAGGCGTCGACGGCTATCCATTTGCGTTTTGACATTCGGGCCTCAAGCCTGCCAGAGTATTATAAAGAAAGCCTGCTTGCCGCCAGCCATCACCTGATCACCAGCGATGGCGTGATTGTGATCAAAGCCCAGGAGTACCGCAGCCAGGAGCTCAACCGGGAAGCGGCGATAGCCAGGCTGGTGGCGGTCATCAAAGAGCTAACGGCAGTACAAAAAAGCCGCCGGGCAACGCGGCCGACTCGCGCATCGAAAGAGCGTCGGTTGTCCTCGAAGGCCCAAAAATCCACAGTGAAAGCACTACGCGGTAAAGTTCGTCGCCCCACAGAGTGACGAAAGGGAACACACTTTTCATAAGGAATTCATTGTGAAAAAAGCATTATGGTCAGCGCTGGCAGTGAGTACGCTGTTTGCGCTTTTTGGGTGTAACAACCGCTCCGAAACGCAGGTTTTACAACCCACGCAAACGGAAGAATTAAAACCGATGCAGCAAAGCTGGCGCGGCGTATTGCCTTGCGCGGACTGCGAAGGCATTGAAACGTCTCTGTTCCTGCAAAAAGACGGCACCTGGGTGATGAACCAGCGCTATCAGGGCGCAAAAGCGCCTTCTTCTTTTGCAACTTATGGAACATGGGCGCGTACGGCCGAGAAGCTGGTCCTGACGGACACCACCGGTGAGAAAACCTTTTTCCGCGCCAAAGGTGAGGGAATGGAGATGCTTGACCGCGAAGGCAACCCAATTGAATCCCAGCTCAACTACACGCTTGCGCCGGTAAAAGCGGCTCTGCCTGCCACGCCGATGGCGATGAGGGGAATGTACTTCTATATGGCGGATGCGGCGATCTTTACCGACTGCGCAACCGGCAGGAAGGTTAGCGTGGCAAACAATGCGCAGCTTGAACGTGATTACGCAGTGGCACGCGGTAATGACAGCAAGCCGGTACTGCTGACGGTTGACGGTCACTTTACGCTGGAGCCAAACCCGGATAGCGGGGAGATGGTGAAAACGCTGGTGGCAGATAAAGACGCGAAGTTTGTTGCGGGTAAAGACTGTAACAGTAAATAAGCTGACGCTGAGCCATTAAAAAACCCCGCCTGAGCGGGGTTTTTTGTTTAGCCTTTGATGGCTTTCACCAGGTAATCAAGAATGTCGCCGGTCTTGATCATCTGTTTCTCGCCGCTGCGACGGTATTTGTATTCAATCTCATCGCTGTCGAGGTTACGGTCGCCGATGACGACGGTGTGCGGGATACCGATCAGTTCCATATCGGCAAACATCACGCCCGGACGCTCTTTACGGTCATCCATCAGCACTTCGATACCCTGAGCGCGCAGCTCGGCATACAGCTTCTCGGCCAGCTCCTGCACGCGGTAAGACTTGTGCATGTTCATTGGCAGGATAGCCACCTGGAACGGCGCAATATTGTCCGGCCAGACGATGCCGCGTTCGTCGTAGTTCTGCTCAATTGCCGCAGCCACCACGCGCGTCACCCCGATACCGTAGCAACCCATGGTCAGGATCTGGTTACGGCCATCTTCACCCTGAACAGCGGCGTTCAGCGCCCGAGAGTATTTATCGCCCAGCTGGAAGATGTGACCCACTTCGATGCCGCGCTTAATCATCAGGGTACCCTGACCGTCCGGGCTTGGATCGCCTGCAACCACGTTACGGATGTCAGCCACTTCCGGCGTCGCCACGTCGCGATCCCAGTTGATGCCGAAGTAGTGTTTACCGTCGATGTTCGCACCTGCAGAGAAGTCGCTCATTGCCGCAACCGTGCGGTCAATGACAACCGGCACCGGCAGATTGACTGGACCCAGTGAACCTGGACCCGCATTCATCACGGCGCGGATTTCCGCTTCCGTTGCGAAGGTCAGCGGGCTGGCTACCTGCGGCAGCTTCTCGGCTTTCACTTCGTTCAGCTCGTGATCGCCACGCACCAGCAGGGCAACCAGCGGATAAGCGCTACCTTCGGTAGATTTCACCAGCAGGGTTTTCACGGTTTTTTCGACTGGCAGATTGAACTGCTCAACCAGCTCGGCAATGGTTTTAGCGTTTGGCGTATCAACCAGCGTCATCTCTTGCGTTGCCGCCCCGCGTGGTTCTTTTGGCGCCAGCGCTTCTGCAAATTCGATATTCGCCGCGTAATCTGAAGAGTCAGAGAAGATCACATCGTCTTCACCGCTCTGCGCCAGGACCTGGAACTCATGGGAGGCGCTACCGCCGATGGAGCCGGTATCGGCCTGCACAGCACGGAAATCCAGACCCATGCGGGAGAAGATTTTGCTGTACGCCGCGTACATTGCGTCGTAAGTCTCTTGCAGTGATTCCTGAGAGGTATGGAATGAGTAAGCATCTTTCATCAGGAATTCGCGAGAGCGCATAACGCCGAAACGTGGGCGAACTTCGTCACGGAACTTGGTCTGGATCTGGAAGAAGTTCAGCGGCAGCTGTTTGTAAGAGCTCAGCTCATTACGAATTAGGTCGGTAATGACTTCTTCATGCGTTGGGCCGAGAACGAACGGACGCTCGCCGCGATCGACAAAGCGCAGCAGTTCAGGACCATATTGCTCCCAACGGCCGCTCTCCTGCCACAGGTCAGCGGGCTGAACCACAGGCATGGACACCTCGATAGCACCGGCGTTGTTCATCTCTTCACGCACGATGTTTTCGACTTTTTTCAGGACGCGCACGCCGGTCGGCAGCCAGGTATATAACCCGGAGGCCAGCTTGCGGATCATCCCGGCGCGCAGCATCAGCTGATGGCTGATCACTTCGGCGTCGGCAGGCGTCTCCTTCAGAGTGGAGAGCAGATATTGGCTAGTACGCATGTTGTTACGGTTCCATTTCGACGATTGGAACAGGCTGAAACACCAGCCTGACACAAAAAAAGTGGTTTAGTTTACCAGTGTGGCAAAGATGCCAAAAGAGAGGAGAACAAAATTACCTGGGTTCAAGGGCAAACACTTCAAAACCTGCCCCGGTGACGCGCCAGCGAACGTTGAAATCGAGCAGCCAGACGGCGTACGTTTTTCCTTCTTCCTCTTCTTTACGGTAGGCCGGACGCGGGTCCTGTGCCAGAACTTCAGTGATGAAATCCCGTAAGCGAGGATAGCGTTTCTCCAGCTGGCCGATCTGCGCGGTTATCTCTGGCGTAAAATAAACAGGCATGTCCGCCTGCGGTGCGTCCTGAGCATAACTTGCACGCGCGTCCGGGAGCGCTTCGGCGAAGGGCAAATAGGGTTTGATGTCGATTACCGGCGTGCCGTCTACCAGGTCCAGGCTACCTAACTCCAGTATCACCCGATCTTTCTGGCAGCGTATGCCTTTCAGTTCAACCAGCGACATGCCAACCGGGTTTGGGCGGAAGGTCGAGCGAGTTGCAAACACGCCCATTCTCGCATTTCCGCCAAGACGAGGAGGGCGCACGGTCGGACGCCAGCCGCCTTCCATCGTCTGGTGAAACACGAACACCACCCATAAATGGCTGAAAGCCTCGAGCCCGCGTACCGCATCGGCCTGATTGTAAGGCGCAATCAGGTGAAGCTCACCGTTTCCGCTGGTGACCAGACCGGGCTGGCGGGGGACGGCGAACTTCTCTTTATAAGGAGAGTGGATAACGCCTATCTGCTCGAACTGAAATGCACTCATTTCGCCGTGATGTTCAGCGCTGAACCGATGCAAACCGCCTGACGGTAGCAGCCCGGCGTGCCGCTGGTGACTTCGCAGCTGTGCAGCAGAACCGCGTTGGCTTTCATTTTTGCGGCATTAATCTGCATACGTTTACGCGCTGTCGGAATATTCGGTGGTGAGTCCTGATTGGTTGCCTGACAGGATTCGCCGCTCACTTCGCCCAGTTCACGGAACGGTTTACCGACGAGTTCGTCTGCTTTCGTGATAATGCGAACCGGCGCAGGGCGAACCACTTTCGGTTTTGCAGGCTCGGTTTTTGGCGGGGTTGCCGTGCTTTGAACAGGTTCAACGGGAGATCTGCTTAGCATAGAACAGCCGCTCAGCATGAGTGCTAAAAGACAGATCGGTAAAGCACGCATAATAGTTCCTCAATGGATAATCAAAACGTCAGATATTGAATCAGTTGACTGCACAAATGACAAGACGGGCATAAGCCCGTCCTGATGATATTACACTGAGGTGAGATTACCAGCCTTTAACAGCGCCGCCGTTAAACACTTTGTTGGCTTCCTTGTAAACTTCATCAGACTGATAAGCCTGAACGAATTTCTTCACGTTTTCCGCGTCCTTGTTGTCTTCGCGAGTCACGATCAGGTTAACGTACGGGGAGTCTTTATCTTCAACGAAGATACCGTCTTTAGCCGGCGTCAGGCCAATCTGGCTGGCATAAGTGGTGTTGATCACGGCCAGGGCAATCTGCGCATCGTCCAGAGAACGTGGCAGCTGCGGTGCTTCCAGTTCAACAATTTTCAGATTTTTCGGGTTCTCGGTGACATCCAGAACGGTTGGCAGCAGGCCAACACCGTCTTTCAGTTTGATCAGGCCCACTTTCTGCAGCAGCAGCAGGGAACGGCCAAGGTTGGTTGGGTCGTTAGGCACGGCAACCTGAGAGCCCGGCTGCAGCTCGTCCAGCGATTTAATTTTCTTAGAGTAACCGGCAATTGGATAGACGAAGGTGTTACCAACACCCACCAGTTTATAGCCACGATCTTTGATCTGCTGATCCAGGTATGGCTTATGCTGGAAGGCGTTAGCGTCGATATCGCCTTTGCTCAGCGCTTCGTTCGGCAGAACGTAATCGTTGAAGGTCACCAGCTCAACGTCCAGGCCATACTTCTCTTTCGCCACTTTCTGAGCAACTTCAGCAACCTGTTGTTCTGCACCCACGATAACGCCCACTTTAATGTGGTTTGGATCTTTTTCGTCCTGACCGCAACCCACCAGTGCCAGAGAGCCGATCAGCGCGCCTACTGCTGCAAAGGTCTTTAATTTAAACGCCATGTTTTATCCTTAACTCGTAGAGTTTGTGTTGTGTGTAACGTTATTTGTGAGTAACGGTCCGGACGATGCGATCGCCAGAGAACTGGATTAAATAAACCAGAACAACCAGCAATACCAGAACGGTATTCATCACGGTAGCGTTATATCCAATATAGCCGTACTGGTAACCAATCTGGCCTAAACCGCCAGCGCCAACTGCGCCACCCATTGCGGAATAACCGACCAGCGTGATGAGCGTGATGGTTGCCGCGTTCACCAGGCCTGGCAGTGCTTCCGGGAGCAGGACTTTGCGGACGATCTGCATCGGCGTTGCGCCCATCGCGCGTGAGGCTTCGATCAAACCGGTTGGGATCTCCAGCAGGGCGTTTTCCACCATACGGGCGATAAACGGCGCAGCCCCCACGGTCAGCGGAACAATGGCCGCCTGCAGACCGATAGACGTTCCGACGATCACGCGGGTAAACGGAATCATCCACACCAGCAGAATAATGAAGGGAATAGAACGGAAGATGTTCACCAGCGCAGAGAGCGTACGGTACAGTTTCGCGTTCTCAATGATTTGACCCGGACGCGTCACATACAGCAGTACGCCGACCGGCAGGCCAATCACAAAACCAAAGAAGCCAGAGACAAAGGTCATTGCCAGCGTTTCCCAAACGCCGCGAACCAGCAGCCACATCATCGGCTCAGACATAACCCAGTACCTCTACTTTTACGTGGTGTTCTTGCAGCCAGGCAATCGCGGCCTGGGTTTCTTCTTGTGTGCCGTGCATTTCTGTCAGCATGATGCCGAACTTCACGCCACCGGCGTAATCCATCTGCGCGCTGATGATGTTGTTGTTTACGTTAAAGCGACGCGCGGTTTCGGAAAGCAGGGGAGCGTCAACGGACTGACCGGTGAACTCCATGCGCAGCATCGGGACGCTGTCTGCTGCGGGTTCGGTTTTCAAACGCTCCAGATAATCTTCCGGAATATCCAGATGCAGCGTGGACTGGATGAACTGCTGTGCCAGCGGCGTCTTCGGATGCGAGAACACTTCACTTACCGTGTCCTGCTCGATCAGTTCACCGTTGCTGATGACCGCCACGCAGTCGCAGATGCGTTTCACCACATCCATCTCATGTGTAATAAGGAGGATCGTCAGGCCCAGGCGACGGTTAATGTCTTTCAGCAGTTCCAGAATCGAACGCGTGGTTGCCGGATCCAGTGCGCTGGTGGCTTCATCACACAGCAGAACCTTAGGATTGCTTGCCAGCGCGCGGGCAATGGCCACACGCTGCTTTTGCCCACCGGACAGATTTGCCGGGTAGCTATCATGCTTGTCGCCCAGACCCACGAGGTCGAGCAGTTCGGTGACGCGACGCTTCACTTCTTCTTTTGGCGTGTTATCAAGCTCAAGCGGCAGGGCAACGTTGCCGAACACGGTGCGGGAAGCCAGCAGGTTAAAGTGCTGGAAGATCATGCCAATCTGACGACGCGCTTTGGTGAGTTCTTTCTCTGAGAGGGCGGTAAGTTCCTGGCCGCCAACTTCTACGCTGCCCTGGGTTGGGCGCTCAAGCAGGTTAACACAACGAATCAGCGTGCTTTTACCTGCACCCGATGCGCCAATGACGCCATAAATTTGACCAGCAGGAACATGCAGGCTGACGTTGTTCAGCGCCTGAATGGTTCGGTTCCCCTGCTGGAACACTTTGGTGATATTGGAAAGTTTAATCATTAGATTATTTTTATCGTATGTAAGTTAGCCGTGGCATTTTCTTCTGCCAGATACGGGTGATGACCGTAAACAAAACGGATGTTAAGGCATCCAGACGTCTAAATCAATCCAACTCTGTACGATGAGCACTTTATTGCGCTGCGATTCATGAGATACTAGTCGAACATGCCTTTTTCAGGAGCAAACCGGTGGCAAAATCAGTACCCGCAATTTTTCTCGATCGTGACGGCACTATTAATGTGGATCACGGTTATGTTCATGAGATTGATGAGTTCGAGTTTATCGAGGGCGTAATAGATGCCATGCGCCAGCTGAAAGAGATGGGTTATGCGCTGGTGGTTGTGACGAACCAGTCCGGTATTGCACGCGGTAAATTCACCGAGGCGCAGTTCGAGACGCTGACGGAATGGATGGACTGGTCGTTGGCCGACCGCGGTGTGGATCTCGACGGCATCTACTATTGTCCGCACCACCCGCAGGGAACCGTTGATGCGTATCGTCAGACCTGCGACTGCCGTAAGCCGCATCCGGGGATGTTCATCTCTGCGCAGGAGTTCCTGCACATTGATATGTCTGCTTCTTATATGGTGGGCGATAAACTGGAAGATATGCAGGCAGCCGCCGCAGCGGGCGTAGGGACCAAAGTATTAGTTCGCACCGGTAAGCCAGTGACGCCAGAAGCAGAAAATGCAGCTGATTGGGTGATTAATAGTCTGGCCGATCTGCCAAAAGAGATTAAAAAGCACCAAAAATAGCCTTTTTGGCGAAAAGATGAGCGGTTGAAATAAAAATGCATTTTTCCGCTTGTCATTCCTCGGCGGCCCCCTATAATGCGCCTCCATCGACACGGCGGATGTGAATCACTTCACACAACAAGCGGTTCGGTTGAAGAGAAAAATCCTGAAATAACGGGTTGACTCTGAAAGAGGAAAGCGTAATATACGCCACCTCGCAACGGTGAGCGAAAGCCGCGTTGCACTGCTCTTTAACAATTTATCAGACAATCTGTGTGGGCACTCAAAGTGACATGGATTCTTAACGTCGCAAGACGAAAAATGAATACCAAGTCTCTGAGTGAACATACGTAATTCATTACGAAGTTTAATTCACGAGCATCAAACTTAAATTGAAGAGTTTGATCATGGCTCAGATTGAACGCTGGCGGCAGGCCTAACACATGCAAGTCGAGCGGTAGCACAGAGAGCTTGCTCTCGGGTGACGAGCGGCGGACGGGTGAGTAATGTCTGGGAAACTGCCTGATGGAGGGGGATAACTACTGGAAACGGTAGCTAATACCGCATAACGTCGCAAGACCAAAGAGGGGGACCTTCGGGCCTCTTGCCATCAGATGTGCCCAGATGGGATTAGCTAGTAGGTGGGGTAACGGCTCACCTAGGCGACGATCCCTAGCTGGTCTGAGAGGATGACCAGCCACACTGGAACTGAGACACGGTCCAGACTCCTACGGGAGGCAGCAGTGGGGAATATTGCACAATGGGCGCAAGCCTGATGCAGCCATGCCGCGTGTATGAAGAAGGCCTTCGGGTTGTAAAGTACTTTCAGCGGGGAGGAAGGCGATAAGGTTAATAACCTTGTCGATTGACGTTACCCGCAGAAGAAGCACCGGCTAACTCCGTGCCAGCAGCCGCGGTAATACGGAGGGTGCAAGCGTTAA
>NZ_JASEYI010000007.1:0-201209 GCF_035064085.1 Enterobacter sp. R-1.6.2
CGGGAATAGCTCAGTTGGTAGAGCACGACCTTGCCAAGGTCGGGGTCGCGAGTTCGAGTCTCGTTTCCCGCTCCAAATTCTTCTTTATCTCTAAAATATCCACAGCGAAAAGAGTCGTTGGGGACGTTTTCTATTGTCTCTGAAATACTCTTGTGAACAGAGTTATCCACAGAAACTACGCTTAACCGTAACAGGGTTAAAACTTAGCAGGGTGAATAATATCTTTGTAACGCGCTGTATTTAGTAAATAAATTTTCATTTCAAAATGTTATTGAGATCACTTGACCTCTTCTCCAGCCCAGATGGCGCTTGAGTTTGTAATTTTATTCACAGGCTGTGAATAGTTCAGGCATCCCGCGTAAGCCCTTTTTCAATCACCCGCACCAGACGCTGTTTCTTCGGTAGCTGCACCTCGATCGTGCAGGCATTACGCTTCTCTATTTGCTGCGCAATCGCCCATTCTATGTGTTCATCAAGAAGTGGGTGCTCACCTTTACGGCTTTCAAGCGCCTGAATATTGGCTTCATCCCACGGGGCATTACCCAGCGCGACGGCAACATTACGCAGCCAGCGCAGATGACCGATACGGCGAATGGCCGAACCTTCCGTCACTTTCAGGAACCAGGCTTCGGTCCAGGCGAATAACTCAACCAGCTGCGGCGCATGCAGCGCCTTACGCGGGCTGAAATCCTCTTCGTCCGTGAGCTGCGAATAGCGGTTCCACGGGCAGATCAGCTGGCAGTCGTCGCAGCCGTAGATGCGGTTGCCGATAAGCGGTCGAAATTCCTCTGGAATGGCCCCTTCCAGTTCGATAGTGAGGTAGGAGATGCAGCGGCGCGCATCAACGGTGTAAGGCTCGACGATGGCACCCGTCGGGCAGATGGTCATGCAGGCCACGCAGCGTCCGCAGCCTTCTTCTACCGGGCCGTCTACCGGCAGCGGTAAATCAATCAGCAGTTCACCCAGGAAGAAGAACGATCCGGCGTCGCGGCTAAGGATAAGTGAGTGCTTACCTGTCCAGCCAAGCCCGGCTTTTTCGGCGATCGGGCGCTCAAGAATAGGCGCAGAATCGACAAAGGGTCTAAAATTCAGCGAAACACAGTGCTGCTGAATAGTTTCCCCGAGTTTTTTTAAACGGTTACGCAAGAGCTTATGGTAATCACGTCCCAGGGCGTACCGGCTGACGTAACCCAGAGCGGGATTTTTTAGCGTGCGCGCAAAGGCCGCGTTGGCGGGCAGATAATTCATGCGCACGCTGATGACGCGTAATGTGCCCGGCAAAAGCTCGTGAGGGCGGGCGCGCATCATGCCATGACGCGCCATCCACTCCATTTCGCCGTGGTATTGTTTGTCCAGCCAGGCCTGCAGTTTTGGCTCGCTGGCGGAAAGGTCGGTATCGGTAATGCCCACCTTCTGGAAGCCAAGCTCAGCACCCCACTGTTTTATTTTTTGCGCTAATTCATTGAGATCGAGGGGCTGTGACATGACGGACCATACGGTGAAGAAAAACCCCGCAAGTATACCACATTCCATCTGGCATGCGGATGACCTCCGGCGCGCCGAAAAAGAGGCCGCAGACAGCCTCGGGATTACCCTTTATGAACTGATGCTGCGCGCGGGGGAGGCGGCGTTTAACGTTGCCCGCAGCGCGTACCCTCAGGCCGCCCACTGGATGATTCTGTGCGGTCACGGCAATAACGGCGGCGACGGCTACGTCGTCGCCCGTCTCGCGGTTGCGGCAGGTATCCGCGTGACGTTGCTGGCCCTGGAGAGTGATAAACCGCTGCCTGAAGAGGCCAGCGCGGCGCGGGAGGCGTGGCTTAACGCAGGCGGTGTGATTCATGCGCCTGATATCGTCTGGCCGGAAGAGTTGGATCTGATTGTTGACGGTCTGCTGGGCACCGGGCTACGCAGTACGCCTCGCGAGAACATTGCCGCCCTTATTGAACACGCTAACAGACATTCCGCGCCGGTAGTTGCCCTGGATATTCCCTCTGGCCTGATTGCACAAACCGGCGCGACGCCGGGGGCGGTCATTCAGGCTGCACATACGGTAACCTTCATCGCCCTCAAGCCGGGGCTACTGACCGGTAAAGCACGAGACGTTGTTGGCGTGCTGCACCACCATGCGCTGGGGCTGGAGAGCTGGCTGTCCGGGCAGGAAACGCACCTCGCGCGTTTTGATGCTTCGCAGCTTGCGGCGTGGCTCCCGCCGCGCCGGCAGACGTCCCATAAGGGCGATCACGGCAGGCTGGTGATTATTGGCGGCGATCATGGTACGGCAGGTGCAATTCGCATGACCGGCGAGGCGGCTCTGCGCAGCGGTGCCGGATTAGTGCGAGTACTCACTCGCATTGAGAATATTGCGCCGATCGTTACGGCCCGACCGGAGCTGATGGTCCATGAGCTTAAGCCTCAGGCGCTTGAAGAAAGTCTGGAATGGGCGGACGTGGTGGTGATTGGCCCCGGGCTTGGGCAGCAGGCATGGGGTAAACAGGCCCTGCAAAAGGTCGAGAATTTTCGTAAACCGATGCTGTGGGATGCCGACGCGCTTAACCTTCTGGCAATAAACCCCGATAAGCGTCACAATCGCATTCTGACGCCACACCCCGGCGAAGCCGCGCGCCTGCTTAACTGCAGCGTGGCAGAAATTGAAAGCGATCGCTTACTTTCTGCTCAGCGTCTGGTAAAACGTTACGGAGGTGTTGCTGTTTTGAAAGGGGCAGGAACCGTTGTCGCCAGTGACGAGACGCAGGGCATTATTGATGCCGGAAATGCGGGCATGGCAAGCGGCGGCATGGGCGATGTGCTTTCCGGCATCATTGGCGCATTGCTTGGACAGAAACTTCCCCTTTATGATGCAGCCTGCGCGGGCTGCGTGGCCCACGGTGTCGCGGCGGATAAACTGGCCGCGCGTTACGGTACACGCGGCATGCTGGCCACCGATCTTTTTTGCACGCTGCGGCGTGTTGTTAACCCGGATGTGATTGACGTAGAAAATGACTAATCGAGCGATTCCTTTACCTGATGAACAAGCCACTTTAGAACTCGGCAAGCGCGTGGCGCAGGCCTGTCAGGGGGCAACCGTCATTTATCTGTATGGTGATTTAGGTGCGGGTAAAACCACCTTCAGCCGGGGTTTTTTGCAGGCGTTAGGGCATAACGGGAATGTGAAAAGCCCAACCTACACGCTGGTAGAACCGTACACCCTTGAAAATCTCATGGTGTATCACTTCGATTTATACCGCCTTGCGGATCCTGAGGAGCTGGAATTTATGGGGATCCGTGATTATTTTGCCAACGACGCCATTTGCCTGGTGGAGTGGCCGCAACAAGGTGCGGGTGTGCTGCCTGACCCGGATGTCGAAATTCACTTAGATTACCAGGCACAAGGGCGTGAGGCGCGCATCAGTGCTGTTTCCTCATCAGGCAGTTCCTTACTGGCGCGACTGGCCGGTTAAGCGTAGGGATGACGGGATGATAAATCGCGTTAAAGGTTGGTTGTTGGCTGCCACCGTGCTGCTGTGCGCGCAGGCCGGGGCGGCAAACCTCTCAGATATTCAGGTATCAAACGGCGAAAGCCAGGCCCGGATCACGTTCAGTTTTATGGGTGACCCTGAATATGCGTTCTCACAGCCAGACAGCCACAGCGTGGCGCTGGATATCAAACAAACAGGCGTGATCCAGGGGCTACCGCTGCGGTTCAGCGGTAACAATCTGGTGAAAAGTATCCGTTCGGGAACGCCGCAGGATAGCCAGTCGTTACGCCTGGTGGTTGATCTGACCGAAAAGGGCAAAACGAAGGCGGTGAAGCAGCAAAACGGGGCGAACTATACGGTGGTGTTTACCATCAATGCCGACGCGCCGCCACCGCCTCCACCGCCGCCGGTCGTAGCGAAGCGCGTGGAAGAACCGGTGTATACGCCGCGTCCTTCTGAACCTGCGCGTAATCCGTTTAAATCGCAGAACGATCGCATTACTGCGGCAACCAGCAGCAATACGGTGACGCGTCCTGCGGCCAGCGCGCGACGCGCGACGGTCAGCGGTGACAAAGTGATTATCGCCATTGATGCGGGCCACGGTGGGGAAGACCCGGGGGCGATTGGCCCTGGCGGCACGCGAGAAAAAAACGTGACTATCGCTATCGCGCGTAAACTGCGTTCGCTGCTCAATGACGACCCGATGTTTAAAGGCGTATTGACCCGCGACGGGGATTACTTTATCTCCGTAATGGGACGCTCGGACGTGGCGCGTAAGCAAAACGCGAACTTCCTGGTCTCTATTCATGCGGACGCCGCACCGAATCGTAGCGCGACCGGCGCCTCGGTTTGGGTGCTGTCGAACCGTCGCGCTAACAGCGAAATGGCCAACTGGCTGGAAGAGCACGAGAAGCAGTCTGAACTGTTAGGCGGCGCGGGCGACGTGCTGGCGAACAGCCAGTCCGATCCGTACCTCAGCCAGGCGGTGCTGGATTTACAGTTCGGTCATTCGCAGCGCGTCGGGTATGATGTCGCCACTAACGTATTGAACCAGCTGCAAAGCGTTGGCGTGCTGCATAAGCGCCGTCCGGAACATGCCAGCCTCGGCGTTCTGCGCTCCCCGGATATTCCGTCCATCCTTGTAGAGACGGGCTTTATCAGTAACAACGGTGAAGAGCGTCTGTTGGGAAGCGACAGTTACCAGCAGCAAATTGCCGAAGCGATTTATAACGGTTTACGTAAATATTTTGAGGCGCATCCTCTGCAGTCTGCGCCGCAGAGCGGCTCAGCACAGACGGCCAGCGCAGCGCTGCCGGGTGAGATGACCGCGACCAACTAAGGAGCATTCATGCCGATTCAGGTTCTACCGCCGCAGCTCGCGAACCAAATCGCCGCCGGTGAGGTGGTGGAACGCCCTGCGTCGGTGGTGAAGGAGCTGGTGGAAAACAGCCTTGATGCGGGCGCAACCCGCATCGATATTGATATCGAACGCGGTGGCGCGAAGCTTATCCGCATTCGCGACAACGGCTGTGGCATTAAAAAAGAGGAGCTGGCGCTGGCGCTGGCTCGTCACGCCACCAGTAAAATCGCCTCTCTGGACGATCTGGAAGCGATTATTAGCCTCGGTTTTCGCGGCGAAGCGCTGGCCAGTATTAGCTCCGTTTCGCGCTTAACGCTGACCTCCCGTACCGCTGAACAGCAGGAAGCCTGGCAGGCTTACGCCGAAGGGCGCGATATGGATGTGACGGTCAAACCCGCGGCGCACCCTGTCGGCACGACGCTGGAAGTCCTGGATCTGTTCTACAACACCCCCGCCCGACGCAAGTTTATGCGTACCGAGAAGACCGAGTTCGGCCATATCGACGAGATCATTCGCCGTATCGCGCTCGCCCGTTTCGATGTCGCCATCAACCTCAGCCATAACGGTAAGGTGATGCGCCAGTACCGCGCGGTGGCGGAAGGCGGACAGAAAGAGCGTCGCCTGGGCGCTATCTGCGGGACGCCGTTTCTGGAACAGGCTCTGGCCATTGAGTGGCAGCACGGCGATCTGGCTTTACGCGGCTGGGTTGCCGATCCAAACGCGAGCAGTGCTGCGTTCTCTGAAATTCAGTATTGCTACGTGAACGGGCGCATGATGCGCGATCGTCTCATCAATCACGCGATTCGCCAGGCCTGCGAAGACAAACTCGGGGCCGATCAGCAGCCAGCTTTCGTCCTTTATCTGGAAATCGACCCCCATCAGGTGGATGTAAACGTTCATCCTGCCAAGCATGAGGTGCGTTTCCACCAGTCGCGTCTGGTTCACGACTTCATTTATCAGGGTGTGGCCGCCGTGTTGCAGCAGCAGGCAGCGCCAACGCTGCCGCTGGAAAACGACGCTCCTGCGCCGCGTCCGCTGCCGGAAAACCGTGTGGCGGCGGGCCGCAATCATTTTGCTGAGCCTGCCGTCGCGCGTGAACCGGAAGCTCCGCGTTTCTCCCCGACCGGGAGCGCACCGCGTCCAACGGGCGCGAACTACCCGAATGCCCAGCCGGGCTATCAGAAGCAGCAGGGAGCGTTGTACCGCAAGCTGCTGGAAACGCCAGCCGTGGAGCGTAAAGAGCACATTCCGCCCGCTCAGCCTTCTCTGGACGGTCATAGCCAGAGTTTTGGCCGGGTGCTGACGATTATCGCACCGGATATGGCGCTGCTTGAGCGTGACGGCAAACTGATGCTTCTGGCCCTGCCGGTCGCCGAACGCTGGCTCAAGCAGATGCAGCTTACGCCAGGCGAAAATGCAGCCTGCGCGCAGCCGTTGTTGATTCCGGTTCGCCTGAAAATATCCCCTGATGAAACGAGGGTATTGCAGCGCGCAGAGCCGCAGCTGGCGCAAATGGGTATTGAAACTGTGCTCGAACCACAACATGTGACAATTCGTGCAGTGCCTTTACCCTTACGCCAACAAAATTTACAAAACTTGATTCCTGAACTGATAGGCTACCTGGCGCAGCAAACGTCGTTTGATGCCGCCAACACCGCGCAGTGGATCGCCCGCCATCTGGCAAGCGAACACGCGCCGTGGAGTATGGCGCAGGCCATTAGCGTGCTGGCGGAGGTAGAACGCCTCTGTCCGCATCTGGTGAAAACGCCGCCGGGTGGGTTATTACAACCTGTTGATTTACAAACGGCGATGAACGCCCTGAAACATGATTGACGCAAGTAAGGCGAGCCTGCCTAAGGCAATTTTTTTAATGGGCCCAACGGCCTCCGGCAAAACGGCGCTAGCCATTGAGTTGCGTAAAGTTTTGCCTGTAGAGTTGATTAGCGTCGACTCCGCCCTCATCTACCGGGGGATGGACATCGGCACGGCGAAGCCTGACGCAGAAGAGTTGCGTGCGGCACCGCACCGTTTGCTCGATATTCTCGACCCGGCTCAGGCGTACTCCGCAGCGGATTTCCGCCGGGATGCCTTAGCCGAGATGGCCGAGATAACGGCGACGGGACGTATACCGCTGTTGGTTGGCGGAACCATGCTCTATTTCAAGGCGTTGCTGGAGGGGTTGTCACCTCTGCCATCCGCGGATCCGGCAATAAGAGCGAAAATTGAGCAGCAGGCGGCAGAGCAGGGTTGGGACGTTTTGCATCAGCAACTGGCGGAGATTGACCCGGTTGCAGCAGCACGGATCCATCCAAATGATCCGCAAAGGCTTTCCCGGGCACTGGAAGTTTTTTTCATTTCGGGTAAAACTTTAACGGAACTGACGCAAACGTCAGGAGACGCTCTGCCGTATCAGGTGCATCAGTTCGCCATCGCCCCGGCGAGCCGTGAACTGCTCCATCAGCGAATTGAGCAGCGTTTTCATCAGATGTTAGCTTCAGATTTTGAAGCAGAAGTGCGGGCGCTATTTGCCCGTGGAGATTTGCATACGGACATGCCTTCCATTCGTTGTGTGGGATACCGCCAGATGTGGTCGTATCTTGAAGGTGAGATTTCATACGATGAAATGGTTTATAGAGGTGTTTGCGCCACGAGACAGTTAGCGAAGCGCCAGATCACCTGGTTGCGCGGTTGGGAGGGGGTTCACTGGTTAGACAGTGAAAAACCGCAACAGGCGTTAAACGAAGTGATTGAGGTTGTTGGTGATATCGCTCACTGAATGTGTACAATTGAGACGTATCGTGCGCAATTTTTCAGAATCGCAAGGTTCTAAGTACAAAACAAGCATATAAGGAAAAGATAGAATGGCTAAGGGGCAATCTTTACAAGATCCGTTCCTGAACGCATTGCGTCGGGAACGTGTTCCAGTTTCTATTTATTTGGTGAATGGTATTAAGCTGCAAGGTCAGATTGAGTCTTTCGATCAGTTTGTGATTCTGTTGAAAAACACGGTCAGTCAGATGGTCTACAAGCACGCTATTTCTACTGTTGTTCCGTCCCGTCCGGTATCTCATCACAGCAATAACGCTGGCGGCGGCACTGGTAGTAACTACCATCATGGCAGCAGCGCGCAGGGTTCTTCAACGCCGGCGCAGGACAGCGACGAGACCGAATAAGGTTTCGCACTGTTATCCACACGGGGAGCCAGGGATCCTGCGTTCCCCGCTGATCTTTTTAGAGAGGTTTACGCTTGTTTGACCGTTATGATGCCGGTGAGCAGGCGGTGCTGGTACACATCTATTTTTCGCAAGACAAAGATATGGAAGACCTCCAGGAGTTTGAATCTCTGGTCTCTTCCGCCGGTGTCGAAGCAATGCAGGTGATTACCGGTAGCCGTAAAGCGCCGCACCCAAAGTATTTTGTTGGTGAAGGTAAAGCAGTCGAAATTGCGGATGCCGTAAAAGCAACCGGCGCGTCAGTCGTGTTGTTTGATCATGCGCTGTCTCCAGCCCAGGAGCGCAACCTGGAAGCCCTTTGCGAATGCCGTGTTATCGATCGCACGGGTTTGATTTTAGATATTTTTGCTCAGCGTGCACGTACCCACGAAGGGAAACTGCAGGTTGAGCTGGCGCAGCTGCGCCATCTGGCAACGCGTCTGGTGCGTGGCTGGACACACCTTGAAAGACAAAAAGGCGGGATTGGTTTGCGCGGCCCGGGTGAAACCCAGCTCGAAACCGACCGTCGTTTGCTGCGTGGCCGAATTACCCAGATCCTTTCACGTCTGGAACGTGTAGAGAAACAGCGCGAACAGGGGCGTCGGGCGCGAACCAAAGCCGATATCCCGACGGTGTCGCTGGTGGGCTATACCAACGCCGGTAAATCCACCCTGTTTAACCAGATAACCGAGGCCCAGGTGTATGCCGCAGACCAGCTGTTTGCGACCCTGGACCCTACGCTGCGCCGTATTGACGTTGCAGACGTCGGTGAAACGGTGCTGGCGGATACCGTAGGGTTTATCCGCCACCTGCCGCATGACCTGGTGGCGGCGTTTAAAGCCACCCTGCAGGAGACGCGACAGGCGACTCTGCTGCTGCACGTGATTGATGCGGCAGACGTGCGCGTGCAGGAGAACATCGACGCGGTGAACGTGGTGCTCGAAGAGATCGACGCCCACGAGATCCCAACGCTGTTGGTCATGAATAAGATCGATATGCTGGACGATTTCGAACCGCGTATCGACAGAGATGAAGAAAACAAACCGATTCGGGTCTGGCTTTCTGCCCAGACCGGTATTGGTGTGCCACTGCTTTTCCAGGCTTTGACAGAACGTCTTTCCGGTGAGGTAGCTCAGCACACGCTGCGACTGCCGCCACAGGAAGGCAGGCTGCGCAGCCGGTTTTATCAGCTTCAGGCGATAGAAAAAGAGTGGATGGAGGATGACGGCAGCGTGGGGATGCAGGTGCGTATGCCGATCGTTGACTGGCGTCGCCTCTGTAAACAAGAACCTGCGCTGGTCGACTATATCGTCTGATCAGAAAGGGGATGCCTGAATAATTCGCCCTTGCATAACAAATATGGAGCATATACATGGCGTGGAATCAGCCCGGTAATAACGGACAAGACCGCGACCCGTGGGGAAGCAGCAAACCTGGCGGCAACTCTGAGGGAAATGGCAACAAAGGTGGTCGCGAGCAGGGGCCGCCGGATCTGGATGATATCTTCCGCAAACTGAGCAAGAAGCTTGGTGGCCTTGGCGGAGGAAAAGGTTCTGGCTCGGGTGGCAATTCCACTCAGAGTTCGCGCCCGCCAATGGGTGGCCGCGTAGTGGGTATCGTGGCCGCTGCGGTAGTCATCATCTGGGCAGCCAGCGGGTTCTACACCATTAAAGAAGCAGAACGCGGCGTAGTCACCCGTTTCGGTAAGTTCAGCCATCTGGTTGAGCCGGGTCTGAACTGGAAGCCGACCTTCATTGACGATGTGACCGCGGTAAACGTGGAATCCGTCCGTGAACTGGCCGCCTCTGGCGTGATGCTGACCTCTGACGAAAACGTGGTGCGCGTTGAGATGAACGTGCAGTACCGCGTGACCGATCCTGAGCGTTATCTGTTTAGCGTGACCAGCGCCGATGACAGCCTGCGTCAGGCGACCGACAGCGCCCTGCGCGGTGTGATCGGTAAATACACCATGGACCGTATTCTGACCGAAGGTCGTACCGTTATTCGTAGCGATACCCAGCGCGAGCTGGAAGAGACCATTCGTCCGTACAACATGGGTATTACCCTGCTGGACGTCAACTTCCAGGCTGCGCGTCCGCCGGAAGAGGTGAAAGCCGCATTTGACGATGCGATTGCTGCCCGTGAAAACGAACAGCAGTACATCCGTGAAGCAGAAGCGTACACCAACGAAGTTCAGCCACGCGCTAACGGTCAGGCGCAGCGTATTCTGGAAGAAGCGCGCGCGTATAAGACGCAGACCATCCTGGAAGCTCAGGGTGAAGTGGCTCGCTTTGCGAAGATCCTGCCGGAATATAAAGCGGCACCGGAAATTACCCGTGAGCGTCTCTATATCGAGACCATGGAAAAAGTGCTGAGCCATACCCGCAAAGTGTTGGTTAACGACAATAAAGGCGGGAACCTGATGGTTCTGCCGCTGGATCAGATGCTGAAAGGCGGTTCTGCGCCAGCAGCGAAAGGCGACACCAGCGGAGCGAATAACCTGCTGCGTCTGCCGCCAGCCTCAACAGGCAGCGCCAGCACGAACACAACGCCTTCTTCGAACGATGGTGACATTATGGACCAACGCCGTGCTAACGCGCAGCGTAACGACTACCAGCGTCAGGGGGAATAAGGATGCGTAAGTCAGTTATTGCGATCATCGTCATCGTACTGGTCGCGCTTTATACCTCGATCTTTGTGGTGAAAGAAGGCGAGCGTGGGATTAAGTTCCAGTTCAGCAGCGTCGTGCGTGACGGCGACAAACGCCCGGTGATTTACGAGCCGGGTCTGCACTTCAAGGTGCCGTTTATTCAGTCCGTGAAAACGCTTGATGCGCGTATCCAGACCATGGATAACCAGGCCGACCGTTTCGTGACCAAAGAGAAGAAAGACCTGATCGTTGATTCCTATATCAAATGGCGCATCAGCGATTTCAGCCGTTACTTCCTGGCAACGGGCGGTGGTGACGTTTCTCAGGCAGAAGTGCTGCTGAAACGTAAGTTCTCTGACCGCCTGCGTTCCGAGATTGGTCGTCTGGATGTGAAAGACATCGTGACCGACTCCCGTGGTCGTTTGACCCTGGAAGTACGCGATGCGCTGAACTCCGGTACAGCGGGCACTGAAGATGAAGTTTCAACGCCGGCAGCAGATGATGCGATTGCCAAAGCGGCTGAACGCGTTCAGGCGGAGACCAACGGTAAAGTGCCGGTGATCAACCCGAACAGTATGGCTGCGCTGGGTATCGAAGTGGTTGACGTGCGTATCAAGCAGATCAACCTGCCAGTTGAAGTGTCCGAGGCGATTTACAACCGTATGCGCGCCGAGCGTGAAGCGGTAGCCCGTCGTCACCGTTCACAGGGCCAGGAAGAGGCTGAGAAGCTGCGTGCCGCAGCGGACTACGAAGTCACCAAGACGCTGGCGGAATCTGAGCGCCAGGGCCGTATCCTGCGCGGTGAAGGCGATGCCGAAGCGGCGAAGCTGTTCGCGGATGCCTTCAGCCAGGATCCTGACTTCTACGCCTTTATCCGTAGCCTGCGCGCTTACGAGAATAGCTTCCAGAGCAACCAGGATGTGATGGTGCTCAGCCCGGACAGCGATTTCTTCCGTTATATGAAGACGCCGACTAACGCAACGCGATAAACTCAGGTCCGTTTGAGTATTCAAACCACCGCTCCCAACGGAGCGGTGGTTTTCTTTTATAAGGAATAAAAATGAATTCAACGATCTGGCTCGCACTGGCTTTGGTCCTGGTGCTGGAAGGTCTTGGACCGATGCTTTATCCGCGTGCCTGGCGCCGAATGATCGCCACGATGAGCCAGCTGCCGGATAATATTTTGCGTCGTTTTGGCGGCGGTCTTGTGGTTGCGGGCATCGTGATCTACTACATGTTGAGGAAAACGATTGGCTGATCAAAAAGTAGACGCAATCGGCGTATTTTGAGGTCAAAAAGTGCTGTATATCTGAAAAAGCGATGGTAGAATCCATTTTTAAGCAAACGGTGATTTTGAAAAAAATGGGTAACAACGTCGTCGTACTGGGCACCCAATGGGGTGACGAAGGTAAAGGGAAGATTGTTGATCTTCTGACTGAACGGGCTAAATATGTTGTACGCTACCAGGGCGGTCACAACGCAGGCCATACTCTCGTAATCAACGGTGAAAAAACCGTCCTCCATCTTATTCCATCAGGCATTCTTCGTGATAACGTCACCAGCATCATCGGTAACGGCGTTGTGCTGTCTCCTGCTGCGCTGATGAAAGAGATGAAAGGTCTGGAAGACCGTGGTATCCCTGTTCGTGAGCGTCTGCTGCTCTCCGAAGCCTGCCCGCTGATCCTGGATTATCACGTGGCGCTGGACGTAGCGCGTGAGAAAGCGCGCGGCGCGAAAGCGATCGGCACCACCGGTCGTGGTATCGGTCCGGCTTACGAAGATAAAGTTGCACGTCGCGGTCTGCGCGTGGGCGACCTCTTCGACAAAGCAACCTTCGCTGAAAAACTGAAAGAAGTGATGGAATATCACAACTTCCAGCTGGTGAACTTCTACAAAGCTGACGCTGTTGACTACCAGAAAGTGCTGGATGACGTCATGGCGATCGCTGACATTCTGACCGGTATGGTTGTTGACGTGTCCGATCTGCTGGACCAGGCGCGCAAGCGTGGCGATTTCGTCATGTTCGAAGGTGCGCAGGGTACGCTGCTGGACATCGACCACGGTACCTATCCGTACGTAACGTCCTCTAACACCACTGCAGGTGGCGTGGCGACCGGCTCTGGCCTGGGTCCACGTTATGTGGATTACGTACTGGGCATCATCAAAGCGTACTCCACTCGCGTGGGTGCGGGTCCATTCCCGACCGAGCTGTTTGATGAAACCGGCGAGTTCCTGTGCAAGCAGGGTAACGAGTTTGGCGCGACCACAGGTCGTCGTCGTCGTACCGGCTGGCTGGATGCGGTTGCAGTGCGTCGCGCAGTGCAGATCAACTCCCTGTCTGGCTTCTGCCTGACCAAGCTGGACGTACTGGACGGCCTGAAAGAAGTGAAAATCTGCGTAGGCTACCGTATGCCAGATGGCCGCGAAGTGACCACCACTCCGCTGGCTGCTGACGACTGGGAAGGCATTGAGCCAATCTACGAAACTATGCCGGGCTGGTCTGAGACCACTTTCGGTGTGAAAGAGCGTAGCGGCCTGCCGCAGGCGGCGCTGGATTACATCAAGCGTATTGAAGAACTGACCGAAGTACCGATCGATATTATTTCTACCGGCCCGGATCGTACTGAAACGATGATCCTGCGCGACCCGTTCGACGCATAATCTTCGTGACTGCTGGCCTGCGGGGAGACCCGTAGGCCGGATAAGCGTAGCGCCATCCGGCGACCGCTCCTGGATCTCCGCTTTTTCGCCCCGTCTGTCAAATAAATTAGCCGCTAACTATCTGGCTGGTTTATCATCATTAATGAATATCTCTGCGGTTTGACCGCGTTTTCCCTTTTTCCTGAGGTTGATGTGCAGTTAACAAGTTTCACCGATTACGGCTTACGTGCGCTGATTTACATGGCGTCGTTACCCGAGGGGAAGATGACCAGTATCTCTGAAGTGACAGAGGTCTACGGCGTATCCCGTAATCATATGGTCAAAATAATCAATCAACTTAGTCGTGCCGGATACGTTGCTGCCGTCCGCGGGAAGAATGGTGGGATCCGTCTCGGTAAACCGGCACAGAGTATTCGTGTTGGCGATGTGGTACGTGAACTGGAGCCGCTTTCTCTGGTGAACTGCAGCAGCGAGTTCTGCCACATCACGCCCGCTTGCCGCCTGAAAAAGGCGCTTTCAAAGGCCGTGCAAAGTTTTCTCATGGAACTGGATAACTACACGCTGGCCGATTTGGTTGAAGAGAATCAACCGCTTTATAAATTATTGCTGGTGGAATGAAGAAAATTTCCACCGGAGCTGACAACGGAGGAACCGACATGTCACATGATCCTTTCCAGGAACGCGAAGCCGAAAAATACGCGAATCCTATTCCCAGCCGCGAGTTCATCATTGAACACTTAACAAAACGCGAAAAACCCGCCAATCGTGAAGAACTTGCCGTTGAATTAAACATTGAAGGTGAAGAGCAAATTGAAGCCCTTCGCCGCCGCCTGCGCGCGATGGAGCGTGACGGGCAGCTGGTCTTTACCCGCCGCCAGTGCTACGCGCTGCCAGAACGCCTCGATCTGCTGAAAGGGACCGTCATTGGTCACCGCGATGGCTTCGGCTTCCTGCGCGTGGAAGGCCGTAAAGACGATCTGTACCTCTCATCTGAGCAGATGAAGATGTGCATCCACGGCGACCAGATCCTGGCGCAGCCGCTGGGCGCTGACCGTAAAGGCCGCCGCGAAGCGCGCGTGGTACGCGTTCTGGTGCCAAAAACCAGCCAGATCGTCGGCCGCTATTTTACCGACGCGGGCGTGGGCTTCGTGGTGCCGGACGACAGCCGTCTGAGCTTCGACATCCTCATCCCACCTGAAGAGGTGATGGGTGCCCGCATGGGCTTTGTGGTGGTGGTGGAACTCACCCAGCGCCCAACCCGTCGCACCAAAGCGGTAGGTAAAATCGTCGAAGTACTGGGCGATAACATGGGCACCACGATGGCCGTTGATATGGCATTGCGCACCCATGAAATTCCGTACATCTGGCCGAAAGCGGTTGAAGATCAGATCGAAAGCCTGCGCGAAGAAGTGCCGGAAGAGTCCAAAGTGGGCCGCGTGGATCTGCGCTCCCTGCCGCTGGTCACTATCGACGGCGAAGACGCCCGCGACTTTGATGACGCCGTCTACTGCGAGAAAAAACGCGGTGGTGGCTGGCGCCTGTGGGTCGCTATCGCTGACGTAAGCTATTACGTCCGTCCGCACACCCCGCTGGATAACGAAGCCCGCAGCCGCGGTACCTCGGTCTACTTCCCGTCCCAGGTCGTGCCGATGCTGCCGGAAGTGCTGTCTAACGGCCTGTGTTCCCTGAACCCGCAGGTTGACCGCCTCTGTATGGTTTGCGAGATGACCATCTCCACCAAAGGGCGCTTAACCGGCTACAAGTTCTACGAAGCGGTGATGAGCTCGCACGCGCGTCTGACCTATACCAAGGTCTGGCATATGCTGCAGGGCGACCAGGATCTGCGCGAACAATACGCGCCGCTGGTCAAACACATCGAAGAGCTGCATAACCTCTACAAAACGCTGGATCAGGCGCGCGAAGAGCGCGGCGGGATCTCGTTTGAGAGTGAAGAAGCGAAATTCATTTTCAACGCCGAACGCCGCATTGAGCGTATCGAGCAGACCCAGCGTAACGATGCGCACAAGCTGATCGAAGAGTGTATGATCCTGGCGAACATCTCGGCGGCACGTTTCGTCGAGAAAGCCAAAGAGCCTGCGCTGTTCCGTATTCACGATAAGCCGACCACGGAAGCCATTACGTCGTTCCGCTCCGTGCTGGCTGAACTGGGTCTGGAACTGCCCGGGGGCAACAAGCCAGAGCCGCGCGATTACGCTGAGCTGCTGGAGTCCATTGGCGACCGTCCTGACGCAGAAATGCTGCAGACGATGCTGTTGCGCTCTATGAAGCAGGCGATTTACGATCCGGAAAACCGCGGACACTTTGGCCTGGCGCTGCAGTCTTACGCCCACTTTACGTCGCCGATCCGTCGTTATCCTGACCTCTCTCTGCACCGTGCGATCAAGTATCTGCTGGCGCAGGAGCAGGGCCATAAAGGGAACACCACCGAAACCGGTGGCTACCACTATTCGATGGAAGAGATGCTGCAGCTGGGTCAGCACTGCTCCATGGCCGAACGTCGTGCCGATGAAGCAACACGCGACGTGGCGGACTGGCTGAAGTGTGACTTTATGCTCGATCAGGTCGGTAACGTCTTCAAAGGCGTGATTGCCAGCGTGACCGGCTTTGGTTTCTTCGTTCGTCTGGACGAGCTGTTCATCGACGGTCTGGTGCACGTCTCCAGCCTGGATAACGACTACTACCGCTTCGACCAGGTCGGCCAGCGCCTTATTGGTGAATCTGGCGGCCAGACCTACCGTCTGGGCGACCGTGTGGAAGTGAAGGTCGAAGCCGTGAATATGGACGACCGTAAGATCGACTTCAGCCTAATCTCCAGCGAGCGCGCGCCGCGTAACGTCGGTAAAACCGAGCGTGAAAGGGCGAAAAAAACCGGTAACGGTAAACCGGGCGGCGGTAAACGTCGTCAGGCGGGCAAGAAGGTAAACTTCGAGCCGGACAGCGCGTTCCGCGGCGAGAAGAAACAGAAGCCGAAGGCGGCGAAGAAAGAAGCCCGTTCAGCGAAAAAACCTTCCGCGAAAACGCAGAAAATCGCTGCCGCCACCAAAGCGAAGCGCGCGGCCAAGAAAAAGCAGGCGGAGTAAATTCTCCCCTCAACCTGACCCTCTCCCCAGCGGGGGGAGGGGAAATACTTATTACGAGAACCATCAATGAGTGAAATGATTTACGGCATCCACGCGGTGCAGGCCCTTCTCGAGCGCGCACCGGAGCGTTTTCAGGAAGTGTTTATTCTGAAAGGGCGTGAAGATAAGCGTCTGATGCCGCTGATCCACGCCCTGGAAGCGCAGGGCGTGGTGATCCAGCTGGCGAATCGCCAGTTCCTGGATGAGAAAAGCGAAGGCGCGGTCCACCAGGGGATCATTGCCCGCGTGAAGCCGGGTCGTCAGTATCAGGAAAACGATCTGCCGGATCTGATTGCCGAGCTGGATAACCCGTTCTTCCTGATCCTCGACGGCGTTACCGATCCGCACAACCTCGGCGCGTGCCTGCGCAGCGCCGATGCGGCGGGCGTGCATGCGGTGATCGTGCCGAAAGATCGCTCCGCGCAGCTGAACGCGACGGCGAAGAAGGTGGCCTGCGGCGCGGCGGAAAACGTTCCGCTGATCCGCGTGACTAACCTGGCGCGCACTATGCGTCTGCTGCAGGAAGAGAACATCTGGATCGTCGGTACCGCCGGTGAAGCGGATCATACTCTGTACCAGAGCAAAATGACCGGCCGTCTGGCGCTGGTGATGGGTGCGGAAGGCGAAGGCATGCGTCGTCTGACCCGCGAGCACTGCGACGAGCTGATCAGCATCCCGATGGCGGGCAGCGTGTCGTCCCTGAACGTTTCCGTTGCGACGGGCATCTGCCTGTTTGAAGCGGTGCGCCAGCGCGGGTAGCCTGTTGTGCCGGGTGGCGGCTTCGCCTTACCCGGCCTACAAAGGCACGGTACCGTAGGCCCGGTAAGCGCAGCGCCACCGGGCATTAACCTCACTCCTCTAGCGACCGCAAATGGTCATCCTTCCTCAGCGTCATCAGCGCGAAAATACTCACTACCGCCGTCGCCATCACGTAATACGCCGGAATATCCAGGTTGCCCGTCTGCTTAATCAGCCCGGTAATAATCAGCCCTGCACATCCCGAGAAAATCGCGTTCGACAAAGAGTAGGCCAGCCCCAGCCCCGTATAGCGCGCGCGCGTCGGGAACATCTCAGATAGCATCGCCGGGCCCGGCCCCGCCAGCATGCCCACCAGGCCGCCCGCAATCAACACCACACCAGCCTTCACCGCCAGCGTACTCGACTCAGCCTGAAGGATTTTCAGCAGCGGCAGGGCGAGGATCAGCAGCAGCGCGGTGGCGATAATCATCACCGTGCGGCGCCCTATCCGGTCACTCAGGATCCCCGACGGAATGATGGTCAGCGCAAAACCAATATTTGAAATCACCGCTATCAACAGCGCCTGGTTGAACCCGGTGTGCAGCGCCGACTGCAGATAGGTCGGCATAATCACCAGGTAGGTATACCCCGCCGCAGACCAGACCATGACGCGCCCAATTCCCATCACGATGGCCCGGAGCGTGGCGGCAGTATCCGCCTGAGCGACAGCCGGTTTATCCTGCTGCTGCACAAAGCTCGGTGTCTCTTCCATACTGACGCGAAGCCACAGCGCCACAACGCCCATGGGCAGCGCCAGGAAGAACGGAATGCGCCAGCCCCAGTCGTGCAGGGCTTCAGGCGTGAGAAGGGTGGAGAGCAGCGCCACGATGCCTGCGCCCGCCAGCAGCCCCAGCGCCACGGTAAAGGACTGCCACGCGCCATAGAGCCCACGCTTGCCGCGCGGGGCGAACTCCGTCATCAGCGAGACCGCGCCGCCGTACTCGCCGCCCGCGAACAGCCCCTGCAGGATGCGCAGCAGCGTAATAATCAGCGGCGCGGCAATCCCGATGCTGGCGTAGACCGGCACAACGCCGATGGCGGCGGTAGCGAGCGTCATCAGCACCAGCACGATAATTAGCGTCGGCTTACGGCCAATCCGGTCGCCGATGCGGCCAAACACCACCGCACCCAGCGGGCGGAAGAAGAAGGCGATGGCAAACGAGGCGTAGGTGAGGATCAGGCTGGTCAGCCCCGCCTCTCCTTCAAGCTGGAAGAAGTTTTTCGCAATGACGGTCGCCAGAAAACCGTAGACCGCAAACTCATACCACTCGATAAAGTTACCAATGGAGCCTGCAATTAATGCTCGCTTGTGCGCGTCCGGTTGCATAACGATCCTCACTTAAGGTGTAAGAATAAATTATTCAACAAAAGCGGAGTCATGAAATAGTTTATTCTTATGTTCTGTGAGCTATTTCACGAATGATATCAGCGGGATCGTGAACGTGTGACTCCCCTCCCATGCAGCGTGCGCGCGGTCTGTCCATACTTATCGTCATTGCCACTGAAGGAGGGAGACAGCATGCACTGGCAGACCCATACCGTTTTCAATCAACCTGCACCGCTTTCCAACAGCAACCTTTTCCTCTCGGACTGCGCCCTGCGCGATGCGGTCGTGCGTGAAGGAGCCGAGTGGGATTTTGAGCTGCTCGCCAGCATCGGGCAGCAGTTGGGCACCGCGGAGTCGCTGGAGCTGGGCCGGCTGGCAAACGTCAACCCGCCCGAGCTGTTACGCTATGACGCCACCGGGGAGCGGCTGGACGACGTGCGTTTTCATCCGGCGTGGCATCTGCTGATACAGGGGCTTTGCGCCAACCGCGTGCATAACCTGGCGTGGGAAGAGGAGGCGCGTAAAGGGTCGTTTGTCGCTCGGGCCGCACGCTTTGTGCTTCATGCTCAGGTAGAGGCGGGCACGCTTTGCCCGGTCACTATGACGTTTGCCGCCACGCCGCTGTTGCAGCAGGCGCTCCCCAAAGCATTTCACGACTGGCTGACGCCGCTGCTCAGCGATCGCTATGATCCGCACCTTGCCCCTGGCGCGCAAAAGCGCGGCCTGCTGATTGGCATGGGGATGACGGAAAAGCAGGGCGGCTCGGACGTGCTCAGCAACACCACCAAAGCGGAAAAATGCAGCGACGGCAGCTACAGGCTGGTGGGGCATAAATGGTTTTTCTCCGTCCCGCAAAGCGATGCGCACCTGGTGCTGGCCCAGGCGAAGGGCGGGCTATCCTGCTTTTTTGTGCCGCGCTTTTTGCCTGACGGACAGCGCAACGCCGTGCGTCTGGAGCGCCTTAAGGACAAGCTCGGGAACCGCTCCAACGCCAGCAGCGAGGCGGAGTTTCTCGATGCCTCCGGCTGGCTGTTGGGGGAAGAGGGCGAAGGGGTACGGCAGATCCTCAAAATGGGCGGTCTGACGCGCTTTGACTGCGCGCTGGGCAGCCACGGACTGATGCGTCGGGCGCTCTCGGTGGCGCTGTACCATGCCCACCAGCGTCAGACCTTCGGCAAAAACCTCATCGATCAGCCTTTAATGCGCGAGGTATTAAGCCGGATGGCGCTGGTGCTGGAGGGGCACACGGCGCTGCTGTTCCGCCTGGCCCGGGCGTGGGACAAGCGTGCCGATCCGCAGGAGGCCGCCTGGGCGAGGCTGTTTACCCCGGCGGCGAAATTTAGCATCTGTAAAGCGGGTATCCCGTTTGTCGCTGAGGCGATGGAGGTGCTGGGCGGGATCGGATATTGCGAAGAGAGCGAACTTCCCCGCCTGTACCGCGAGATGCCGGTGAACAGCATCTGGGAAGGGTCAGGAAATATTATGTGCCTGGACGTTCTGCGCGTGCTGGCGAAGCAGCCGGGTATTCACGATCTGCTTGCCGACGAGTTTGCGCAGGTGAAAGGGCAGGACAGACACTTCGACCGCAGCTGGCGACAGCTTCAGCAAAAACTGCGTAAACCGCAGGAGGCGCAGGGGCGAGAGATCGCGCAGCAGCTTTTCTTGCTGGGTGCCGGAAGCCAGATGCTGCGGCACGCATCGCCCCCGGTGGCGCAGGCGTGGTGCCGCATGATGCTGGATACCCGTGGCGGCACGCTGATGAGCGAGCAGGTGCAAAGCGACCTGCTGCTGCGTGCGACGGGCAGAGTCGGTTAGCCTTTTAGCTGGAACAGGCTCACCAGCTGAGTCAGGTGTGAACCCTTCTCGCGCAGCGTTTGAGCGGTTTGTTCGCTGCGTGAGATGCGGTCGGCATTGATATGCGACGCTTCGCCAATATGGGTCATGGCAAGGTTCACCTGGCCGATCCCGGCGGACTGCTCGCGTGAGGCATGGTTAATCTCGGTGACCAGCTGGCTGATGTTATCGATATGAATGATGATGTCGTCCATCGCCAGGCGCGTCCGTTCAGACAGCGCATGACCCTCACTCACTTTTCTGAGCGTATCGCCAATCAGCTGTTCAATCTCCTTCACCGCGTTAGCGCTGCGTCCCGCCAGCGCGCGAACTTCCTGCGCGACTACCGCAAACCCTTTTCCGTGCTCGCCTGCGCGGGCCGCTTCCACAGCCGCGTTCAGCGCCAGAATATTGGTCTGGAAAGCGATGGATTCGATCACGCGGGTGATGTCTTCGATGCGTTTTGACGCTTCGCGAATGTCGTCCATGGTCGACACCGCATGGGTGACCGTCTCACCGCCCTGATGGACCGCGAGCGAGGTTTCACCCACCAGCTGCTGTGTTTGCTCCATGTTGGCGGCATTTTGCTGCACGGTGGCGGCCAGCTGCTCCATGCTGGCGGACGTCTCCTCCACGCTGCTGGCCTGCTTGTTGATCTGCTCTGAAATCTCGCCAGTGTCGGCGGCCAGCGCGTTGGTGCCCAAATGGATCTCGCCTGCTGCCTCACGAACCTGCAGGACAATTTTTTGCAGGCCGCCGCCGATGCCGTTGATAGCATCGATCAGCTGGCCGACTTCGTCCTGGCGGGTCACGGGCAGGCTGGAACGGAGATCCCCAGCGGCATATTGTCGGGCAAGATGGATAACGTTGCGCAGCGGACGGGTCAGCACGCGGCGAATAATGACCACGAACAGGCCAGCAAAAAGGATGGATAAGACCACGCCGGCCAGCAGGAAGCGATCGCGCATGGCGGTAACGCTTGAGAGCAGCACCGATTTATCCACTTCGCCCACGATCGTCCAGTTCCAGCCCGGCAGCGGGGTATACGCCATTTTCAGTGTCCGGCCGTCGTCGCTTGTACGCTCCAGCGTGCCGGGTTTGTCACCCAGAAGCTGCTGCTGCGTCGCGCCGTCCCACTTCGGCTGTTTTCCCTCTTCGCTGGCATGGAACAGGTATTGCCCGCGCGTTTTGCCGTTGCTGCGATCCAGCACGAAGAAGTGACCGCTCTCGCCCAGGCGGCGGTTGAGGATTTTCTCGCGCATTACGTTCCAGGAGTGGGTGATGTCCACCCCGACAAAGACAATCGCAATGACCTGCCCTTCGGCGTTTTTAACGGGCTGGTACTGGGTGATGTAGTGTTTGCCGAACAGCAGCGCCAGGCCGCGGTACACTTCACCTTTGTTGACGGCGGCAAAGGCCGGGCTGGCGTTATCCAGAACGGTACCCATTGCCCGATCGCCATTCTCTTTGCGCAGGGAAGTGGCTACGCGAACAAAGTCGTTACCGCTGCGTACAAACAGCGTCGAAATGGCTCCCGTACGGTTCAGGAACTCGTCCGAAAGGGTGTTATTTTCATGCAGCCCGGTGTCTCCGCCTTTCAGAAGCGGAACGCTAAGTCCGTTAATCGTCTGGTGTTGGGAATTATCAATGTTCAGGGGCTGCGGTAAAAAGGTGGTAAACAGACGGGTGTAGCTCTCAACCTCTTCACTCAGGCTGGTGTTGAACATCTGCACCATGTCGACCATGCCGGTGGACTGATTATGCAGATCTTCGACCGCAAGGGCTTCAAGCTGCTGGCTGGCTTTTTGGCTGAGCAGAAAAGTGAATAGCAGAAACAGCGTGGCGACACTGACGCCAGTCAGCAGCGAGAGTTTCGACCCCAGGCCCGCACGGCGGAAAAAGTTGATCATAAATTGCTCATCATTGAAAAGTTATGGTTCTTCAACGGCAGAGCGGAGATTACGTTTACTGTTTTAATGTAACAAAATGTTATTCAATTGTTCTTTATTGGTTTTATATAAGATAAAAAATTTGCAAAAACGAAAAGCCACTAAAAATAAGTGGCTTTTATCAGGAGGGAGTTTACACGTAGAGAATGGCCTGTACCCGCCAGCGATCGATATGGTTATCTTCCTGCATCTGGATGATGCGATACCATGAAGCACCCTGCTCATCGGCCTTTAATGCCACGACACGTTCAACGTCTTGCGGGCTCCCCGAGATATTATTCACGGAGATCTGGCCAATTTCATTCAGGCCAGTCACACAATCAGCACTGGCGAATTCTGCTGACTGCGCGGTGGTGCTCAGCAGGCCTGCTGAGAGCAACAGTGAGGTCAAAGCAAGAGTTCGTTTCATCGTCAGCTCCATTTCACATATATCCGGTATCCGCCGGGCAATCCTTCGCTAATAAACTCCCTTCCATTGATGCGGGCGTGGAGTTTATTGTGGACAGGAAAATGTCTATGGACGCAAAGCAGTGTAAATCTCGTTCAAAGGAAAACCATTATTTGCGGTACAAAATGGCCTGTGAGTACCACTGTCCCGTTATGATGGTTTCGTCGATCATAATGATGACGTAATAATCTGCTTTGGCGGCGACGGCCTGTGCTTTTATTGCCGATTCTGCGTCATCCGGAGAGCCGCGAACCAGCGCGGAGATGGTGCCCATTCGTTGTAATCCTTCCGTCTGATTACGACGAATCTCCTGTGGATGATCGGCGACCGGTGGAGCGGGTTGCGGCGTTCCCTGCAGCGCGCTACAGCCACTCAGCAGAAACACCAGCAATAAAGCAGCAAACCTGCGCATAACCATATCTCGTTTCCTGATAGCCATAGTGTAGTTGGCTGTGAATTTAGTTTTGGGGGAATGTTCCCGAAGTGTTATCTGGGACGTATATTTCGAATGAAAATGACGCGAAAGCGTAACCCAGTTCTCAACATTATGAATCATAGATTCGCACAGGGTCGACAATGATTGAAATTGAAATACGCCACCTCGGCGACCATGAAATTTTACACGCGATGCCGGCGGGTAAACGTGATAAACCGCTGCCTGTTGTCGTTTTTTATCACGGGTTTACCTCATCGAAGCTGGTTTACAGTTATTTTGCGGTAGCGCTGGCGCAGGCGGGTTTTCGCGTGGTGATGCCAGATGCACCCGACCACGGCGCACGCTTTACGGGTAATGAACAGGCGCGGCTGGGTCAGTTCTGGCAGATTCTGCACGGGAGTCTGACCGAGTTTGCCGGGCTGCGCGATGCGCTTTATGGGGCAGGGCTGGTGGCCGACAATCGTCTGGCGGTAGCCGGGGCATCGATGGGCGGTATGACGGCGCTGGGGATTATGACGCATCATCCTGAAGTGAAGTCTGTCGCCTGTCTGATGGGCTCGGGCTACTTTACTTCGCTGGCGAAGACCCTTTTCCCCCCTCAGGATTTAACGGAAATGACGGCGACGCTGGCAGAGTGGGAAGTGACCCGGGCATTGCCGCGCGTGGCCGATCGCCCGCTGCTGCTGTGGCACGGTGACGCGGATGATGTGGTCCCGCCCGAGGGAACCTTCCGTCTGCAGCAGGCGTTAATGAATGAAGGGCTGGACGCTAATCTGACCTGTCTGTGGGAACCGGGCGTCCGCCACCGCATTACGCCAACGGCGCTGGACGCTACGGTGGCTTTTTTCAGCCAGCACCTTTAAATGCGCAGGACTTTGATGCCCTAATCTTCCCGCTTGTGGAGGATCTCTGGGGGGCTATTTTACCGGTAGTATTCCGGAGCCACTCACAAAAAAAAAGCCCCCGGGCAGGGGGCAACGTCATCTATGGCTATGTTCTCGTTGTTGGCTTTCCTGGTGCTAGCGTTAAAGCGTTATCGGTAAATATCTGCACTGGCGTGCATGTTGCCGTTGCTGCCGGGCTCACGGGTTAACATCACGTGGTAATAGGTTGCGCCCTGCGCATCGGTTTCTGCGTTTAATGCCTGATCTGCTTCACTTTCCGTGGCGAAATTATGATTGATGTAAATTACGCCCAAGCTTTGCACATCATCCATGTTTCTGGCCTGTCGGCTGTCTATCTTGATGGCTGCCATCGCGTTTGCACTGAGCAAAAGCGCCGCCATTATGGCTAATGCGATTTTTTTCATGATATGCGCTCCACGACTACGTGCTGCGAGAGGGGGGATGCTCCTTCTTTAATTCAGGCGATCTCTGATTAAAGTGTAATCACTCATCCGGCGGGGATGCGTGACCATTTCTGATGCAGTTGTTCAAAAAAACAACGCTTCCGGGTGTGACCAATTTTAAATCACCCACTTAGACCCGCTTCGCGCTTTGTGCGAATTATTTGTGCAATCAGCTTGAGTTTCCAGGGGCGCGCAAGTATTATGACGCGTCAATTTTTCAGCCGACCTTTAACACGTTCCTTGCCTCCCCGGGCCTCGGCTGACCCAGACAGGAGGCTGAATAATCCGTAAGGAGCAATTCGATGCGTCATTACGAAATCGTTTTTATGGTCCATCCTGACCAGAGCGAACAGGTTCCGGGCATGATCGAGCGTTACTCTGCTGCCATCACTGGTGCAGAAGGTACGATCCACCGTCTGGAAGACTGGGGCCGCCGTCAGCTGGCTTACCCGATCAACAAACTGCACAAAGCACACTACGTTCTGATGAACGTTGAAGCGCCGCAGGAAGTGATCGATGAGCTGGAAACTACCTTCCGCTTCAACGATGCCGTTATCCGCAGCATGGTTATGCGTACCAAAAACGCAGTTACCGAAGCATCTCCGATGGTTAAAGCGAAAGACGAGCGCCGTGAGCGTCGCGATGATTTCGCAAACGAAACCGCAGATGATTCTGATGCTGGGGATTCTGAAGAGTAATTTCTGATGACCAACCGTCTGGCGTTGTCCGGCATCGTATGCAGGGCTCCCCTTCGAAAGGTCAGTCCATCAGGAATTCCGCATTGCCAGTTCGTGCTTGAGCATCGTTCTGTGCAAGAGGAAGCCGGGTTTCACCGGCAGGCGTGGTGCCAAATGCCCGTTATTATTAGCGGACACGAAAACCAGGCCATTACTCACAGTTTAACGGTCGGTAGCGCAGTAATCGTTCAGGGGTTCATCTCTTGCCACAAGGCAAAGAACGGCCTGAGCAAAATGGTTCTGCATGCCGAGCAGATTGATTTGATAGATTCTGGAGACTAGCCATATGGCACGTTATTTCCGTCGTCGCAAGTTCTGCCGTTTCACCGCGGAAGGCGTTCAAGAGATCGACTATAAAGATATCGCAACGCTGAAAAACTACATCACCGAAAGCGGTAAGATTGTCCCAAGCCGTATCACCGGTACTCGTGCAAAATACCAGCGTCAGCTGGCTCGCGCTATCAAACGCGCTCGCTACCTGTCCCTGCTGCCGTACACTGATCGTCATCAGTAATCGGGCACGGTCCATTAATACGACTTTAAGAGGATAAGGTAATGCAAGTTATTCTGCTTGATAAAGTAGCAAACCTGGGCAGCCTGGGTGATCAGGTTAACGTTAAAGCGGGTTACGCACGTAACTTCCTGGTTCCACAGGGTAAAGCTGTTCCAGCTACCAAGAAAAACGTAGAGTTTTTCGAAGCACGTCGCGCTGAACTGGAAGCCAAACTGGCTGACGTTCTGGCGGCTGCTAACGCTCGCGCTGAAGCAATCAACGCACTGGGCACCGTTACCATCGCGTCTAAATCAGGCGACGAAGGTAAACTGTTCGGTTCCATCGGTACCCGCGATATCGCTGATGCAGTTTCTGCAGCAGGCGTTAAAGTGGCTAAGAGCGAAGTTCGTCTGCCGAACGGCGTTCTGCGTACCACTGGTGAGCACGAAGTTGACTTCCAGGTTCACAGCGAAGTGTTCGCTAAACTGGTTGTTAACGTTGTAGCTGAGTAATTTTTTACTCTGCTCACGTTGAAACGCCGGCCTTGTGCCGGCGTTTTGCTTTTTACAGATCCGGGTCTTAACGCGCCCTGATGAAACTGCCGTCTGGCTGGCGGGTAAACAGTACCTGTTGTCCACTTCCCGTATCAATCGTTAACCCTGTCACTACCCCGCTGGCATTCTGGCGAATCTGTACCATCTGACCATTCTGCAGGTTACTGAGCGGTTTACCCGCACCTTCCACCTTCGCCATGGCATACACGTCGGTTGGCGGCAGGTTGTGGTCGCGGAACAGCTGTGCCAGCGTTTTACCCGGCTCTACGCGATAGGAACGCCACTGTTGCTCAATGCCGGTAGGCTGTTGCGTCTGAGGCTGAGACGGGGCGGCGGCTTGATCCTGCGGCTGTTCATCCTGAATAGGTTCTGGCTCAACCGGCGCGACCTGACCCGGATCGTTAGACGGGGTCACAAGCTGCGTCTGCATCGGCTGTGCGTCAGGCTGTGGCCGCGCCTGCGACTGAATATCCAGCTGAGCATTGCGGGCGACGGGGGCGGTATCGACATCATCGCCCCCGGAAGGAAGCAGGAAGCCCACGATCACCATCAGCGCGCCAATGATGATCCCTCTGCGATGCAGAGGAGGCAGCGGGTCCATGATGCGAAAATTGTCCGGCGCCTGCCAGATTTTCGCCAGGGTAGGTTTCAGTTCAAATCGCCCGGGCATGGCACTCCTCCTGCTCCGCGTATTTTTTATCCTGTGCCCCGAAGTATAGTTTGCTAACTGCCTGAACGGCGTAGTAAACCCGACATCCGTGACATCAGTTCGGGATTAATCCTGGTTATCTCTATTGTTTCTGTTTCGTCGCGGTTTGTCACCTTAACTTCAGACAAAGTTTTACCCATAAGGGCATGGCTGATATGCTGCCCGCTACTTTAAATGTGATGGAAGGAAAACCCATGACCACCCCGACTTTTGACACTATCGAAGCGCAGGCAAGTTACGGTATCGGCTTGCAGGTAGGACAGCAGCTGAGCGAATCCGGCCTGGAAGGTCTGTTACCTGAAGCGCTGGTGGCGGGTATCGCTGACGCGCTGGAAGGCAAACAGCCTGCCGTTCCGGTAGACGTTGTGCACCGTGCGCTGCGTGAAATCCACGAACGTGCTGACGCCGTGCGTCGCGCGCGCTTCGAAGAGATGGCAGCCGAAGGTGTGAAATATCTGGAAGAGAACCGTGAGCGTGAAGGCGTGAATAGCACCGAATCCGGTCTGCAGTTCCGCGTGATCAATCAGGGCGACGGCGCAATCCCGGCGCGTACCGACCACGTTCGCGTGCATTACACCGGTAAACTGATCGACGGTACCGTGTTCGACAGCTCCGTGGCGCGCGGCGAACCGGCTGAGTTCCCGGTTAACGGCGTGATCGCAGGCTGGATCGAAGCTCTGACCCTGATGCCGGTCGGTTCCAAATGGGAACTGACTATCCCGCATAACCTGGCCTACGGCGAGCGTGGCGCTGGCGCGTCCATCCCGCCATTCAGCACCCTGGTCTTTGAAGTCGAGCTGCTGGAAATTCTGTAATCGACTTTTCTTATTTCCTCTCCCCGGTTGGGGAGAGGAAAATAGTGTAAAAACCTATAGTTACGGCGCTATCAACATTTTATCTTGCAAACGAAACTGTTGCGTGTATTTTTGTGAGCTGTTTCGCGCTGTATGAGTGATATGACACTCACTTTCAACATATTATTAACATAATATCTAAATCATAGTATTCATCCCGCCGATTCTTACCTAATATCGATTAGCCCTTACAAGGGAACGTCATCTTTTGACGTATTTAAAGGCCAGAAGAGCCTTAACAACACAGACAGGCATAAACAGGAAAATATCACATGGTAGATCAGGTCAAAGTCGTCGCCGACGAAGAGGCGTCGTCTGAACAGTCGCTACGGCGCAATCTCACAAACCGTCATATTCAGCTCATTGCGATTGGGGGTGCCATCGGTACCGGGCTGTTTATGGGGTCAGGCAAAACCATCAGTCTCGCCGGGCCGTCGATCATATTCGTTTATATGATCATCGGTTTTATGCTCTTCTTCGTGATGCGTGCAATGGGTGAACTGCTGCTCTCGAACCTCGAATACAAATCCTTTAGCGACTTCGCTTCTGACCTGCTCGGGCCGTGGGCGGGCTATTTCACCGGCTGGACCTACTGGTTCTGCTGGGTCGTCACCGGTATGGCGGACGTCGTGGCGATTACCGCCTACGCGCAGTTCTGGTTCCCGGGGCTGTCGGACTGGGTCGCCTCGCTGGCGGTCATTGTTCTGCTGCTGAGCCTTAACCTCGCCACCGTTAAAATGTTCGGTGAGATGGAGTTCTGGTTCGCGATGATCAAAATCGTGGCGATTGTCGGGCTTATCGTCGTGGGTCTGGTGATGGTGCTCACCCACTTCCAGTCGCCAACGGGCGTTCAGGCGTCGTTTACCCATCTGTGGAATGACGGCGGCTGGTTCCCGAAAGGCATTAGCGGCTTCTTTGCCGGCTTCCAGATCGCGGTATTTGCGTTCGTGGGCATTGAACTGGTGGGCACGACGGCAGCGGAGACCAAAGATCCCGAGAAGTCTCTCCCGCGCGCGATTAACTCTATTCCGCTGCGTATCATCATGTTCTACGTCTTCGCGCTGATCGTCATTATGTCCGTGACGCCGTGGAGCTCCGTGGTGCCAACCAAGAGCCCGTTCGTTGAGCTGTTCGTGCTGGTAGGCCTGCCTGCTGCCGCGAGCCTGATTAACTTCGTGGTGCTGACCTCTGCGGCATCTTCCGCGAACAGCGGCGTGTTCTCCACCAGCCGTATGCTGTTTGGCCTGGCGCAGGAAGGCGTGGCGCCGAGCGCGTTCGCCAAGCTGTCTAAGCGCGCGGTACCGGCAAAAGGGTTGACCTTCTCCTGCATGTGCCTGCTGGGCGGCGTGGTGATGCTCTACGTGAACCCAAGCGTGATTGGCGCGTTCACCATGATTACCACGGTCTCTGCGATCCTGTTTATGTTCGTCTGGACCATCATCCTCTGTTCATACCTGGTGTACCGCAAGAAGCGCCCGCACCTGCATGAAAAATCGATCTACAAGATGCCGCTGGGCAAGCTGATGTGCTGGGTGTGCATGGCGTTCTTCGTCTTCGTGCTGGTTCTGCTGACGCTGGAAGATGATACCCGTCAGGCACTCATCGTCACGCCGCTGTGGTTTATCGCGCTGGGGCTGGGCTGGGTGTTTATCGGTAAGAAACGTATGGCAGGCGTAAGGTAAAAGCAAAACGGCAACTTCGGTTGCCGTTTTTAGTTTTTGCACCCTCTCCCCGTGGGAGAGGGCCGGGGTGAGGGCATCAGGCCGCAGCGGCCTTTTTTATTCCCCAGCTAATGCCCGCGGGAACAGAACGTTGTTCTCAAGACTGATGTGTTCCATCAGGTCGTCAATCATCTCGTTAATGCCGTTGTACATCGCTTTCCACGTTGTGCACGCTTCTGGCGGCGGCGTGACGTTGTGGGTGGTGTGTTTGATCACTTCCAGCAGCTCACCCGCATCATCGTGCTCGCTTTCCATCACGCTGATAGGCCCCATCGCCTGGCTTCCCATTCCCTGTTTAATCATCGGGAAGAGGATCTGCTCTTCTTTCATCATATGGCTGGAAAGCTCTTCGTGCAGCAGGGTCAGGTACTTCGCCAGGCCGCGCGGTACGGAAGGTTTGTCGGCATGGACGCGCTCGACTTTGGTTGCCTGCAGGATCAGCTCCGGCAGCTGTTCACGGTGACGGTCATGGTATCGCACGATGATATGGTCGATGATTTCAGCAAGCGGGGCGGTTCGCCAGTCTTTGTCGACGGGCTGCTCGGCCAGCAGCGCCAGCTCTGCTTCAATCACCTCAACGTCCAGCTCTTTGCGCGAGGCCGCACGTGCCAGGGTTTGCTTACCGCCGCAGCAGTAATCCATATCGTATTTCCGAAACAGCGCAGAAGCGCGAGGAATGGAGAGCGCCAGCTCGCCAAGGGGTTGGTCGCGAAAGGCCATAGCAGTTACCTCGTCATCAATAATATAAGATGTATATTAAATACATCTTTAAGGCAGCGCTATAACCCTTTAGAGGGAAGGGGGAAAATGAGATGCAGGTCACAAAAAAATACCCCATTTAACTCTCTGAATGGACTTAGGAAAGTGGTTTAGAAACTTTTTAAAGGTGTAGAAACAGTAAACAACCCGCTGTGCCTGCCGATATATCCACGTCAGACAAACCTGCATATAACAAAGGCAACGCATGTTTAAACGTATAAAAGTCATTACCCTTCTGATTTCGGTGCTGCTTGTGCTCGGTATCATGCAAGTGATTTCCGCCGGTATCTTTATCAACGCGCTGAATAACGATAAAGACAACTTCACCGTGTCGCAGCTCTCCAGCAAGAACGTGGCGGAGTTTACCGATGCGTGGATCAGTCTGAACCAGGCGCGCGTCACCCTGAACCGCGGGATGCTGCGTCTGCAAAGCAGCATGGCCTCTCAGATTAACGGTGGGCAGCTCAATGAGCTGGTCAACACGGCGAAAAATCTGCTCGCCGATGCGCAGGTCCATTACGATAAATACTATGCCCTGCCAAATACGCCGGGCCTGGACGAGAACCTGGCCAAGCGTCTGGAAGAGCAGTACCGCATTTACTCTGCAACGCTGACGCAAATGAACGTTCTGCTGAGCCAGGGCAATCTGGAAGATATGTTCAAGCAGAACGCGGAGCAAAAGCAGACCGCGATGCAGACGGTTTACCGTGAATGGCGCGAAGCGCAGGCAACGCTTACCGATAAAGGCATCCAGGACAATGAAAGCGACTACAAGCGCATCCTGTGGATCCTCTCTGCGGTTATGCTGCTGGTGATTGTGGTGATTATCTCCAGCTGGGTAGCCATGCGCCGCGTGCTGCTGCTGCCTCTGGAAGAGGTGATTAACCATATTCGCGCCATTGCGGCGGGGGATTTAACCCAGCCGATTCAGGCTGAAGGTAAGAACGAAATGGCTATCCTGGCGCGCAACGTTCAGGAGATGCAGACCTCGCTGGCGAACACCGTGGGCGTGGTGCGTGAAGGTGCGGATACCATCTACACCGGTGCCGGTGAAATTTCTGCCGGCAGCAACGACCTCTCTTCCCGTACCGAGCAGCAGGCCGCGTCTCTGGAAGAGACGGCAGCCAGCATGGAACAGCTGACGGCAACCGTGAAGCAGAACGCCGATAACGCGCGTCAGGCTTCCCGTCTGGCGCTGGACGCCTCCTCTACGGCGAAGAAGGGCGGTAACGTGGTTGAAGGCGTGGTGCGTACGATGGACGAAATCGCCACCAGCTCCAGTAAAATCGCGCAAATTACTAACGTAATCGACGGTATTGCCTTCCAGACTAACATCCTGGCGCTGAACGCTGCGGTGGAAGCGGCGCGTGCAGGCGAGCAGGGCCGTGGTTTTGCGGTGGTGGCAGGAGAAGTGCGTACTCTCGCCCAGCGCAGCGCCCAGGCGGCGAAAGAGATCAAAGCGCTCATCGATGATTCCGGCGAGCGCGTGAACGCGGGCTCCCAGCTGGTTAACGAAGCCGGGGAGACGATGGCAGAGATCGTCAATGCGGTCACCCGCGTGACGGACATCATGGGTGAAATTGCCTCGGCCTCTGACGAGCAGAGCCGCGGTATCGACCAGGTGGGCCAGGCGGTAGCCGAGATGGACCGCGTGACCCAGCAGAACGCCTCGCTGGTAGAGGAATCTGCGGCCGCGGCGGCGGCGCTGGAAGATCAGGCTGCCCGCCTGAACGAAGCGGTGGCGGTGTTCAAAATCACCCGCAACCAGGCGGTCAAAGCGGCGCCGGTGAAAACCTACGTGCCCAAAGCGCAGCCCGTAGCGGCGGCGTCTGAAGGGAACTGGGAAACGTTTTAAGGGCTTGCCCGGTGGCGGCTACGCCTTACCGGGCCTACGATTTTGTAGGCCCTGCAAGCGCAGCGCCGCTGGGCAATGCTCACATCTCCGACGCCGGAATGACCCTCGGTTTTTCCGGCTTCGCTCTTACCGCCATCACCACTCCCACCACCAGCAGCGCGATCCCGCAGGCCGTGAATAACGGCGGTAAGCTCTGGCGCATCAGGAAGGTATAAAGCAGTCCGGCCAGGGTTTCGAAGACAATCAGCGGCCCTAAAATCACCGTCGGCAGCTTCTGGCTGGCAATGTTCCAGCACAGCGCGCCCACCCATGAGCACAGCACCGCAATCGCCACCATCAGGCCGATAAAAACCCAGGGTCTTGGCCCGAAGGGTTGGGCGAAGTCTGGCTGTTGATGGCCTAACCAGATGCACGCGCCGGCATAGCCCACCAGCGAGACGGGCAGCGTAACCAGCGCCTGCGCCGTCGCCCACATCATCGGGTGCTTGTCCGGGTTCTCCCGCAGCCAGCGCGCGTTGCGCAGGGCATACCATGCCCAGCACGCCACGGAAATGAACGCCAGCACAATGCCAGAGCCGTAACGCCACAGGTCAACATCCGCCTGCCCGTGACGCAGCTCGGCAATATTGACGCATACCAGCCCCACGGCGGTGCATACCAGCGCCGGCGCCATTTTTGACCACGCCAGTTTGCCATCGCGGTGGCTGTAGAGCCGGTTAGCAAAGACGGGGATGACGACCGGCAGCGTGCCGATAATCATGGTAGATACCGGCGCACCGGTACGCTGAATGGCACTCGCAAGGCAAACGTAGTAGATAAGATTGCCCATCATGGTCAGCGCCAGCGCGGTGCCCCAGTCCTGACGGCTGAGCTGACGCAAGCGCGCGCGTCCCAGCCACGCCAGGGGCAGAGCAATCAGCCCGAGCGCCAGATAGCGTCCGGTCGACTGCAGTATTGCCGGATACTCGGGCACGATCAGCGGGCCGACAAAAATAAGCCCCCACATCATCCCGGCCAGCAGGGCATACAACACTCCACTAATCATTTTTCCATCCACAGGTATTTACGCTGCATGCAGTGTAGGAGGGGAAAATGCGCGCGTATTGTATGAGATTGCGCATTAGCGCCGGGTGACCTGCTTCTGGTAGCGCACGGGCGTAATGCCGTAGCGGCGGGTAAACGCGCGGGTTAAATGGGACTGGTCGGTCAGCCCGGTCGCGGCTGCCACTTCGGCGGCGGGCATGCCGTGGGTGAGGAACGCTTTAGCGCGCCAGAGGCGAATGGCCATCAGCATCTGGTGCGGCGTAACGTGAAAATGGGCTTTGAACTGGCGCTGGAAGTGGTACGGGCTGAGCGAAACGACGCTGGCCAGCTCGTCCAGAGTCAGGGAGTGCATGTAGTTGTCGTGCAGGTACTCGCGCACGCGTTCGAAGCGGTGCGCGCCTTCCTGAATCACCGGCGCGTGATGGGCCAGCGGCTGGAAGGTCTCAATCAGATCCAGCAGTAATCCTTTTTGCGCAAGCGGCTCGTCCGTATGCCACAAGCCGTAAATCAGCCTGCCGATTTGCTGCGAGCGCAGCGGGTCATGACGCGTGACATCGCTAAACCACCAGTGCCGGAGGCCGGTCACCTCTTCCAGCAGATCGGGTTCGATATAGACCATCCGGTAGCGCCAGCCGCCTTCGGTGGCGGATTCGCCGGTATGGATCTCGTCCGGGTTCATGGTGACGACGGATTTTTCCGCCGCGAGATGCTGGGTACCGCGATAGCGAAAGCGTTCGGCACCTGTTTCAATCGTGCCGATCCCGAAGGCTTCATGAGTGTGAGGCTCAAAGGCGTAGTCAGAAATATGCGCGTGATAAAGCTCCAGACCCGGCAACTGCGCCAGATGGCGAAAGCGCGCGCTGTCTCTTTCATCATTAAACTGTTCCGGTACGCCTTGCACGTTGAGCCTCCTCGTGGTCATCTTTTCATTATCAGAGATGACCGCAGTTTATGCACTAAACATCTTTGCCCGGACGGTCTTACGGTAATCCCCCGGTGAAACCGTTGTTTTATGCTTAAACTGGCGATTAAAGTGCGCAATATCCTGATATCCAACCGCATTTGCAATCTCCTGAATACACAGATTGGTGGATTGCAGCATTGTCATGGCGGATTCAATTCTGGCGGTTAATAAATACTGCAGTGGGGACATGTCGGTGGCATTTTTAAAGCGGCGATTAAAGTTGCGCAAACTCATGCCAGCCATATCTGCAAGATTCTGCATGGATATATCCGAGGCGCAGTTGGCTTTTATCCAGATCTGAATTTGAACAATATCTTCATCCGGATGGGGCTTGTTTTCTTCACTATAACACTGACGTTCAAACTGGCTACGAATTTCATGGAAAAATGTCCGTTGAGTATGGGTGGCTACACGTTTCCCGTATATCGTTTCAATAAAATGAATTGTCAGATCTGACAGGGCCTTAACGCTTGCGGCGCAGAAAATATTATCGGCCTGAGTGAGAAAATGTTTTGTCTGTAATTTTACGCTGGGGTAGTCGCGCGAGAATTGTTTGAAGTAGTGCCAGTGGGTGGTGGCAGGCTTTCCGTTGAGCAATCCCGACTCCGCCAGAAAACAGCAGCCCGTTCCGACGGCGGCGATGCGGGTTCCTCGCGCGGCCTGCTCGGTCAGCCATTCCAGAAGTTCAGGCTCTTGTCTGACCACCGCGCGAGGATTGCGCCACAGGGCAGGAAGATAGATAACGTCATAGTGTCTGTCTGCGGCAAGGGTGGTATCGGCGGTAATGCTAAAACCACTGTGCGTCAGAATGGGCTCGCTGTTTATGCCAATGGTATTCACCTTCAGAATATTCTCCGGGCGACAGAGCCTGAAGGGTGACTTCTCCGGTTTGTGCGTGCCTGCGTGGGATGTTTTTTTTTGCTCAGCTAAATAGCTACTGGCTGCCGCTTTCCACATTTCAATCGGAAGACTGAGACCGGAACTTAGCATGCGTTCACATAACACAAATCCTATTTGTGTATTTGTCATTTTTGATTAATACCTGTTTTGACTATTATTTTTGGTGGCTCATCGTTGCCGTGGCCAAAAAAGTCAGCGTTTTGGCTGGATTTTCATATTAGCTTTTGTTGGTAATTTGTAAACTAATATCTGAAATTATCGCACTTGCTTAATAAAATAAATCCACGACCACGAGAGAATAAATTATGGTGAAATTACCCGTAATAACGGCTTTTGGCGGCTATGGTCCAGCTGGGCGTAGTTCTTCACATCATGCATTTCGTCGAATGATTATTGAGTCATTATCGGAAGAGGAACGGCAGGATACGTTATTATCGTTAGCCAACCTGATGGGCGTCCTTAAATATGATGAAGGTGGGTATTGCGACATTTCCGGTAAAAGATTTACACCTGCTCAGGCCGCCGCGAGGATAAAAGACGAGGTGCTTGAGGGAACCCTTATCAGAAATATTACGCGCGACTACTTTGATGTCGATGCTATTGCCGGCCATGCAAAATTGAATATGGCTTCAGGCGAAGAGGGATTCAGTTTTAATATATCTGCCAGGCAATTACCTCAACCCTTACCGGCGGGATGGCACGTTGAGGAATTAGCGGATCGGCGTGTCCGTATTACCGTTCAGGGAGAGATGGACTGCAAAATTGAGGCGTTGCTGCGCACGGAGGTTCAGGCTGCAGGGCTGTTGCCGCAGGGATTCCGTCCGGGCGACCATTACAATTCGCAGTTCCATCCGCGGGCGTTACAAATGGCGATTGTCGGAGCGTCAGACGCCATCAACGCGCTGGGGATCCCGTGGCGAGAGGTACAGGCCAAAATCACGCCGGATCAGCTCGGCGTCTATTCGGGCAATATCATGGGGCAGCTCGACGATTATGGCTTTGGCGGGATGCTGCAGTCGCGCCTGAAAGGCCATCGCGTCAGCGCCAAACAGTGCCCGCTGGGCCTGAACAGCATGTGCGCCGATTTCCTCAATGCGTATGTGCTGGGTAGCGTCGGTCATACCAGCGCCACGCTGGGGGCGTGTGCCACGTTTCTGTATAACCTGAATGCGGCAGTTGAGGATATCAAAGCGGGGCGCATTCGCGTAGCCGTCGTTGGCAGCGCCGAAGCGCCGGTCACCTCAGAAGTGATTGAAGGATTCGATGCCATGGGCGCCCTGGCAACGGAGAGCAAGCTTAAGCACATTGATGAAACGGAAACGGCCGACTGGCGCAACAGCAGCCGCCCGTTTGGCAACAGCTGCGGTTTTGTTATCGCAGAATCCAGCCAGTATGTCGTGTTAATGGACGACGAGCTGGCGCTGCAGCTTGGCGCAGAGATCCACGGTTCGGTGGGGAATGTCTTCATCAACGCTGACGGCTTTAAACGCTCTATTGCGTCAACGGGGCCGGGGAATTACATCACCATGGCGAAAGCCGTAGCCTCTGCGGTATCGATGGCCGGGATAGAGACGGTGCAGAAGGGATCGTTTATTCAGGCGCACGGCTCAAGCACGCCGAAGAATTGCGTCTCCGAGGCCGATATTTTTGACCGCGTTGCGCAAGCTTTTTCGATTCGCGACTGGCCGGTGACGGCGGTGAAATCGTACCTCGGTCACTCCCTGGGCCCCGCCAGCGGCGACCAGCTTATCGGCTGCCTCGGCGTCTTCCGCTATGGTATTTTGCCGGGAATTAAAAGCGTGTCCCACATCGCGCCGCAGGTGAACAATGCGCGCTTAACCATTCCTCTTCAGGACTGCAAATTAGAGGAAGGCCAGGGACAAATCGCCTTTATTAATTCAAAAGGCTTTGGCGGTAATAATGCCACGGGGGTAGTTTACTCGCCAAAGCTTACCCATCAATGGTTGCGCAAACGCTATGGGGAAACGGTGTTTGCGAATTATCAGCAGCGTAACCGCCAGGTGCGACGTCAGGCTAACGCCTACGACGAGGCGGCCTCGCAGGGTGAACTCAATGTCATTTATCGTTTCGGCCAGCAGGGGATAAATGAGGAAGATATTAAGATTGATATGAATGGCATCACCATTCCCGGATTTGAAAAACCGATAACGTACGCGACGGATAAAGAATACCCGGACTTTTAATCGTTATATCTGATTTTATTATTAATAAATATGAGCGGGCCGGGTAAGGGAAATCACCCGGCCGCAGGAAAGAACGGTGACACCGTTAAAGAATGGCTTTAATGCTCTGCGCCAGCGGGGTCGTTGCGCGCCCGATCAGCTTGCTCAGCGTATGGCTATCGTCAAAGAGTCCCCCTTTGGACGCACCCACATCGGAGTCCGCCAGCATATCTGCCAGCCCGGCAGGCAGACCGACGCTTTTCAGCGCGGCGGCAAAATCCGCTTCACTGAGATTCTGGTAGGTTACCGGCTTCCCGCTCTGTTTGCTGAGTTCAGCCGCCAGTTCGCTCAGCGTCCAGCCGTGGTCGCCCGCCAGTTCGTAGACCTTGCCCGCGTGGCCCTCTTCTGCGATCACTTTGGCGGCCGCCGCGGCATAGTCGGCACGGGTGGCAGAGGCAATTTTGCCTTCGCCTGCCGCACCAATAAACACGCCGTGTTCCAGCGCAGGCGGCGCGCTCGCCAGGTAGTTTTCGGTATACCAGCCATTGCGCAGCAGGGCATAAGGGATGCCGGACGCCGCCAGCGCTTTTTCAGTGGCAACGTGTTCAACGTGCAGACCCAGCGGGGAGTTGTCCGCATGCAGCAGGCTGGTGTAGGCGATAAATTTCACGCCTGCCGTTTTGGCGGCGTTAATCACGTTCTGGTGCTGGGTTGCGCGCTGGCCGACTTCGCTGGAAGAGATCAGCAGCAGCTTATCCACGCCGCTCAGCGCGGCGGTGAATGCGGCTTCATCCGTGTAGTCCGCCTGGCGAACCACAATTCCCTGCTGGCTTAAGGCCTGCGCTTTCGCCGGGTTACGTACGATGGCCACAATCTGGCTGGCCGGTACGGTTTTCAACAGCTGTTCGATAACGAGATGGCCAAGCTGGCCGGTAGCACCGGTAATCGCGATCATGATGAATCTCCTTCGTGTTTGTCTGGTGTTGTGGCACACTAGCACCATAGCTAACTTTTAGTAAGTACGTACAAAAAGGTAAGTATGAAAACAACGATACCGACGCTCAGCGAACAAATGCGCGATGGCAATCTTTTCGCGGAACAGTGTCCTTCACGCGAGGTGCTCAAACACGTGACCAGCCGCTGGGGTGTCCTGATTCTGCTGGCCCTGCGCCAGGGAACGCATCGCTTTAGCGATCTGCGCCGTAAAATGGGCGGGGTGAGCGAAAAGATGCTGTCGCAGTCACTCCAGGCGCTGGAGCTGGACGGGTTTGTCGATCGCGTGTCGTATCCGGTGGTGCCGCCGCACGTAGAGTATAGTCTGACGCCGATGGGGATTGAGGTCAGCGAGAAAGTCGCCGCGCTGGCGGACTGGATTGAGGTGAATACCCCGAAGGTGATGGCGAACAGGGACGATCGTGCGGCCTGATGTCTTCACCCTGACCTAATGCCTGCGTGGGCGACCCCCTCTCCCTTGAGGGAGAGGGCTGGGGTGAGGGGGAACATATAACTCTGGTGGTCATTCCGTTCACTTTATGTTCCTTGCTACTCTGTAACGACATGGCCTGTGAACGTGCCAGGGCGGCTCAATCGCCGCCGCCCTGGCGACCCGGGCTCCCGGCGGTAAATCGCCGCTTCGCGGATTGCTCGCCCCATCCCTGGGGCTCACCCTTTCAGGGCCAGCTCAGGCGCTGTCCAAAATTGCTCCCGGCAATTTTGTCCTCAGCTTATTCCTTCAGGCTATCGGGTCGGGCATGAGCCTGCATCCCTGCAGGCCACGCCCTCTCGGCGCATCCTTGCGCCTCGCCCCGGCCTTGCGGAAACGCTTCGGCGATTTACAACCGGACCAGGGCATCGCTGCAATTCATTAATTTTTCTGAAGAAATATTCATCGCTTCGAGTTGGAAAATTACTGAGGACCCCTCTCCCATAGGGAGAGGGAACAAACACGAAAAACGGCAACGTATGTTGCCGTTTTGTTTTTACTTGCTCAAATCCACCTGATAAATCGCGAACCCGATATCATCCGTTGCGACCTTCTTCATCGGATACTGGGCTTTATCCTTGATAAACGCGGCTGCTTTATCGGATGGCGACGTTTCAAAGCGGATATCCAGTTTCGTATCGCTGTGGATCGGCGCGAGACGCCAGTTGTTGTCCACCGCCGGATGAATTTCGCCCGCCTTCTTCGACTCCGCGCTGATCCACGCCGCCAGCACCGAGCGGTTCTCATCCGGCGAGGCAAAGGCGATGTGGCTATCTCCCGTACCGGCAAACTTACCGCCGTAGGCGCGGTAGTTATTGGTCACGACCAGGAAGGTGGCATTCGGGTCGATCGCCTTGCCGTTGAAGGTCAGGTTTTTGATGCGCTCCGCCTGCGGGTTGATCGCCTGACACTCGCCGTCATATTTCGCCGGCTGGGTGACGTCAATCTGGTAGTTCACGCCGTCGATCACGTCGAAGTTATAGGTACGGAAGCCGTCCCAGTTAATCAGCGACTGCGGCTTACTGCTGTGCGGGTCAATCTGGTTAAACTGTCCGGCAGAGCACTCCAGCCACTCTTTCACCTCCTGGCCCGTCGCTTTTACCACCACCAGCGTGTTCGGGTAGAGATAGAGATCGGCGGCGTTACGGAAGGTCAGCTGGCCCTTTTCGACTTCAACATAGCTTGCCGGGTCGTTCTTACGCCCGCCCACCTTGAATGGCGCAGCCGCTGACAGAACCGGCAGTTTTGCCAGATCCGGATCGCCCTGCACAAAGTGTTCCGCATAGGCTTTCTGCGCCATGTTGACGACCTGAACGGTCGGGTCGTCCTGCACCAGCGCCAGGAAGCTGTACATGTTATCGGCGGATTTGCCGATCGGCTTGCTGACGAATTCGCGCGTGGCGTCGTGATCGTGCTTCAGCACGTCGACCAGTTTTTTATCTTCCGCCGCCAGAGATTTTTTAGCCGCAGCGTCGTAAATCGGGCGCGCTTCGGCTTTTGACTGCGTCACCTTCCAGCTGCCGCCGTCGTTATTCAGCACCAGATCCACCACGCCAAGATGGTCGCCCCACATGCCCGGCATCACCGAAGGCACGCCGTTGAGCGTCCCTTTCTCAATGTCCGCTCCTTTGATGCTGGCGAAATCTTTGCCCGGGAAGACCGCGTGGGCGTGGCCGAACAGGATCGCGTCGACGCCCGGGACTTCACTCAGATAGTAAACGGAGTTTTCTGCCATGGCCTGATACGGATCGGCGGAGAGACCCGAGTGGGCGACAACGACCACCAGATCGGCGCCTTTTTCGCGCATTTCCGGCACGTATTTCCGCGCGGTTTCGGTGATGTCGTTAACGGTCACTTTGCCGTCGAGGTTGGCCTTATCCCACGTCATGATCTGCGGCGGCACAAAACCGATATAGCCGATTTTCAGCGTCTGTTTTTTACCGTCCTGGTCGACGACGTTTGTCTCTTTAATCAGGTAAGGGGTAAAGAGCGGCTTTTGCGTCTTAACGTCGATGATATTGGCGTTAACGTACGGGAATTTCGCACCGGCCAGGGCGTCATGCAGGTATTTTAGACCGTAGTTGAATTCGTGGTTGCCGAGGTTGCCGACGGTATAGTCCAGGGTGTTCATCGCTTTATAAACAGGATGGATCTCGCCTTTTTTCAGCCCCCTGGTCGCCATGTAATCCCCGAGAGGACTGCCCTGAATGAGATCGCCATTGTCGACCAGCACGCTGTTTTTCACTTCGCCACGCGCCGCATCGATCAGGCTTGCCGTGCGTACCAGGCCGAATTTTTCCGTCGGGGTATCTTTGTAGTAATCGAAGTCCATCATGTTGCTGTGCAGATCGGTCGTTTCCAGAATACGCAGATCTACCGTCGCCGCCTGTACGCTTGCTGCAATCAGCGTCGCCAGAAGCGTTGCACTAAACTTAATCATCAGAGGAGTCCTTTTTTCGATGCAGAGCACAAAAGAGTATGTATCTATAGCTTGTTGCTTACAGAAATGTGAATCCTGACAGAAAAAAGTAACCTGAAACCGGAATTGCTTCACAGATAGCGGAATTGTTCACATTACGATATAACTAAAACAAAGAGTTAACCTCACTGCGTTAACAAAGAGGTGGAAAATGCTAGATAAAATTTGTCAGCTCGCACGGGATGCGGGAGATGCCATCATGCAGGTGTATGACGGTAGTAAACCTATGGAGGTGGTCAGCAAGGCCGACGACTCTCCGGTCACGGCGGCGGATATCGCGGCGCATAAGGTGATCCTGAAAGGATTACAGGTTTTAACGCCGGATATCCCCGTTCTGTCAGAAGAAGCGCCGCAAAGCTGGGACGAGCGCCAGCACTGGCAGCGTTACTGGCTGGTCGATCCGCTGGACGGGACAAAAGAGTTCATCAAGCGCAACGGTGAATTCACCGTCAATATCGCCCTGATTGAGAAGGGCAAAGCGGTGCTGGGCGTGGTCTACGCGCCGGTGATGAAGGTGATGTACAGCGCTGCAGAAGGGAAGGCGTGGAAGGAAGAGTGCGGCGTGCGCAAGCAGATCCAGGTGCGCGATGCGCGTCCACCGCTGGTGGTGATTAGCCGCTCGCACAGCGACAGCGAGCTGCAGGAGTACCTGCAGCAGCTGGGTGAACACCAGACCACCTCGATTGGCTCATCGCTGAAATTCTGCCTGGTGGCGGAAGGCCATGCGCAGCTCTACCCTCGCTTTGGGCCAACCAACGTCTGGGATACCGCGGCAGGTCATGCCGTTGCCGCGGCCGCCGGGGCGCATGTTCATGACTGGCAGGGCAAGCCGCTGGACTATACCCCGCGCGAATCCTTCCTCAACCCCGGCTTCCGCGTCTCTATTTACTGAGCCAGCAGCTTATGCAGCAGGTCGACAACCTGCTGCACCTCTTCCTGGGTTAACGCGCCGTCTTTCGCCCACTGTACGCGACCCTCTTTATCCAGCACGATAATCGCGGAGCTCTCTTCTTCCAGCTGCCAGGCCTTACGGGTTACGCCGTTGCTGTCGACGATAAACTGCGACCACGGATAGAGCTTTTTATTGCTCTCAAGGCTTGAGCGCACAAACATCCCGGAGCCCGGAATGGCGTCGTCGGTGTTAACAATGGTGGTCGTCTGGTAGCGGTCGTGAGGGAATTTTGCGGCCTTGATCGCTTCCACCAGGGTAGCATTTTTCTCTTTTGCGGATGTACGACCGGCAATATGTTGTACAACTCTCACTTTGCCCGCGAGCTGCGCGCTATTCCAGGCTTTGTAGCTAAACTTATCATTGTCGAGAATCAATTCTCCCCGGTCAGCAATGCCGACTGGCGGTACACGTTGTCCTTTTTCAATGTTGTGAGCGGAAGCCCACAGTGGCAGCAGCAGGCAGGCTGCTGCAAGGATATTACGTAGGGTCATGGCGTTTCCTTATTGTTTGCAGGTGATCCGACCACTTGGTCTTGCGCTTTTAATCATAAGTGCGATCAATGGGGTTTTCCCGCAATCCCGATGCCAGTTTGCGGGCGAACGCACATATCCATGAAAAAACGACGGCTTATACTGCGCCCGGTCACGCTTTGCAAAGATTATTCTGAATAATTGTAATCAAACGGTAAATAAACTTATGCACACTGGGTAACACCGTAGTTCTGGTCTATAGTCATTGGGCATTAAAATTTGCGCTCAGGACAGTCGGGCCGATTGTGGCACCGCAAGAGCGTATGATTCGCAGGAGATACAAGAATGAAAATTTTCCAACGCTACAACCCGCTTCAGGTGGCGAAGTACGTGAAGATCCTGTTCCGTGGACGGTTGTACATCAAGGATGTTGGCGCTTTTGAGTTTGATAAGGGCAAGATCCTTGTCCCAAAAGTGAAGGACAAACAGCACCTGTCTGTGATGTCCGAAGTCAACCGTCAGGTTATGCGTCTGCAGACTGAGATGGCTTAACCAACGTGCTATGCAGTAGTTAAAAAAACGGCTCCCAATGGGAGCCGTTGATGTTTGTAGAGGCTGGTACTTTACGCCGACACCTTCTCTTCCGCGTCCGGCAGCTTCGGTACCAGTACGGTCGGTTTGTTATCGATGCGCGTCACCAGCAGCTGGTCGATGCGGTAGTTATCAATATCCACCACTTCAAACTTGTAGCCGGAGAACTTCACCGAGTCGGTACGTTTCGGGATCTTACGCAGCATAAACATCATAAAGCCGCCGATGGTCTCGTAGTTGCCGGACTGCGGGAACTCGTCGATATCCAGCACGCGCATCACGTCTTCAATCGGTGTGCCGCCATCAATCAGCCACGAATTATCGTCACGCTGAACAATCTGCTCTTCCAGCCCCTGGCCAACCAGGTCGCCCATCAGCGTGGTCATCACGTCGTTCAGGGTGATAATACCCACCACCAGCGCGTATTCGTTCATGATAACCGCGAAGTCTTCCCCGGCGGTTTTGAAACTTTCCAGCGCTTCTGAGAGCGTCAGAGTGTCCGGCACAATCAGGGTATTGCGGATCTGCACGCCGCTGTTGAGCGCCAGGCTCTGGTTTGCCAGCACGCGGTTCAGCAGGTCTTTGGAGTCGACGTAACCGATGATGTGGTCGATATCTTCATTACAGACCAGGAACTTAGAGTGCGGATGCTGCGCTACTTTGTTCTTCAGGCTCTGCTCATCTTCATGTAAATCGAACCAGATAATGTTTTCACGGCCCGTCATGGAAGACGGCACGGTACGGGATTCCAGCTCGAACACGTTCTCAATCAGCTCGTGCTCCTGCTTGCGCAGCACCCCGGCCAGCGCGCCGGCTTCAACCACCGCATAAATGTCGTCAGAGGTGATGTCGTCTTTACGCACCATTGGCAGCTTAAAGATGCGGAAAATGACGTTCGCCAGGCCGTTGAAGAACCACACCAGCGGACGAAACACGTACAGACAGAAGCGCATCGGGTTGATGATACGCAAAGCCACAGCTTCTGGCGCAATCATACCGATGCGTTTCGGGGTCAGGTCTGCAAAGAGGATGAACAGGCCGGTTACCAGCGAGAAGGAGAGGATAAAGCTCAGCTGTTCGGCCAGTTCAACGGACATGTACTTAACAAACAGACTATAAAACGCCGGAGAAAACGCCGCATCACCCACGATACCGCCGAGAATGGCGACCGCGTTGAGGCCAATCTGCACCACGGTGAAGAACATCCCGGGGTTTTCCTGCATTTTCAGGATACGGGTAGCATTGATGTTGCCTTCATCGGCAAGCAGCTTCAGTTTGATTTTACGGGACGCGGCCAGCGAGATCTCAGATATTGAGAAAAACGCGCTGACGGCAATCAGACAAAGTATTACTAAAATACTGTTTAACATAGTTTATCCGGCTTCTCGCCAGATCCTCAGAAGGGGAGTTGATACCATTTGTGTGAAAACACATTGAAAATCAGCTCGTAGCGTTGAGCCGATTATTTCAGCGGGTAGTATAGCGTAAAGAGATGTAAATCTGCCAGAGGTCACAATTTGGCGAAGATGGCCGGCGAGGGCGGCTGGTGGATGGATGTTAAGCTATGAGACAACGCTGTCGCTTCTTTGAGCGCCACGCGGCTCGCGTGGCGCTGGGTCGATAATCAGGCCAGCTGTGGCGGCAGGCAGACGCCGATGCCCCCGATACCGCAGTAGCCGTACGGGTTTTTATGCAGATACTGCTGGTGATCGTCCTCGGCATAGTAGAACGGTTTCGCGGTGGTGATTTCCGTCGTCACCTCGCGCGTATCGCCCGCTTCACGCATGGCCTGCTGGAAACGCTCAAGGCTGGCGCGCGCGGCGGCATCCTGTTCGGGCGTGAGCGGATAAATGGCCGAACGGTACTGTGTGCCGTGGTCGTTGCCCTGACGCATGCCCTGCGCCGGGTCGTGGTTTTCCCAGAAGACCTGCAGGAGCTGCTCGTAGCTGATGACTGCAGGGTCATAGACCACGCGTACCGCTTCCGCATGCCCGGTTTCGCCGGAGCAGACTTCGCGATAGGTAGGATTCGGCGTGTAGCCGCCCGTGTAGCCAGCCGCCGTGCTGTAAACGCCGGGCAGCTGCCAGAAGAGGCGCTCAACGCCCCAGAAGCAGCCCATGGCGAACAGGGCGATTTCCATTCCCTCCGGCACGTTGGTCATGGAATGGTTATTGACGGCGTGTAAGGTCGCCACAGGCATAGGGGTGTTGCGTCCCGGTAATGCATCAGTTTGTGAAACCAGATGCTTTTTGTCGAATAAACTCACGATGGGGCCTCCCGGGGTGCGATGTTTCGGTTAAGGTTGTCACGAAGCGTTTAATTGAACACAATAAATGCGCTGAATGAGTCTAGATTTAATCATAAGAAATATTTGGGTGTTACACCCGTTTTCAACCCGTGATTTGGGTTTTTGGCCAACAGGCCGTATTTTGCCGCGGAGCGGTACTTCATTTGCTTCCAGGGTGGAAACAGGGATATTCAGGAGAAAACGTGACAAAAATCCGCCAGTTATGTTTAGTCAGTGTATTGCTGACAAGCGGGATTGCCAGCGCGGCGAATGTCCGTTTGCAGGTTGAGGGGTTATCCGGGGCGCTGGAAAAAAACGTGCGTGCGCAGTTGTCGACCATCCAGAGTGATGAGGTGACGCCGGACCGGCGTTTTCGCGCGCGCGTGGATGACGCCATCCGTGAAGGGCTGAAAGCGCTGGGGTATTACGAACCCACCATTGATTTCGATCTTCGCCCGCCGCCAAAGAAGGGGCGTCAGGTCCTTATTGCCCGCGTTTCGCCGGGTGAGCCGGTATTGATTGGCGGCACGAACGTTATCCTGCGCGGCGGGGCGCGTACCGACCGGGATTACCTGGACCTGCTCAGCACGCGGCCGAAAATCGGTACCGTGCTTAACCACGGTGACTACGATCATTTCAAAAAAGAGCTGACGAACGTTTCCCTGCGTAAGGGCTACTTCGACAGCCAGTTCAATAAAAGCCAGCTGGGGATTGCGCTGGATCGGCGTCAGGCCTTCTGGGATATCGACTACGACAGCGGAGAACGCTACCGTTTTGGCGATGTGACGTTTGAAGGTTCGCAAATTCGTGAAGAGTATCTGCAAAACCTCGTGCCGTTCAAAAAAGGGGATTACTACCAGTCGAGGGACCTGGCGGAACTGAACCGTCGTCTTTCCGCTACCGGCTGGTTTAACTCCGTGGTTGTCGCGCCGGAATTTGATAAGTCTCGCAAAACGAAGGTGTTGCCGCTGCATGGCGTTGTCTCGCCGCGCACCGAGAACACCATTGAGACCGGTGTTGGCTACTCGACGGATGTTGGACCACGCGTGAGAACCTCGTGGAAAAAACCGTGGATGAACTCGTACGGTCACAGCCTGACCACCAGCCTGAGCCTCTCTGCGCCCGAGCAGCAGCTGGATTTCAGCTACAAAATGCCGCTGCTGAAAAATCCGCTTGAGCAATATTACCTTGTGCAGGGCGGTTTTAAGCGCACCGACTTGAACGACACCAAGCAGGACTCAACAACGCTTGCGGTCTCCCGCTTCTGGGATCTCTCCAGCGGCTGGCAGCGCGCCATTAACCTGCGCTGGAGCCTGGACCACTTTACCCAGGCCAACGTCACCAATACCACCATGCTGCTTTATCCGGGCGTGATGATCAGCCGTACCCGCTCGCGCGGCGGCCTGATGCCGAGCTGGGGCGACTCACAGCGCTACTCCATCGATTATTCCAACTCCGCCTGGGGCTCCGACGTGGATTTCTCGGTGATTCAGGCGCAAAACGTCTGGATCCGCACGCTGTACGACAAACACCGCTTTGTGATGCGCGGCAATCTCGGCTGGATTGAAACGGGAGACTTCGAGCGCGTTCCGCCGGATCTGCGCTTCTTCGCCGGGGGCGACCGCAGCATTCGTGGGTATAAGTACAAATCGATCTCACCTGAGAACGAGAAAGGCCAACTTACCGGTGCATCAAAACTGGCGACCGGATCGCTGGAGTATCAGTACAACGTCAGCGGAAAGTGGTGGGGCGCCATGTTTGTTGACGGCGGTGAGGCGGTGAACGATATCCGCCGCAGCGACTTCAAAACCGGCGCGGGCGTGGGCGTACGCTGGCAGTCACCCGTCGGGCCCATCAAGCTCGACTTCGCCGTGCCTGTCGGCGACAAAGAAGAGCACGGATTACAGTTTTACATCGGTCTGGGGCCTGAATTATGAGTTTATGGAAGAAAAAAAGCCTCGGGGTGCTGATTTTTATCGTGCTGCTGCTCGGTACGGTGGCGTTTCTGGTGGGAACGACGACCGGGCTGCATCTGCTGTTTAACGCCGCGAACCGCTGGGTGCCTGGGCTGGAGATTGGCCAGGTAACGGGCGGCTGGCGCGATCTGCGTCTGAAGAATATCCGCTACGAGCAGCCGGGCGTGGCGGTGAACGCCGGGGAGTTCCACCTGGCGGTGAAGCTGGGCTGCCTGCGCGACAGCAAGCTCTGCGTCAACGATCTGTCGCTTAAAGACGTCAACGTGGCGATAGATTCGAAAAAAATGCCGAAGTCTGCGCCGGTCGAGGAAGAGGACAGCGGCCCGCTGAATCTCTCCACGCCGTACCCGATCGCGCTCTATCGGGTCGCGCTCGATAACGTCAATATCAAAATCGACGACACTACCGTGTCCGTGATGGATTTCACCTCCGGCCTGCGCTGGCAGGAGAAAAACCTGACCCTGACGCCGACGTCCCTGCAGGGCTTGCTGATCGCGTTGCCGAAGGTGGCCGACGTGGCGCAGGAAGAGATCGTCGAGCCGAAGATCCAGAACCCGCAGCCGGAAGAAAAGCCGCTGGGCGAAACGCTGAAAGATCTCTTCTCGAAGCCTGTCCTGCCGGAAATGACCGACGTTCATCTGCCGCTGAACCTTAATATCGAGGAGTTCAAAGGCGAGCAGCTGCGCCTGACCGGCGATACCGATCTGACGGTCTACACCATGCTGCTGAAAGTCAGCAGCATTGACGGCAACATGAAGCTCGACGCGCTGGATATCGACACCAACCAGGGCTCGGTGAATGCGTCAGGGAATGCCCTGCTGCGCGATAACTGGCCGGTGGACATCACGCTTAACAGTGCCCTCAACATCGATCCGCTGAAAGGCGAAAAGGTGAAGGTCAAAGTGGGCGGGGCGCTGCGCGATAAGCTGGATGTCGGGGTGAATCTCTCCGGCCCGGTGGACATGGTCCTGCGCGCGCAAACGCAGCTGGCGGAAGCCGGGCTGCCGCTCAATCTGGAGGTTGTCAGCAAGCAGCTTTACTGGCCGTTCACCGGCGAAAAGCAGTTCCAGGCCGATGATCTGAAGCTGAAGCTGAGCGGCAAGATGACCGACTACACGCTCTCGTTCCGCACCGCGGTGAAGGGGCAGGGCGTGCCGCCTGCGAATATCACGCTGGATGCGAAGGGCAACGAACAGCAGGTCAACCTCGACAAGCTGACCGTCGCGGCGCTGGAAGGCAAAACCGAGCTGACCGCGCTGCTCGACTGGCAGCAGGCGATCAGCTGGCGCGGCGAGCTGAAGCTGACGGGTATTAACACCGCCAAAGAGGTGCCGGACTGGCCGTCGAAGCTGGATGGCCTGATTAAAACCCGCGGCAGCCTGTACGGCGGTACGTGGCAGATGGACGTGCCGGAAATCAAGCTCACCGGGAACGTGAAGCAGAACAAGGTTAACGTTGAAGGCTCGGTGAAAGGCAACAGCTATCTGCAGTGGGTTATCCCGGGGCTGCACGTGGCGCTGGGCCGCAACACGGCGGATATCAAAGGCGAGCTGGGGGTGAAGGATCTCAATCTGGACGCCACCATCGACGCGCCGAATCTGGATAACGCCCTGCCGGGTCTGGGCGGCACGGCGAAAGGTCTCGTGAAAGTGCGCGGTACGGTGGAGGCGCCGCAGCTGCTGGCGGACATTACCGCCAATAACCTGCGCTGGCAGGAGCTGAGCGTTGCCCGCGTCCGCGTGGAAGGGGATGTGAAATCCACCGATCAGATCGGCGGTAGCCTGAACCTGCGCGTGGAGCGCATTTCTCAGCCGGACGTGAACATTAACCTGGTCACCCTGGACGCCAAAGGGAACGAGAAACAGCACGACCTCCAGCTGCGCGTGCAGGGCGAGCCGGTCTCCGGCCAGCTTCACCTTACCGGCAGCTTCGACCGCAAAGAAGAACGCTGGAAAGGGACGCTGGATAACACGCGCTTCAATACGCCGGTCGGGCCGCTGGCGCTCTCGCGATCCATTGCCCTCGACTACCGCAACGCCGAGCAGAAGATCAGCATTGGGCCACACTGCTGGACCAACCCGAATGCGGAGCTGTGCGTGCCGCAGACCATCGATGCGGGTGCGGAAGGGCGCGCGCAGATCAATCTCAACCGCTTCGATCTGGCGATGCTGAAGCCGTTTATGCCGGATACGACCCAGGCCAGCGGCGTCTTCAGCGGGAAAGCCGATGTGGCCTGGGACACCACCAAAGAGGGACTGCCGCAGGGCAGCGTCACGCTGTCCGGGCGTAACGTGAAGGTGACGCAGGAGGTCAACGACGCGCCGCTGCCGGTGGCGTTCGACACCCTGAACCTGAGTGCCGATCTGCATAACAATCGCGCGCAGCTGGGGTGGACGATCCGCCTGACCAACAACGGTCAGCTGGACGGGCAGGTCCAGATTACCGATCCGCAGGGTCGGCGTAATCTGGGCGGCAACGTCAACATCCGTAACTTCAACCTGGCGATGGTGAACCCGATTTTCGCGCGCGGGGAAAAAGCGGAGGGCATGCTGAACGCTAACCTGCGCCTGGCCGGTAACGTGCAAAGCCCGCAGCTGTTCGGTCAGATGCGGCTCAGCGGCGTGGATATCGACGGTAACTTCATGCCGTTTGACATGCAGCCCAGCCAGATCGCGATGAACTTCAACGGTATGAGCTCGACGCTGAGCGGCTCGGTATTGACGCAGCAAGGGCAAATCAACCTGAGCGGCGACGCGGACTGGAGCCAGCTCGACAACTGGCGCGCCCGAATTGCCGCGAAGGGCAGCCGGGTACGCATCACCGTACCGCCAATGGTGCGCCTGGACGTTTCGCCTGATGTGGTCTTTGAAGCCACGCCAAGCCTCTTTACGCTTGACGGGCGCGTCGACGTGCCGTGGGCGCGCATCGTGGTTCACGACGTGCCGGAAAGCGCGGTCGGCGTCTCAAGTGATGAAGTGATGCTCAATGAAAATCTGAAACCTGTCGAACAGAAGAGCGCGGGCATACCGATCAATAGTAACCTCATCGTGCACGTGGGAAATAACGTGCGGTTGAATGCGTTTGGGCTGAAGGCGAGGCTCACGGGCGACCTGAAAGTCGCGCAGGATAAACAAGGGCTTGGCCTGAACGGGCAGATCACTATTCCTGAAGGGCGTTTCCACGCCTATGGTCAGGATCTGATTGTGCGCAAAGGCGAGCTGCTGTTCTCCGGTCCACCGGATCAGCCCCTGCTGAACATCGAAGCGATTCGTAACCCGGAAGCGACGGAAAACGACGTCATTGCTGGCGTTCGCGTCACCGGTTCTGCTGACGAACCGAAGGCGGAGATCTTCTCTGACCCGGCGATGTCGCAGCAGGAAGCTCTCTCTTATCTGCTGCGTGGACAAGGTCTGGACAGCGGACAAAGCGACAGCGCGGCGATGACCTCGATGTTAGTGGGTCTGGGGGTTGCACAAAGTGGGCAGGTTGTGGGTAAAATCGGCGAGACGTTCGGCGTAAGCAATCTGGCGCTGGACACCCAGGGCGTGGGCGACTCCTCGCAGGTGGTGGTCAGCGGCTATGTACTGCCGGGTCTGCAGGTAAAATATGGTGTGGGGATCTTTGACTCACTGGCAACTCTCACGTTACGCTATCGCCTGATGCCCAAGCTATATCTGGAAGCAGTGTCCGGCGTAGACCAGGCACTTGATCTGCTCTATCAGTTTGAGTTTTAGCAATGCGAATATTTGTCTACGGCAGTTTACGAACCAAGCAAGGCAACAGTCACTGGATGACCAATGCCCTGCTGCTGGGGAATTACAATATCGAGAACTACCAGTTGTACAGCCTGGGCCACTATCCAGGCGCGGTTCCGGGCGAAGGAACAGTACAGGGTGAAGTCTATCGTATTGATAACGCGACGCTTGCCGAACTTGATGCCTTGCGCACCAGGGGCGGTGAATACGCACGCCAGTTGATCCAGACGCCGTACGGAAGTGCGTGGATGTACGTCTACCAGCGTCCGGTCGAAGGGTTAACGCGGATTGTAAGCGGTAACTGGTTAGACAGAGACCAGTACTGAAAAAAACAACGCCACCGTGAGGTGGCGTTGTTTTTTTTATTCCTTCAACTCTCTTCTGTATCCCGGCGTCGGGTTAAAAACAGAGGAACGAACAGCATGATGTACGGGGCAATAAGCCATAAAAAACACAAGGCGCGTGAACGGCCATAGTAGTTTATGCACCGCGTATTGCTTGAAATGACGGGCAGGAAAAACAGTAAAAACAGCAGAATCACATAATCGCTTCGATAAGGGATCCATAAGTAAAACAAAAACCAGGCAAGCTGGAATGTCATGATGCAGAGATACTGCCATTTACTGTCTTTACCGTAACAGTCAAACGCCTTTATGTAGCCCATCTTTATGCTTTGAAGAAAGAAACTTAGCATGTATAACGCTCACGATCGCGACGGTCAGGAGTGTGCTCATCAGCAACGCCCCTAAAAAATAGCTTTGGGTGATATCGGTAGCACCCGAGCCTAAAGTATGCAATTTACTATAACCTCTATCTACTGCAACAAAAAGCGTATATAGCCCTATGTTAATAAAGAATTGCAGAAGACAAGAAAAAAAGATATTTCTGGGAATTGTTTTTAATAGAGTGAGTAACGCATAAATAATGCTTGATGATAGCGCGAAGTAAAGTCCGTTAAGTAAACCAGATAGTAATGCGCTATTTATTTGACTGAATATTAAATGATCGCTTCCATAGTACCATGACAGATATTCAACATAAGTACTTCTGCCAAAGACAAAGGAGGCAATAATAAGGACGAATAGGCTCATGACATGGCTTTTCTTACTCATAATTTTGCTCCCTTAGATAGCAGCTCCTTCATCGTTTTACTGGCTTCTAGCTGATCTTTGATTATGGCAAGGTCACGAGTATTGTGGTTATATTTTGCAATAGCGGTTGGTGTACCCTTACCACCATTATCCATAAAGAAGACTATATCCTTACGACCATAAAGAAGGACTTGTGGGATGGGATCACGCCCATAACTCACCGCCTGTGGAAGGGAGTGGATAGACTCTGTCGTGAGGAAGCGAGGAATATTTTCATGCTCAATATTACCTAAAGGCGTGGTGGCAACAAGGGAGCCGATAAAATCGGTCGTATACACTAACGCATCTGTATCCTTGGTCGTTACTTTTGAACCCGTAATATATTTTATCTGTTGCCAAAGGGTAATATCTTTAGGGGTAACCTTAACACCATCCATAAACATATCCTGCTTGCGTTTTAGCTGAATGACAGTACGGTGCACCTGTGTCAAAGAGGGGCTGATTTCCCCAATAGAAGGCATATAACCATCGCGGGAATACAACCGTTCAATGATAAAATAAATTCCAGTTGGGCGGGCAACATCAATGTTAATGGATGACATATGAATCCTGTAATGAATGGGGATTAATGATCATCATGACAGTATGTTGTGAACAGCCAGGCTATTCAACCACTCCCACTATAAATGATAGGGAGTCTTTTTTTGTTTTTAATATCCAAAACAAAAGGAATGGGATTATTCTTAAAAGTTAAGTTTGTACTACTCTCAACCAGGGAAATAAAAAAGCCCCGACTCGCGGGGCCTTCATTAACAGCAGTAAGAATTACTTCTTAGCAGCGCGTTCGAAGGAGGCGATGATTTCTGCTTTCGCCGCTTCTGCGTTGTCCCAGCCGTCAACTTTAACCCATTTGCCTTTTTCGAGGTCTTTGTAGTGCTCGAAGAAGTGAGTGATCTGCGCTTTCAGCAGCTCTGGCAGGTCGTTCACATCTTTGATGTGATCGTATTCTTTGCTCAGCTTGGTGTGCGGTACCGCAACCAGCTTCGCATCTTCACCGGATTCGTCGGTCATTTTCAGCACGCCAACTGGACGGCAGCGAATGACGGAGCCTGGCTCCAGTGGGTATGGCGTTGGGACCAGCACGTCAACCGGGTCACCGTCCAGAGACAGGGTGTGGTTGATGTAACCGTAGTTGCACGGATAGAACATCGCGGTAGACATGAAACGGTCTACGAACAGGGCGCCGCTCTCTTTGTCCACTTCGTATTTGATCGGATCTGCGTTAGCCGGGATTTCGATAACTACGTAGATGTCTTCTGGCAGTTCTTTACCCGCTGGGACGTTGAGTAAGCTCATGTCGGTGTCCTTTAAAATGGATGGTAAACAAGTGGCAGGTATTATAGCCAACTCGCGCTGAATGTCTCCGCCTGTTTTCGCTTTCTCTCCCCGCTTTCTCCACTTTTCAGACCGATTCCATGACAGAAAAATCCATAAACTCAGCCGCATTTTTCATGGCGAAATGAAAGCGATTACAAACTTGTGATTAACGTTTTATTCACTTTTCTGAAGTGTGATGTAACGCAATTCGTTACATATTTCATGGGCTATAGTCATTTCGCAGAACATCTTTTAACCAACAATAAACACCCCTACGAGGACGCTCATATGTGGAAGCGCTTACTTCTTGTCACAGCAGTTTCGGCAGCCATGTCGTCTATGGCGATGGCCGCTCCCTTAACCGTAGGTTTTTCGCAGGTCGGCTCTGAATCTGGCTGGCGAGCGGCAGAAACCAACGTTGCGAAAAGCGAGGCTCAGAAACGCGGCATTACCCTGAAAATCGCCGATGGTCAGCAAAAACAAGAGAATCAGATCAAAGCCGTGCGCTCCTTTATCGCCCAGGGCGTGGATGCCATCTTTATTGCACCCGTCGTGGCGACCGGCTGGGAACCCGTCCTGAAGGAAGCGAAAGACGCTGAGATCCCGGTCTTCCTGCTCGACCGTTCCATCGACGTCAAAGACAAATCCCTCTATATGACCACCGTGACCGCCAACAACGTGCTTGAAGGGCAATTGATTGGCGACTGGCTGGTGAAACAGGTCGACGGCAAGCCGTGTAACGTCGTTGAGCTGCAGGGCACCGTCGGCGCGAGCGTGGCCATCGATCGTAAAAAAGGCTTTGCTGAGGCCATCGCTAAAGCGCCAAACATCAAGATTATCCGTTCTCAGTCCGGCGACTTTACGCGCAGTAAAGGTAAAGAGGTCATGGAGAGCTTCATCAAGGCTGAAAACAACGGCAAGAACATCTGCATGGTTTACGCCCACAACGATGACATGGTGATCGGTGCGATTCAGGCGATTAAAGAAGCGGGCCTGAAGCCGGGCAAAGATATCCTCACCGGCTCTATCGACGGCGTGCCGGACATCTACAAAGCGATGATCGACGGCGAAGCCAACGCCAGCGTGGAGCTGACGCCAAACATGGCGGGCCCGGCATTCGACGCGCTGGAGAAATTCAAGAAAGACGGCACGATGCCTGAGAAGGTGACGGTCACCAAGTCCACGCTCTACCTGCCTGACACGGCGAAAGAAGAGTTAGAGAAGAAGAAAAATATGGGCTACTAAGACCCGCGCCCCTCACCCCAGCCCTCTCCCCGGAGGGGAGAGGGAGAAAGGCAGGGCGGAGCTGGATATTAACAATTGGCACGATCAATCCCCTCTCCCCTCCGGGGAGAGGGTCAGGGTGAGGGGGAAAACCATGACCACTGAACAACACCAGGAAATCCTCCGCACAGAGGGCTTAAGCAAATTCTTCCCCGGCGTAAAGGCGCTGGATAACGTTGATTTCAGCCTGCGGCGCGGTGAGATTATGGCGCTGCTGGGCGAGAACGGCGCGGGAAAATCGACGCTGATTAAATCCCTGACCGGCGTTTATCACGCCGATCGCGGCACCATCTGGCTGGAAGGCAACGCCATTTCGCCGAAAAATACCGCCCATGCCCAGCTGCTGGGGATCGGGACGGTGTACCAGGAAGTAAACCTGCTGCCGAATATGTCGGTGGCGGATAATCTGTTTATTGGCCGTGAGCCGCGACGTTTTGGCCTGCTGCGCCGCAAAGAGATGGAGGCGCGGGCGACAAAGCTGATGGAGTCGTACGGCTTCTCCCTTGACGTCCGCGAGCCGCTGAACCGCTTTTCCGTGGCGATGCAGCAGATTGTCGCCATCTGTCGCGCGATCGATCTCTCGGCAAAGGTGCTGATCCTCGACGAACCCACCGCCAGCCTCGATACCCAGGAAGTTGAGATGCTCTTTACCCTGATGCGTCAGCTGCGCGATCAGGGCGTCAGCCTGATCTTCGTTACCCACTTCCTCGATCAGGTATATGAGGTAAGCGATCGCATCACGGTGCTGCGCAACGGCAGCTTTGTCGGCTGCCGCGAAACCCGCGAGCTGCCGCAGATCGAACTGGTGAAAATGATGCTGGGCCGCGAGCTGGAAACCAACGCTCTTCAGCGCGCCGGGCGCACGCTGCTGAGCGAGAAACCGGTCGCCGCGTTCAGCGATTACGGCAAGAAAGGCGTGATATCGCCGTTTAATCTGGAAGTCCGCCCGGGCGAAATTGTCGGGCTGGCGGGCCTGCTGGGCTCCGGCCGGACTGAAACCGCCGAGGTGATATTCGGAATCAAGCCGGCCGACAGCGGCAGCGCGCTGATCAAGGGCAAACCGCAAACCCTGCGATCCCCGCATCAGGCCTCCTGTCTGGGCGTCGGCTTCTGCCCGGAAGATCGGAAAACGGACGGCATTATTGCCGCGGCCTCGGTGCGGGAAAATATCATTCTGGCGCTGCAGGCCCAGCGCGGCTGGCTGCGCCCGATCCCCCGTAAAGAGCAAAACGCCATCGCCGAGCGCTTTATCCGTCAGCTGGGTATTCGTACCCCGAGCGCGGAACAGCCTATTGAGTTCCTCTCCGGCGGTAACCAGCAGAAGGTTCTCCTCTCCCGCTGGCTGCTGACCAAACCCCAGTTCCTGATCCTCGACGAACCGACCCGCGGCATTGACGTGGGGGCGCACGCCGAAATTATCCGGCTTATCGAAACCCTGTGCGCGGACGGTCTGGCGCTGCTGGTTATTTCGTCCGAGCTGGAGGAGCTGGTGGGCTATGCCGATCGCGTCATCATCATGCGCGATCGCAAACAGGTGGCAGAGATCCCGCTGGATAAGCTGTCCGTTCCGGCGATCATGAATGCCATCGCGGCATAAGGAGTAAATCGTGATGCCCCGTTCGCTTTCGCAAACCGGTGAGACAAAGCGCCGCTTCAGCTGGCCAATCGGTACGCCGCAAATCGCAGCGCTGCTGGTGGTGCTGCTGGTTGATAGCCTGGTCGCGCCGCATTTCTTCCAGATTATCGTGCAGGATGGCCGCCTGTTTGGCAGCCCGATAGACATTCTAAACCGTGCCGCGCCCGTGGCGCTGCTGGCCATCGGGATGACGCTGGTCATCGCCACCGGCGGGATTGACCTCTCCGTCGGCGCGGTGATGGCTATCGCCGGGGCCACGGCCGCCTCCATGACCGTGTCCGGACACAGCCTGCCGGTGGTACTGCTGGCGGCCTTAGGCACCGGCGTGCTGGCCGGATTATGGAACGGCATTCTGGTGGCGGTGCTGAAAATTCAGCCCTTTGTCGCCACCCTTATCTTAATGGTGGCCGGGCGCGGCGTGGCGCAGCTGATTACCTCCGGGCAGATTGTCACCTTTAACTCGCTGAGCCTGGCGTGGATCGGGAGCGGCAACCTTCTGTTCTTCCCGACGCCGGTGATCGTTGCCCTGGTCACGCTCGTTGTCTTCTGGCTTTTCACCCGCAAAACGGCGCTGGGCATGTTCATTGAGGCCGTCGGGATCAACATCCGCGCCGCGCGCAACGCCGGGGTCAACACCCGTCTGATGGTGATGCTGACCTACGTGCTGAGCGGCGTCTGCGCCGCCATCGCCGGGGTCATCGTCGCGGCGGATATTCGCGGGGCCGATGCCAACAACGCGGGGCTCTGGCTGGAGCTGGACGCGATCCTCGCGGTGGTGATCGGCGGTGGATCGCTGATGGGCGGGCGCTTTAACCTGCTGCTCTCGGTGATTGGCGCGCTGATCATTCAGGGAATGAACACCGGGATCCTGCTTTCGGGGTTTCAGCCGGAACTCAACCAGGTGGTGAAAGCGGTGGTCGTGCTTTGCGTGCTGATCGTCCAGTCGCCGCGCTTTGTCAGCATCATTAAGGGGATCCGTGGCCATGATAAAACGTAATTTACCGTTGATGATCACGCTGGGCGTGTTTGTGTTGGGGTATCTCTACTGCCTCACCCAATTCCCCGGTTTTGCCTCGACCCGCGTGATTTGCAATATCCTGACCGATAACGCCTTTTTAGGCATCATCGCCGTCGGGATGACCTTTGTGATCCTCTCCGGCGGGATCGATCTCTCCGTCGGGTCGGTGATCGCGTTTACGGGCGTGTTCCTCGCGAAGGCGATCGGCTTCTGGGGCATCTCTCCGCTGGTGGCGTTTCCGCTGGTGCTGGCGATGGGCTGCGCGTTTGGTGCCTTTATGGGGCTGCTGATCGACGCGTTAAAAATCCCGGCGTTTATCATTACTCTCGCCGGGATGTTCTTCCTGCGCGGGGTGAGCTACCTGGTGTCGGAAGAGTCGATTCCGATTAACCATCCGGTGTACGACACGCTCTCCAGCCTGGCGTGGAAAATTCCCGGCGGCGGCCGCCTGAGCGCGATGGGGCTGCTGATGCTGGGCGTGGTGGTGATTGGCATCTTCCTCGCCCACCGTACCCGGTTTGGCAACCAGGTTTACGCCATCGGCGGTAACGCCACGTCGGCAAACCTGATGGGGATCTCCACCCGCAGTACCACCATCCGCATCTATATGCTCTCGACCGGCCTGGCGACGCTGGCGGGTATCGTCTTCTCGGTGTATACCCAGGCGGGCTATGCCCTTGCAGGCGTGGGCGTTGAGCTGGATGCGATTGCTTCGGTGGTCATCGGCGGCACGCTGCTGAGCGGTGGGGTCGGTACGGTGCTGGGGACGCTGTTCGGCGTGGCGATCCAGGGGCTGATACAAACCTATATCAACTTTGACGGCACGCTCAGCTCCTGGTGGACGAAGATCGCCATCGGCATTCTGCTGTTTATCTTTATTGCCCTGCAGCGCGGTCTTACGGTGCTCTGGGAGAACCGCCAAAGCTCACCTGTTACCCGCGTAAACACATCGGTAACAGAGCGATAACACGCTGAATTTGCTTAAAGTCTAAACATTTTCCGGTAGCGGCCGATACTCTTTTTTTATGCCCAGAAATATCTCGCTACCGGAAATAATATCATGCTTAAAACGCTATCGATTCGTACCGGCTTGCTCTCTTTACTGGCCGTTATGACCCTTCTGCTGCTGATTGTCAGCGGCATTGGCATTTATGCCCTCACACAGAGTTCTTCTTCACTGCAGCGTATTAATCACCTTCAGGGTGAGCAGATGGTGCAGCTTAATTCAGGCTACACGCTGATCCTGCGCGCGCGCAATGAGGCGGGTCAGGCCGTCCGCATGATGGAAATCGGCATGCTGGACGATGCGGCCAAAGCGGTAAAAAACATCAATCAGGAAGTTGCCCTGGCCCAGAAAACGCTGAAAGGCGTGATCGACGGCGGCGTGGCTGACGAGCAGGGGCAACAGCTGCTCAATAAAGTGGCGGCCAGCCTGGCGACGTATAGCCAGCAGGGGATCAACCCGATGCTGAAAACCCTGAATGACCAGAGCGCGGACGGGTATTACGATCTGCTGGAGAAGACGCTGATTCCGGTGGCGAAGCAGTTTGATAACGATATGCAGGCGTTTCAGAAATGGAGCGAAGCGCGTGGTCAGGCGGAAGTGAGCGCCGTGCAGGCGAGTAAAACCCGCGTACTGATCCTGATTATCGTCGCAGCGCTGCTGACGGCGGGCATTATCGTGCTCGCGTGGCTGGTGCTGCGCCATATGCTGCTCAAGCCGCTCTCTGCATCGATCGCTCAGCTGGAGAACGTGGCGGCGGGGGATTTAACCCATACGCTGAATGCCCCCGCGAGCCAGGAGTTTAACCGCCTCAATGCGGTGATAGAGGAGATGCGGCAGTCGCTGATGAACTCGGTTATGCGGGTTCGCGATGCCAGCTCGCAAATTGACACCGGTAGCCGCGAGCTGACGCTGGGAAACCGCGATCTTGCCGAGCGTACGGAATCTACCGCCACGTCGCTGGAGCAGACGGCGGCCAGCATGGAACAGATCACCGCGACGGTGAAGCTCAACGCCGATAACGCCGAGCAGGCGCACCAGCTGGCGAAGTCGGTGTCCGACACGGCCGATCACGGCAGCGAAATGGTCTGCTACGTGATTGAAAAAATGCGCGATATCTCGGGCAGCTCGGCGCGCATCGCCGACATCCTGAGCGTGATCGACGGTATTGCCTTCCAGACCAATATCCTGGCGCTTAACGCCTCCGTGGAAGCGGCGCGCGCGGGCGAGCAGGGGCGCGGGTTTGCCGTCGTCGCGGGCGAAGTGCGAAACCTCGCCAGCCGCAGCGCCGACGCGGCGAAAGAAATCCGATCGCTTATCAGTGATTCGCAGACCCACGTTAACGAGGGCAGCGAGCTGGCCCAGCAGGCCGGCGAAACGATGGACGAAATCGCAACAGAAGTGCTGCGCATGACCAAACTGATGCGTGAGATTGCGACCGCGTCTCAGGAGCAGAGCCGCGGCATTGAGCAGGTGAATATTGCGGTGAATCAGATGGACGAAACCGCGCAGCAGAATGCCGCGCTGGTGCAGCAATCCTCCGCCGCGACCCGCTCTCTTGAAGAGCAGTCGCGTCAGCTGATGGAAGCCATGTCATCATTCAAAGTGACGACTCAGACCGCTGCATAATATTATCCAGCCCCGGTACGTTCTGTGCCGGGGTTTTATTTTTTCCGGAATTAACTGCCGCAATATTATCGTGAATTTCACCCATTAATATTTCCAGCGAACTGGTTAAAGCTAACGCTTTTTCCGTCGGTTCAAGATATAAACCTTTGCGGAAAAATAACGGTTCATCAAAGAGTTGATTAAAACGCTTTAGGGCCAGACTCACCGCCGGACGTGACATCTCCAGACGCAAAGAGGCTTTAGCCATGCTGCCGCAGCGGACGATTTCAATAAATACAGGGATAAGATTTAAATCAATGCCGGTATTAGCACGGGAATAATTGTTCATTGCGATTCTGCTCCACGAAATATCTGTCAAACTGTTATGGAAATAATGCAGGAGCAGTGGTGAATATTAAAGCATGTTTTTTATAAACACTTATACGGTAAAATATATAAATGACCAGGGGAGCCAGAACGGCTCCCCTGTAGAGAGGCATTACGCGTCCGGATACTCACGGATAAAACGTTCAACGTCTTCAACCATGTGGTTGTTGCCGACGAAGAATGAACGGCGCTGGTGAAGGCTTTCCGGCACGATATCCAGAATACGCTCTTTACCGTCGCTCGCCTTGCCGCCCGCCTGTTCGGCGAGGAACGCCATCGGGTTGCACTCGTACAGCAGGCGTAGCTTCCCGTCCGGGTGGCTGGCGGTGCTTGGGTAGAGGTAGATACCGCCTTTCAGCAGGTTACGGTGGAAATCCGCGACCAGAGAGCCAATATAGCGGGACGTGTACGGGCGCTGGGTCGCTTTATCTTCTTCCTGGCAGAATTTAATGTACTTCTTCACGCCGTTCGGGAAGCGGATGTAGTTGCCTTCGTTGATGGAGTAGGTGTTGCCCTTCTCCGGGAAGCGCATGCGTTCCTGGCTCAGGCAGAAAACGCCCAGTGAAGGATCGTACGTAAAGGCGTGAACTCCGCAGCCGGTGGTGTACACCAGCATGGTGGAGGAGCCATAAACGACGTAACCGGCAGCAACCTGGTTAATGCCCGGCTGCAGGAAATCTTCTTCGGTCACCGGCGTGCCAACAGGCGTGACGCGGCGGTAGATGGAGAAAATGGTACCGACAGAAACGTTAACGTCGATGTTTGAGGAGCCGTCGAGCGGATCCATCAGAACAACGTATTTAGCGTGTTCACACCCTTCGAAAACAACAATTTCATCTTCTTCTTCAGAGGCGATACCCGCAACGATGTCGCGCGCGCGCAGTGCAGCTTTCAATTTTTCATTTGCGAACAGATCGAGCTTCTGTTGAACCTCGCCCTGAACGTTCTCGGCACCGCTGGCACCCAGGATATCGACCAGACCGGCCTTGTTGATATCGCGGTGGATGATCTTAGCGCCCAGCTTTATTGCCGACAGCAAAGCAGTGAGTTCACCGGTAGCATGAGAGAACTCGTGCTGCTTTTCGACAATAAATTCACCTAACGTTTTCATAACACTTTCCCTGCATCTTTGTGAGTAGAGCGATTGTATGTTCACTAAAACGACTAAAGCCCAACAATCTTAACAAACATTCAAATATTAGCGCAGAGGTGAATCGCGCCAGCAACATACGGATTTACCTGAAATGCGTTTCACAGCCGCTAACATGTGAGTAAAATGTGCGCCACATTGAAGAAGGATAGTGACGTATGCGCATTCATATATTGGGGATTTGTGGCACTTTCATGGGCGGACTGGCAATGCTGGCGCGCTCGCTGGGCCATGAAGTGACAGGTTCGGACGCCAATGTGTATCCGCCAATGAGCACACTTCTGGAGAAACAGGGCATCTCGTTAATTCAGGGCTACGATGCCAGCCAGCTGGATCCCGAGCCGGACCTGGTGATCATCGGCAACGCCATGACCCGCGGCAATCCGTGCGTCGAGGCGGTTCTGGAACGCAATATTCCGTTCATGTCCGGCCCGCAGTGGCTGCATGACTTCGTCCTGCGCGACCGCTGGGTGGTTGCCGTTGCCGGTACTCATGGCAAAACCACGACCGCGGGCATGGCGACCTGGATCCTCGAAGCCTGCGGCTACAAGCCGGGCTTCGTGATTGGCGGCGTACCGGGTAATTTCGACGTTTCTGCGCGTCTGGGTGACAGCCCGTTCTTCGTGATCGAAGCCGACGAATACGACTGCGCGTTCTTCGACAAACGCTCCAAGTTCGTGCATTACTGCCCGCGCACGCTGATCCTCAACAACCTTGAGTTCGACCACGCGGATATTTTTGACGACCTGAAAGCGATCCAGAAACAGTTCCACCACCTGGTGCGCATTGTTCCGGGCCAGGGGCGCATCATCCTGCCGGAAAACGACATCAACCTGAAGCAGACGATGGCGATGGGCTGCTGGAGCGAGCAGGAGCTGGTGGGCGAGCAGGGCCACTGGCAGGCGAAGAAACTCAACGCCGATGCCTCCGAGTGGGAAGTGCTGCTCGACGGTGAAAAAGTGGGTGAGGTGAAGTGGGGCCTGGTGGGTGAGCACAACATGCACAACGGCCTGATGGCTATTGCTGCGGCGCGTCACGTTGGCGTTCTGCCTGCGGATGCGGCCAATGCGCTGGGCTCGTTTATCAATGCCCGTCGCCGTCTGGAACTGCGCGGTGAAGCCCACGGCGTTACCGTGTATGACGATTTCGCGCACCACCCAACGGCCATTCTGGCAACGCTTGCCGCCCTGCGCGGCAAGGTCGGCGGGACAGCCCGCATCCTCGCGGTGCTGGAACCGCGCTCGAACACCATGAAGATGGGCATCTGCAAAGATGACCTCGCGCCGTCGTTAGGGCGTGCCGACGAGGTCTTCCTGCTGCAGCCGCAGCATATTCCGTGGCAGGTGGCCGAAGTGGCCGACGCCTGCATTCAGCCTGCGCACTGGAGTGCGGACGTGGATGCGCTCGCGGATATGGTGGTGAAAGCCGCACAGCCTGGCGACCACATTCTGGTGATGAGCAACGGCGGTTTTGGTGGGATCCATCAGAAGCTGCTGGACGGTCTGGCGAAGAAAGCGGAAGCGGCAGCCGCAGAGTAAAAAAAAGCCCGGTGGCGCTTGCGCTTACCGGGCCTACTTTCCCGTGTTTTCTCCCTCGCCCCTCCGGGGAGAGGGCCGGGGTGAGGGGAAGAGATTACTCGTCGTTCTCAGACAGCTCGCGCAGATACTGGAAAATCAGGCGCGCAGATTTCGGCGGCTTATTCCCTTCTTTCTCTTTCTTCGCGTTGCGGATCAAGGAACGCAGCTGCTGGCGGTCGGCATCCGGCCACAGGTTCAGCACTTCCGGTACGGCATCATCACCCTGTTCAATCAGGCGATCGCGGATCTGCTCAAGCTTGTGGAAAAACGCAACCTGCTGGTTGTGGCGGTTTTTCAGCTTGTCCAGCGCCTGGCGGATCGGATCGACGTCGCGCTGACGCAGCATTTTCCCGATAAGCTGAAGCTGGCGACGACGGCCTTCTTTTTTGATTTTCTGTGCCAGTTCAATGGCATCACGCAGATCCTGGTCGAGCGGGATCTTGTCCAGCGCGTTTTTACCCAGTTCTACCATTTCTGCGCCAAGCTGTTTTAACTCTTCGGCGTCACGTTTAATTTCACTTTTACTGACCCAGATGATCTCATCATCTTCGTCTTCGATGTCATCACCGGGAACGTCGTCGAGCCAGTCTTCGGGCTGCTTAGTCATGTCAGGCTCCTTAAAAAAAGAGGCTAATGTTACCAGTTAAGACGCGCACTGAAAAACGGTTCTCTGTTAGACTTCAGATAACTCTCTCTTACAGTATGGCATTTGCGATGAAAGTAACCTCACAAGTTGAAGCGCAGCGTAAGATTCTTGAAGAAGCCGTCTCCACCGCGCTGATGCTTGCTTCAGAAAAATCAGATGGCGCCGAAGTGGCGGTCAGCAAAACCACCGGCATCAGCGTGAGTACCCGCTATGGTGAAGTGGAGAACGTAGAATTCAACAGCGATGGCGCGCTTGGGATCACGGTGTATCACCAGAATCGCAAAGGCAGCGCGTCATCTACCGATCTCAGCCCGGATGCCATTGCCCGTACGGTGCAGGCGGCGCTGGATATCGCCCGTTATACCTCTCCGGATCCTTACGCAGGCGTGGCGGATAAAGACCTGCTGGCGTTTGACGCGCCGGATCTCGATCTTTTCCACCCGGCGGAAGTAACCCCGGACGAAGCGATCGAACTCGCCGCGCGCGCCGAGCAGGCTTCCCTGCAGGCCGATAAGCGCATCACCAATACCGAAGGCGGCAGCTTCAACAGCCATTACGGCATCAAAGTCTTCGGCAACAGCCACGGCATGCTGCAGGGCTACTGCTCTACCCGTCATTCGCTCTCCAGCTGCGTGATCGCCGAAGAGAACGGTGACATGGAGCGTGACTACGCCTATACCATTGGCCGCGCGCTGGGGGATTTGCAGTCTCCTGAGTGGGTGGGTAAAGAGTGTGCCGAACGCACGCTGTCACGCCTGTCGCCGCGCAAACTCTCCACCATGAAGGCCCCGGTTATTTTTGCCAACGAAGTGGCGACCGGTCTGTTTGGCCATCTGGTGGGCGCTATCGCGGGCGGCTCGGTTTACCGTAAGTCGACCTTCCTGCTCGACTCGCTGGGCAAGCAGATCCTGCCGGAATGGCTCACCATTGAAGAACATCCGCACCTGCTAAAAGGGCTGGCCTCCACGCCGTTCGACAGCGAAGGCGTGCGCACTGAACGTCGCGATATCATCAAAGACGGCATTCTGACCCAGTGGCTGCTGACCAACTACTCCGCGCGCAAGCTGGGGCTGAAAAGCACCGGACACGCTGGCGGCATCCACAACTGGCGCATTGCCGGACAGGGCCTGAACTTTGAGCAGATGCTGAAAGAGATGGGCACCGGTCTGGTGGTCACCGAGCTGATGGGCCAGGGCGTAAGCGGCATTACCGGAGACTACTCGCGCGGCGCGGCGGGCTTCTGGGTGGAAAACGGCGAAATCCAGTATCCGGTGAGCGAAATTACCATCGCTGGAAATTTGAAGGACATGTGGCGCAATATCGTTACGGTCGGTAACGATATTGAAACACGTAGCAATATACAGTGTGGTTCTGTACTTCTGCCGGAAATGAAAATCGCCGGTCAGTAATACCCGTAAAGGCGTTTTAATAATAAAAAAGGAAGTGAGCAATGCGTAAACATCTGTTAGCGATCGTCGCGGCTTCAACGCTGGTTCTTGGCTCTTCTGCGTTTGCTGCCGATCTTGAAGACGACATGGGCATCCTCGGTCAAAATCTGAAGGTGGTGCAGAAAACCGACAATGCGGCTGAAATGAAAGACGCGCTGACCAAAATGCGTGAAGCGGCGCTCGACGCACAAAAAGCGACGCCTCCGAAGCTGGAAAGCAAAGCGGCAGACAGCGCAGAGATGAAAGACTACCGCCACGGCTTTGACGTGCTGGTCGGCCAGATCGACGGCGCGCTGAAGCTGGCTAACGAAGGCAAAGTGAAGGAAGCCCAGGCGGCGGCCGAGCAGTTTGTGACGACCCGTAACACGTATCACCAGAAATACCGTTAACCGATCGCGCATCTGACAAACAAACAGCGGGGGCCAGTGGCTCCCGTTTTTTTTTGACGCGGTAATAAGTAAACCCTATCGCCATCACATTTTTGCGTCACCACGCCTGAACGTTTCGTTTCCCCGGCGCGCGTTTTGCCGCTGGAATACGTGATATTCATCACGCAAATACCGGGATTAATTCAGATTCACCGCATTTATGTGGCACAGATCACTGCTGCGGCTCGCCTTTCCACTTCGAAGTGGAAAACAACTCGCTACAAACAATTCCCCCCCAACGTTAGTTTTATTCCAGAGCCATTAACGGGGTAAGACCAGTGATTAACGGAGCGGTAATGAACGACGTTGGGGAACAGGCAGAGCAAACAGAACAGCTCGCGAACACCATGCTGCAGCAGGTTTATGCCCTGCTGGGTCGAAACAACATCATCCCCAATGCGGTACAGGAGCAGATGCTCACCTCCCACGTGCGCGCAATGGCGCACCGGTCCGTGACCGGCGAGCCGCTGCCGGAGGTTGAAGCAGAGCTGTTTGACGAAATTTCACCGGATTCAATGCGGCTCGCCCGTGAAGTGGTCGCGCAGTTTGGCAATCTTCCTGATGAAGAAGCCTGGCTGCTCTCCGTTCACTTTGAAGTCGCGAAAGACAACCTTTAAGGAGCAACACATGGAACAGATTACAGTCGTGATTGGCGATCGCCTGGGTAAAGGTCAGAAAGTGGCTGCCGGTGTGGAAAAAGCAGGTGGACGCGCGGTGGTTGTACCGGGCATGGCGGCGGACATGAAGCTCGGCGACGTGATGAAAGCGGAAAGCGCCACCTTCGGCATCTCCTTCTGCGGCAGCGGCGGCGCGGGTGCCATCACTGCCCAAACCAAATATGGCTACAAGGCCAAATACGGCATGCGTTCGGTGGAAGAGGGCGTGACCGCCATCAACGAAGGCTGCAACGTGCTGGGCTTCGGCTTTATGGATAAAGAAGAGCTGGGCGAGCGTCTGGTGCAGGCGTGGCAGAAGAAATACGGCGCATAAGCATGAAAGAACAGTTCACAACCACGGTGAGAGTGAAGGGCAAAGGCGACGCCAAAGCGCGCGCCTTTGCCGACGCGCTCAACCACGTTCAGGCCGCGGTGATGAAAGCCTCACCGCATATCTTACTGCGTATTGAGCCACAGGATGTGCAGGTCGTTCAGGCGCAAGAAGCGGTGCGAAAAGAAGCGTTTCTGTTCTTCTTTCTGCGCCGGGAAAGACGCACCTACAGCGTGGAGCTGGATGTGACCGTCAACGTGACCGCTATCAATCTTGACCAGGTGGATTTCGTCACGCAACGCTGATTATTCATAAAAGGGCAGACTGATGTTCTTAATTATATTAATAAAATCGCTCATCATTGGCGGCCTGGTTGGCGTCGGTGTCGGAGCCGGGGCTGCACGCATGTTTCATGCGCCTACCACTCAGGGTATGGGCGCGTTTCGTACGTTGGGGGAACTGAACTCCTGCGAAGGGGATCCGGCGTCCCACTTCTCCTTTGGGTTAGGTTTCTTCTTTAACGCCTGGGCCTCTTCCGTGGCCGCAGGTGCCTTCACACAGGACGTTGACCACCGCATCATCCCGAACTGGGGTGCTGCTGCACTGATGATCAAAAACCGTAACGTCGGCGAAACGCTGCACGACCCGCGCAAAATGGCAATTGCCTGCGGCGTGATTGGCATGCTCGTCGTCACCTTCCTGAACCTGACTGCCTCCTCCGTGCCGGCAGCGCTTCAGGTCACCGCCGTGAAGGTGCTGGTACCGGCGGCAAACCTGCTGGTGAACACCGTGATGCCGGTGATCTTCTGGCTGGCAGCTATCGACGCGGGTAAAAAATCGGGCTTCTGGGCCACCATCTTTGGCGGCGCGGCGCAGCTGATTATGGGGAACGCCGTACCGGGCCTGGTGCTGGGGATCCTGATCGGTAAAGGCGTGGAAGAGAGCGGCTGGAACCACGTCACCAAAGTGATGATGGTGGCGATCGTCCTGCTCTTCGTGCTGAGCGGCTTCTTCCGCGGCTTCGACATGAAGATGATCGAATCCTTCCATCTGACCGTGCCGAACTGGCTCGACATGATCCACAACTCGCTCAGCGGTAAATAACAGGAGCCTCTAAATGGAACAGAATAAAGGTTTTTGGTATGCCGACTGGTCGTTCCCGATCTTCGTTGGCCTGCTCTCCTCCGGCGTTTTCGCCGGGACGCACATGTACTACCTCTACGGCATCGGCGCGTTTAACGAAGTGGCCTTCGTGGCGATGCTGAAAGCGGGGATCGATACCGGGGTTTACGGCGCGGTGGCGGCGTTCGGCGCGAGCTTCCTGTTCGCCCGCATTATCGAAGGGTCGCTGGTGGGTATTCTCGACATCGGCGGCGCCATCCAGACCGGCGTGGGCCTCGGCGTTCCGGCGCTGCTGCTGGGCGCGGGCATCATGTTCCCGGTGACCAACTTCATTGCCGCGCTGATTACCGGCCTGGTGATTGGTCTGGCGATTGGCTACGTCATCATCCTGGCGCGTAAGTTCACCATCAACCAGAGCAACTCCACCTACGGTGCAGACGTGATGATGGGCGCGGGTAACGCCTCCGGCCGCTTCCTCGGGCCGTTGATTATCCTCAGCGCCATGACCGCCTCCATTCCTATCGGCGTCGGTTCCCTGCTGGGTGCGCTGGTGTTCTACATCTGGCAGAAGCCAATCACCGGTGGCGCGATCCTCGGCGCAATGCTGTTGGGCTGGCTGTTCCCGGTCGCCCTTTAATACCCGCGGGCGCTCAGGCGCCCGCCTTATCAGGAGATCCTCATGTTTGATTTACTCCTGCGCCGTGCGCGCCTTGCCGACGATACCCTGACCGATATCGCCATTCAGGACGGGAAGATCGCGGCGCTGGGCGAGATTAACGCCCCCGCGCATAAAACGGTTGAGCTGAACGGCGACGTGTTCGTCAGCGCAGGCTGGATTGACTCCCACGTTCACTGCTACCCGAACTCCCCGATTTACCACGACGAGCCGGACAGCGTGGGCATTGCTACCGGCGTCACCTCCGTGGTGGACGCGGGCAGTACCGGCGCCGACGACGTGGACGACTTCTATGACATCACCCGTAAAGCCTCCACCGAGGTGTTTGCCCTGCTGAACATCTCCCGGGTGGGGCTGATTGCCCAGAACGAACTGGCCAACATGGCGAATATTGACGCCGACGCGGTGAAGCAGGCGGTGAAGCGCCACCCTGATTTTATCGTCGGCCTGAAGGCGCGCATGAGCAGCAGCGTGGTCGGTGAAAACGGCATTACGCCGCTGGAGCGCGCTAAAGCCATTCAGAAAGAGAACGGCGACCTGCCGCTGATGGTGCACATCGGCAACAACCCGCCGAACCTCGACGAAATCGCCGAGCTGCTGAGTTCCGGCGACATCATCACCCACTGCTATAACGGCAAACCCAACCGCATTCTGACGCCCTCCGGCGAGCTGCGCGCCTCCATCACCTCCGCCCTGAAGCGCGGCGTGCGTCTGGACGTCGGCCACGGCACGGCGAGCTTCAGCTTTGAGGTGGCGAAACGCGCCATCGCGATGGGCATTCTGCCGCACACCATCAGCTCGGATATCTACTGCCGCAACCGCATCAACGGTCCGGTCGGCTCGCTGGCAAGCGTGATGTCGAAGTTTCTCGCCATCGGCATGTCCTTGCCGCAGGTGATTGACTGCGTGACCGCCAACGCCGCCGACGGCCTGCGCCTGGCGCGCAAGGGCCGCATCCAGCCGGGTCTCGACGCCGACCTGACGCTGTTCACGATTAAACGCCAGCCGACGGTGCTGACGGATGCCGAAAACGACAGCCTGCAGGCTGAACACATTCTGTTGCCGCTTGCCGCGATCCGCGCGGGCAAGGGCTATATGACCGAACAAGGGAGCACGGAACATGCCTTCGATTTATGAGAAGTACCATTTAAAGCAGGTTATCAACACCTCTGGCCGCATGACGGCGCTGGGCGTCTCCACGCCGCGCCCGGAAGTGGTGCAGGCGGCGATGGACGGCATGAATCACTATTTCGAGATGAAGGATCTGGTCAACAAAACCGGGGAATACATCGCGAAGCTGCTGGATGTGGAAGGCGCGACGGTGGTCTCCTGCGCGTCGGCGGGCATAGCCCAGTCCGTGGCGGCGGTGCTGGTCAAAGACAGCGACTGGCTGCTGGAAAACCTGCACGTGACCCCGATTGAGAACAACGAAATCGTCCTGCCGAAAGGCCACAACGTGAACTTTGGCGCGCCGGTGGGCACCATGGTGGCGCTGGGCGGCGGCAAGCTGGTGGAGGCGGGCTACGCCAACGAATGCTCCGCCGAACAGCTGGCGGCGGCGATCACCCCGCGCACGGCGGCGATCCTCTACATCAAATCGCACCACTGCGTGCAGAAAAGCATGCTCAGCGTCGAGCAGGCGGCGGTGGTGGCGCGCAAGCACGATCTCCCGCTGATCGTCGATGCGGCGGCGGAAGAAGATCTTCATGCGTACTACCGCTCCGGCGCGGACCTGGTGATCTACAGCGGCGCGAAGGCGATTGAAGGCCCAACCAGCGGGCTGGTGATCGGCAAAACCCAGTACGTTGAGTGGGTGAAGCGCCAGACGGCGGGCATTGGCCGCGCGATGAAGGTGGGCAAAGAGGGCATTCTTGGCCTGACCTGCGCCATCGAACACTACCTGACGGCGACCAAAGAGAGCGGGGCCGAGATGGTGGCGAAGATGACGCCGTTTATCGAGGCGCTCAACACCCTGAACGGCGTGACCGCGCGCGTGGTCTGGGACAGCGCCGGTCGCGATATCGCGCGCACCGAGATTAAGTTTGACGAAGCCGCAACGGGCGTCGGCACGGGCGATCTGGTGGCGAAGCTCAAGCAGGGCGAATATGCCATTTACTTCCGTGGCTACAAGGCCAACGAAGGGATTATCGAGGCGGACGTGCGCAGCGTGAATGCTGACCAGCTGAACATCGTGTACCGCCGCATTAGCGAAGTATTAGGACAGGAGAAAAAAGCATGAAACTGACCCCCAACTTTTACCGTGACCGCGTCTGCCTGAACGTGCTGGCAGGATCGAAAGCCAACGCCAGCGCCATTTACGAGGCGGCGGAAGGTCACGTGCTGGTGGGCGTGCTCTCCAAAAATTACCCGGACGTGGCGAGCGCCGTTGCCGATATGCGTGAATATGCCGCGCTGATTGATAACGCGCTCTCCGTCGGCCTCGGCGCGGGGGATCCGAACCAGTCGGCGATGGTGAGCGAGATCTCCCGTCAGGTGCAGCCGCAGCACGTCAACCAGGTCTTCACCGGCGTGGCCACCAGCCGCGCGCTGCTGGGGCAGAATGAGTCGGTGGTCAACGGCCTGGTCTCTCCAACCGGCACCGTCGGGATGGTCAAAATCTCCACCGGACCGCTGAGCAGCAACGCTCCGGACGGCATTGTGCCAGTTGAAACCGCGATTGCCCTGCTGAAGGATTTCGGCGGCAGCTCCATCAAATACTTCCCGATGGGCGGCCTCAAGTGCCGTGATGAGTACAACGCGGTGGCGGAAGCCTGCGCCCGTCACGACTTCTGGCTGGAGCCGACCGGAGGTATCGATCTGGAAAACTATGAGGAGATCCTGCAGATCGCCCTCGACGCGGGCGTGAGCAAAATCATCCCGCATATCTACAGCTCGATTATCGACAAAGCCAGCGGCGACACGCGCCCGGAAGACGTGCGTACGCTGCTTGCGATGACGAAGAAGCTGGTGAAGTAGTATCTGCCCTCACCCTAACCCTCTCCCAAAGGGAGAGGGAACTTTTACCTCCTCTCCCTTTGGGAGAGGGCCGGGGTGAGGGAAAACAAACCGCACAAATATAAAGGAGCCACCATGCACACCCGTACCCTGCTTGTTGCTTCACTCTCAATGCTCGCCACCGCCGCTATCGCCCAGCCGCAGTACGCCTGGGTGGGCACCTACAACCCCAACGGCGAAGGGCTGTACCGCTTTACCGTTGACCCGCAAAGCGGCGCGCTGGCGAATAAAACGCTGGTGAGCAGGCTGCCGAACGCCGCGCAGCTGGCCGTCTCGCACGACGGCAAAACGCTGTATCTGGCAAGTGAAGTGGAGCAGGGCGTGGTGCAGGCGCTGCGGGTGGGGGATAACGGCGCGCTGAGCGAGCTTAATCAGGTGGCCTCCGGCGGCGCGGGGCCGGTTTACCTGTCGCTGACGCCGAACGGTCGACATCTGCTGGTGGCTAACTATGTCAGCGGATCGATCGCCGTTTTGCCAGTCAACGCAGACGGCAGCCTGGGTGAGGCTACGGATAAACGTCAGGATCAGGGCGAACCGGGCGCGGCGAAGCCGGAAGCGGCTGTCGAAGGAAGCTTTGCCATCAGCGATCATAACGGCCCCCACGCGCACATGATCGCCGCCGATCCGAGCGGGAAATACGTGTTTTCCACCGATCTTGGGCTGGATCGCCTCTACCAGTACCGTTTTGACGATCGAACAGGGAAGCTGACGCCGAACGATCCGCCGTTTATCAGCGCCTCCTCAAAAGGCGCCGGGCCGCGCCACTTTGTCTTTACGCCAAAAGGCGATGCCCTGTGGCTGATTAACGAAGAGGCGTCTACGCTCACCCATTATACCGTGAACGCCAACGGCACCCTGAAAGAGGGCAAAACGCTCTCAGCCCTGCCGGAAGGTTACAAAGGCACCAGCTTTGCTGCCGGGCTCGCATTAAGCGCCGACGGTAAACAGCTGTATGTGGCTAACCGTTTGCATAACAGCATCGGGCACTTTACCGTAACAGCGGAGGGCACGCTGACGCATCAGGACGACGTGTGGACGCGCGGCGACTACCCGCGCACCCTGACGCTCGATAAGCAGGGACGCTGGCTGTACGTCATGAACCAGCGCAGCGACAACATTACCCGTTTCCGCGTCGGTCAGGACGGTAAGCTCAGCTTCGAGCCAGACTATACCCCGGTCGGCAGCCCATCCCAGATGGTCATTTCACCTTAAGCTGTAAGAGGACAAGCCCGTGCGATTTCCGAACCAACGTTTAGCGCAACTGTTCGATCTGTTGCAAAACGAGACGCTGCCGCAGGACGAGCTGGCGCAGCGGCTGTCGGTCTCCACGCGAACCGTCCGTGCCGATATCACCGCCCTGAACGCGCTGCTGGCAAGCCACGGTGCGCAGTTTATATTGAGCCGGGGCAACGGTTATCAGCTCAAAATTGATGATGCCCAGCGCTACCAGCAGCTGCAGGCATCCCACCCGCGCGCGCTGCGTATTCCCCGGACCGGGCCGGAGCGCGTGCACTATCTGGTGGTGCGTTTTCTCACCTCGGCATTTTCTCTTAAGCTCGAGGATCTGGCGGACGAGTGGTTCGTCAGCCGCGCCACGCTGCAGAGCGACATGGCCGAAGTCCGCGAGTGGTTTCACCGCTATAACCTGACGCTGGAAACGCGCCCGCGCCACGGCATGAAGCTGTTTGGCAGCGAGATGTCGACCCGCGCCTGCCTGACCGATCTGCTCTGGGAGCTGGCGCAGCAGGACAGCCTGAACCCGCTGGTGACCGACGTGGCGCTGAATGCAGGCGTGGCGGAGCAGATGGTGCCCGTGCTACACGAGGCGCTGACGCGTCATCACATCCGTCTGACCGACGAAGGCGAGCTGTTCCTGCGCCTGTACTGTGCGGTGTCGGTGCGGCGCATCAGCGAGGGCTATCCGCTGCCGGAATTCCATGCCGAAGACGTGGAAGAGAACGTGCGCGAGGCGGCGAAGGATATCGCCGTCACTATCCAGCAGCTGGCGGGCAAAGCGCTTTCACCTTCAGAGGAGAGCTGGCTCTGCGTGCACATTGCGGCGCGGCAGATCCAGGAGATAGCCCCGAGCGCCATTAACGCGGATGACGACGAAGCGCTGGTCAACTACATCCTGCGCTATATCAACACCCACTATAACTACAACCTGCTCAGCGACGCGCAGCTGCACGCTGACCTGCTCACGCACATCAAAACCATGATCACCCGCGTGCGGTATCAAATCATGATCCCCAATCCGCTGCTGGATAACATCAAGCAGCACTACCCGATGGCGTGGGATATGACCCTCGCGGCGGTGTCGAGCTGGGGCAAATACACGCCGTATGTGATCAGCGAAAACGAGATCGGCTTCCTGGTGCTGCATATCGGCGTCGGGCTGGAGCGTCATTACAACATCGGCTACCAGCGCCAGCCGCGGGTGCTGCTGGTATGCGACGCCGGGAATGCCATGGTCCGCATGATCGAGGCGGTGCTCCAGCGCAAGTACCCGCAGATTGAGGTGGCCCGCACGCTCACCCTGCGCGAGTACGAGCTGGCGGATTCCATCGGTGAGGACTTCGTGATTTCCACCGCCCGCGTGAGCGAAAAATCCAAACCGGTGGTGATGATCGCCCCGTTCCCGACCGATTACCAGTTAGAACAGATCGGCAAGCTGGTGCTGGTGGACCGCACCCGCCCGTGGATGCTGGATAAATACTTCGACGCGGCCCATTTCCGCATTATCGACAAGCCCGTTGACCAGCAAACGCTGTTCCGTGAACTGTGCGCGCAGCTTGAAGGCGAGGGGTTTGTCGGCGCGGAGTTCCTGGATTCTGTCGTCGAGCGTGAAGCCATCGTCAGCACCATGCTCGGCGACGGCATCGCGCTGCCGCACTCCCTCGGCCTTTTAGCGCAGAAAACCGTGGTCTATACCGTGCTCGCCCCGCACGGCGTTCAGTGGGGAGATGAAACCGCGCACGTCATCTTCCTGCTCGCCATCAGCAAAAGCGAATACGAAGAGGCGATGGCGATTTACGATATCTTCGTCACCTTCCTGCGTGAACGGGCGATGTCGCGGCTGTGTGGCTGCGGAGATTTTGCCGAGTTTAAGGCGGTGGCGATGGAGAGTTTGAGCCGGTTTTGAGGTAAGGGCGGACGGATAACATCCGCCTTTGTTCATCGCAAATGGTGCACAACCTGGTTGCTGCTGCCGCGCCAGATCAGGGCCGGGTCTTTTAAATCCTGCACGAACTTGCCGTCGACCAGGACGTTAATCAGATCCACTACTTCTCTTTGCTGCGCATTGAGTTCATCCAGCTTATATCCCGTCCAGACCCAAATATCTTTGCCTGCACATTCGCGGCGAATGCGTTTCACCAGCTTCAGGATATCCGGCACGTTTTGCGGGTGCAGGGGGTCGCCGCCGGAGAGGGAAATCCCCTGACGTTTGATGCGCGAATCGTTCAGGTCGTTGACGATCCGGTCTTCCATTTCGGCGGTGAACGGCATGCCGGAATTTAAGCGCCAGGTGCTTTTGTTATAGCAGACGGGGCATTCGTGGACGCAGCCTGAAACGAACAGGGTGCAGCGGGTGCCGGGGCCGTTGACGATGTCGACGGGGTAGTATTGATGATAATTCATAGCGTTAACCTGATGCCCTCACCCCGCCCCTCTCCCACAGGGAGAGGGAGAAAACCGGCGGCCGGCATAATAATGTGCTCGATCGGTTCCCTCTCCCTTGAGGGAGAGGGGTAGGGTGAGGGGGAGAACCCTGCGCAGAACTTACCCGATCTGCCCATTCCCCAAATGCTTCACGCGACGCTTCACCTCTTCCTGCTTGCCGGCGTTAAACGGACGCGCGTCCGGGCTGCCGAGATAGCCGCACACGCGACGGGTCACGGAGACGCGAGCCGCATCGTGGTTGCCGCATTTCGGGCAGGTAAAGCCTTTGCTCGTACACTCGAACTCACCGGTAAAGCCGCACTCGTAGCACTCGTCGATTGGCGTGTTGGTCCCGTAATACGGCACGTGCTGATAGCTGTAATCCCATACGTCTTCCAGCGCCTTCAGGTTGTGCTGAATGTTCGGGTACTCGCCGTAGCAGATGAAGCCGCCGCTGGCGATCGGCGGATAGGCCGCTTCGAAGTCGATCTTGTCGTACGGGTTCACCTTTTTCTCCACGTCGAGGTGGAAGCTGTTGGTGTAATACCCTTTGTCGGTCACGCCTTCCACAATCCCGAACTCGGCGGTATCCAGACGGCAGAAGCGGTCGCACAGGTTCTCGCTCGGCGTGCTGTAGAGGCTAAACCCGTAGCCGGTTTCCTCTTTCCACTGGTCTACCGCGTCGCGCAGGCGCTGAACAATCGCAATGCCTTTCTCACGCAGGGCCTCGCTGTCGTACATATGCGTATCGCCCGCCAGGGCGTTGATGGTCTCGTGAATACCGATATAGCCCAGCGAAATCGACGCGCGACCGTTTTTGAAGATCTCCGACACGTCATCGTCCGCTTTCAGACGTACGCCGCAGGCCCCTTCCATATAGAGAATTGGCGCCACGCGGGCTTTGACCCCTTCAAGGCGCGCGATGCGGGTCATCAGCGCCTTACGCGCCAGCTGCAGACGCTCGTCCAGCAGTGTCCAGAATTCCGCTTCATTGCCTTTGGCTTCCAGCGCGATGCGCGGCAGGTTCAGGCTGATGACGCCCAGGTTGTTGCGCCCGTCGTGGATCTGCTCGCCGTTTTCATCTTCGTACACGCCGAGGAAGCTGCGGCAGCCCATTGGCGTTTTAAACGAACCGGTCACTTTGACGACCTGATCGTAGTTCAGGATGTCCGGATACATGCGCTTGCTCGCGCACTCCAGCGCCAGCTGTTTGATGTCGTAGTTCGGATCGCCAAACTTGTGGTTCAGGCCGTCGCGAATGGCGAATACCAGTTTCGGGAACACCGCCGTTTTGCGGTTTTTACCGAGGCCGGAAATGCGGTTGCGCAGAATGGACTGCTGGATCAGGCGCGATTCCCAGCTGGTGCCCAGACCAAACCCGAAGGTTACAAACGGCGTCTGGCCGTTGGCGGTATGCAGCGTGTTCACTTCATACTCCAGCGACTGGAAGGCGTCGTAGCACTCTTTCTCGGTGCGGGAGTGCGCATAGCCGTCGGCGTCCGGGATCTGCCACTCTTCGGCCGTTTTACGATGCTTGTTGAAGCTTGCCGTCACGAACGGGGCCAGCACTTCATCAATGCGGTTAATCGTGGTGCCGCCGTAAATATGGCTGGCGACCTGAGCGATAATCTGCGCGGTGACGGCGGTGGCCGTGGAGATTGATTTAGGCGGTTCAATCTCGGCGTTACCCATTTTAAAACCGTGGGTCAGCATGCCTTTCAGGTCGATCAGCATGCAGTTGAACATCGGGAAGAACGGCGAATAGTCGAGATCGTGGTAGTGAATTTCACCACGCTCGTGCGCCGACACCACGTCGCGCGGCAGCAGGTGCTGACGGGCATAATGTTTGGCGACGATACCGGCCAGCAGGTCGCGCTGGGTCGGGATCACTTTACTGTCTTTGTTGGCGTTTTCATTGAGCAGGGCGGAGTTGGTCTGCTCCACCAGGCCACGGATCTCCTGGTTCAGACGACCGCGCTTCTCACGCTGCACGTCACGATCGTGACGGTACTCAATGTAGGCGCGCGCCAGCTGCTTGTAGGGCCCCGCCATCAGCTGGTTCTCAACCGCGGTCTGGATCTCACTGATATCGACCTGGCTGCGTTCGTTCATCTGGCTGCTAACGACTTCTGCGACGGTGGCGCAGTAATCTGCGTCATCGACTCCCGCTGCTTTAGCTGCACGCAGAATGGCTTCCTGGATGCGCTCTGATTTAAACGGCACTTTACAGCCATCACGTTTCATCACATGCGGTGTCATGATCACTCCATTTTTTGAAAACAGGTTATCCACAGAGGTGGAGAAGTAATAACCGGGCATATTCCCCGCCGGGCCAAAGACTTCCCGCGTTCCCAGCTCGTGTTATCCACAATTCCGGCCAGCGTAAGCGCCGTCTTGTTGTTGGAATAGTAGACGATAAATACAAGATGTTGGGTCGGCGTGCATTTTAAGTGCTACATATAGTGATTTGCATCAAACATGTTTGCGATTTATTTGATGCAGAACAAAGTAAAAAGACGAGAGTACAAACGACGGGCGCTACAGCGATTGTAAAGGCGCGAGAGAAAAATCTGATTATTTACTCAACAAAAACAGTAAAGTAAGCCGGGTGCTGAGCCGCACCCGGTAGAGAGAATTACTGCTGCAACCACCAGACGGCTTCAAACGGACGCAGCGACGTCGTTTGCGGTGCCGGGTAGTTACTCATCACCACCTGCGACCTATCGCTGAGAGCGTCTGTCTGCCATTCCTGCGGCGTATTACTCAGGTTCGCCGCCACCATCAGCGTCTGCCCCTGCCACTGACGACGGTAGCACCAAAGAGAAGGATGTTCCGGCAGAAGATCCTCATAATCTCCCCACGTCAGCACCGGCAGGGTTTTACGCAGGCCGATCAGCGACTGGTAGGTGTAGAACACCGAATCCGGGTCGTCGAGCGCGGCGCGGGCGTTCACCGTCTCGTAATTGTCGCAGACGCCAATCCACGGCTCGCCCTCGGTAAAGCCCGCATTGTGCGAAGCGTCCCACTGCATTGGGGTTCGCCCGTTATCGCGGGACTTACTCGCCAGAATCGCCAGTAATTCATCCGGTTCGCGGCCGTTGGCGCGTAGTTCTGCGAACATGTTCAGGCTTTCCACGTCGCGATAGTCGGTGATGCGGCTGAAGTGCGGGTTGGTCATCCCCAGCTCCTCGCCCTGGTAGATATACGGCGTGCCCTGCATGCCGTGCAGCACCATGCCGAGCATCTTCGCGGCCTGTACGCGGTATTCCCCTTCGTCACCAAAGCGCGACACGATGCGCGGCTGATCGTGGTTACACCAGAACAGCGCGTTCCACGCCCTGTTGTGCATCCCCTGCTGCCAGTGGCGGAAGAGGGTTTTCAGCGCCACAAAGTCCGGCTTCGCCTTCGTCCATTTTTCGCCGCCGGGGTAGTCCACCTTCAGGTGGTGGAAGTTAAAGGTCATCGACAGCTCGCGTCCGTCGAGCGAGGCGTACTGCTGGCAGTTCTCCAGCGAGGTCGAGGACATCTCGCCCACCGTCATCAGGTTGCGCGGGGTGAAGACGTCGCGGCTCATCTCCTGCAGATATTCGTGAATGCGCGGCCCGTCGGTGTAGAAGCGGCGGCCGTCTCCGGTGTTGTCGTCCGGGAAATCCTGATCTTTCGAAATCAGGTTAATCACGTCGAGACGCAGGCCGTCGACGCCGCGATCGGCCCAGAACTCGCACACCTTTTTCAGCTCGGCGCGCACTTCTGGGTTCTCCCAGTTGAGATCCGCCTGCTCCGGGGCGAACAGATGCAGGTAATACTGCTCGTTCTCGGCGTGCCAGCGCCAGGCGTTGCCGCCAAACTTGGAGCGCCAGTTGTTGGGAAGCTGCTCCGGCGTGCCGTCGCGCCAGATGTAGAACTGGCGGTACGGGCTCGCTTTGTTCAGCGACTCGCGGAACCAGGCGTGCTGCGTGGAGGTGTGGTTAAACACCATATCCAGCACGATGCGGATGCCGCGCTCGTGCGCCCGGGCAACCAGCTCGTCGAAATCATCCAGCGTGCCGTAAGCCGGGTCGATGGCGGTGTAATTCGCCACGTCGTAGCCGTTATCCACCTGCGGGGAGATATAAAACGGCGTCAGCCAGATGGCGTCGATGCCGAGGGTTTTCAGGTAGTCCAGCCGCTGCGTCACGCCGCGCAGATCGCCGGTGCCGCTGCCGGTGGTATCCTGGAAACTCTTTGGGTAAATCTGATAGATGACGCCGTTCTGCCACCAGTGAGGAAGGGTATTCATAATGCGTTCCTGCAAATGCGAAGGGGCGCAACTGCGCCCCGAAAGAAGAAGTTAAACAATCTGCAGCGAGCCCTGACGGAACTTACGCTGGTAAACCACGGTGGTGAGCGCCATTGGGACGATAATCGCGATGGCCATCGCCAGGGCAAACACCTGCCAGTAAGCCGGCTGGATGGAGAGAATGCCCGGCAGGCCGCCGACGCCAATCCCGTTCGCCATCACGCCGTTCAGACCACACACCAGGCCCGCCAGACCGGAACCGATCATCGCGCAGAGCATCGGGAAGCGGTATTTCAGGTTGATACCGTACATCGCCGGTTCGGTGACGCCGAGGTAAGCAGAGATGGCTGCCGGAACGGAGATCTCACGCTCGTTGTGCTTGCGGCTGACGATGATGATGCCGGTGACCGCCGACGCCTGTGCAATATTAGACAGGGCGATAATCGGCCAGACCGGCGTGCCGCCGAGGCTCTGGATCATCTGCATATCAATGGCCAGCGTGGTCTGGTGCACGCCGGTGATCACCAGCGGGGCGTACAGGAAGCCAAACAGCGCGGCACCGATTGGCGCAAAGCTGCCGGTCATCAGGTGACGCACCGCGAAGGCCACGCCGTCGCCGATCATGCGGCCAAACGGACCGATAAAGGCGTGCGCGAGGAACACCGCCAGGATCAGCGAGCAGACCGGCACCACCACCAGGTAGAGATAATCCGGCACGATGCGCTTCAGGCGCGTTTCAATAAAGCCCAGCGCCAGACCCGCCAGCAGGGCCGGAATGACCTGCGCCTGATAGCCCACTTTGGCAATGGTAAACAGGCCGAAGTTCCACACCTCAGGCACCTGCTGACCAAGTAAGTAAGCGTTCATTAACTGTGGAGAGACCAGCGTGACGCCCAGCACGATACCGAGAATCGGCGTGCCGCCCATTTTGCGCACCGCGGACCAGCAAATCCCGACCGGCAGATAGAAGAAGATCGCCTCGCCAATCAGCCACAGGAAATCGTAAACGGTTTTCAGCGCCGGATACATCTGCGCCAGGGTTTTGCCGTCGCTCATCGGCACATCGCCGATGACGTTACGGAAGCCTAAGATTAAGCCCCCGCTGATCAGCGCGGGCAGCAGCGGGAAGAAGATCTCCGCGAAGTGGGAAATCAGCTGCTCGTGCCACTTCATATTCTGGCGCGCGGCCTTCTTCGCCTGCTCTTTATCGGCAGAAGAGTGCCCGGTTGTCGCCAGCAGAGCCTGATAGTAATCGCCCACTTCGGTACCAATAACGACCTGGAACTGCCCGGCGTTGGTGAAGCAGCCTTTGACCATGGAAAGTTCTTCAATGGCCTTCGGGTTGGCTTTGGCCGGATCGTTCAGCACGAAGCGCAGGCGGGTAATGCAATGGCTGACGGTAGCGATGTTTTCGCGTCCGCCGACCAGGACGATCAGCCGATCGATATCTGCTTGTTTGACTTTACTCATCATGAAACCTCATGACAGATGGTGAGGGGTGTAATGACCTGAGCGCAAGCCTACTCCTTCAGCGTGACGGCGAAAATGGGAACGTTCCCGAAATCAGGCGAAGATCACAATAATCTGTTTTAGAGGGGTTACGAAAGGTGAGCGGGAATGACGATCTGACGAGGCTCTGAACGCCCGTTTATCTGCTCGATAAGCTGTGCTGCGGCCTGTCTGCCGGACTCGGCGTAGCCCGGATCGACGGTGATGATCTCCGGGTGCAGGAACTTCATCAGCGGCGTGCTGCCGACGCTCGCCACCTGCAGATTATCGATGCGCTGCTCCTGCAGATATTTGCTGGCACCCAGCGCCAGGGTATCCGTGGCGCACACCAGCGCCGTGGTCTGCGGCGTAAGAACGCTGGCGGCCTGCTCGTAGCCCTGCTTCATGCCCAGCCCCGGCAGGGAGGCCACGGCGGAGAGGTTGTGCTTTTTGCAAAAGGCCAGATAGGCCTCATGCCGACGTTTGCCGGTGGTGACGTCCGCGTGCGGGACGCCGAGGAAGCTGATGTGACGATGGCCCTCGTCAAACAGGCGCTGCATCAGGGTGATAATCGCGCCCTCATCGTCGTAGCAGACGGAGGCAAACCCGTGTGCATCGCGCGCCAGCAGCACCAGCGAAGGCTGCCAGGGTTTCAGCATCTCGTCCTTAATGCCGGTAAAACCGAACAGCACCACGCCATCAATGTTGCGCCGCTGGAGCATCCCCAGATGCTCTTCAACCAGCTGCACAGAGAACTGGCTCTCCATCATGATCGGATCATACCCCTGCTCATAGAAGGCGGGCAGCATGGTCTGCACGGCGAGATTTTCAGACAGAGAGTCCAGACGCGAGACAATGATGGCGACGACTTTGTCACTCTGCCCGCGCATGGCGCGCGCGGAGCGGGAAGGGGAAAACCCGTGCTGATTCATTACCGCCTCAACGCGCTCGCGGGTGCGTTCGCTAACGCCGCTTTCGTTGTTCAGCACGCGTGAGACGGTCGATTTCCCCACGCCGCTTAAACGCGCGATGTCTTTAATCGTAAGGCGGTTCTGCATGCTGTATTCCCTGTAACAACGACGATGTAGTGAATTGAGCCTAATGCTATAGCGCGATTTCGCTATGGGCAAAGTCTGGTTTACGTTCGGTTTATTTGCAGGGGGGTATAATACCGCCCGAATCGTCATAAAGGGTATGCCTAAATCCCTGTACTGCGCGGCGACACCCTACTTTTTACTTACCGGAGGCTTCATGGATCCCGATCCCACACCTCTCCTGAACGGGAGAATGCGTTCTTTCCGGTAAGCCAGCTTTTGCTGTCTCACCGGCGTGAGGCAGCAACGTCTTAAACGTTCCTGCTTGAAAAATTGAGTGCCTCTCAGGTACGGCTTTGCCACGCCTGAAGGAATTGCTGCGTCCGCCCAGGCGGATGCGGAGGAATGACTATGTTTAAAAATATCACCCGGCAGCTGCAGGCCCTGCTGAGCCGCCACCTGCCACACCGTCTTGTTCAGCGCGACCCGCTGCCAAACGCCAAAAACATGGCGGGGGCGGCGATCCCCGCGTCCCTGACCGAACGCTGCCTGAACGTGGCGGCGATGGATGAAAACGAAGTCTGGCGCGCGTTCGGCGGACACCCGGAAGGGCTAAACGCGGCCGAAGTGGAAAAAATCCGCGCCGTGCACGGCGATAACCAGATCCCGGCGCAGAAGCCGTCTCCGTGGTGGGTGCACCTGTGGCTTTGCTACCGCAACCCGTTCAACCTGCTGCTGACCGTGCTCGGCCTCATCTCCTACGCGACGGAAGATCTGTTTGCCGCAGGGGTGATTGCCCTGATGGTGGGCATCTCCACGCTGCTGAACTTTATTCAGGAGGCCCGCTCCACCAAAGCGGCGGACGCCCTGAAGGCGATGGTCAGCAACACCGCGACCGTCTCGCGCGTGATTAACGATCTCGGCGAAAATGCCTGGGTGGAGCTGCCTATCGACCAGCTGGTGCCGGGCGATCTGGTGAAGCTGGCCGCGGGGGACATGATCCCGGCGGATTTACGCATTATCCAGGCGCGCGATCTGTTCGTCGCTCAGGCCTCCCTGACCGGGGAATCCCTGCCCGTTGAAAAGGTAGCGCGCAGCCGCGACCCGCAGCAGATGAACCCGCTTGAATGCGACACCCTGTGCTTTATGGGCACCACGGTGGTCAGCGGCACCGCGCAGGCGATTGTCACCGCCACCGGGGGCAACACCTGGTTTGGTCAGCTTGCCGGGCGCGTCAGCGAGCAGGAGAGCGAGCCGAACGCCTTCCAGAAAGGGATTGGCCGCGTCAGCATGCTGCTGATCCGCTTTATGATGGTGATGACGCCGATCGTGCTGCTGATCAACGGCTACACCAAAGGCGACTGGTGGGAGGCGGCCCTGTTTGCGCTCTCCGTGGCCGTTGGCCTGACGCCGGAAATGCTGCCGATGATCGTCACCTCCACGCTGGCGCGCGGGGCGGTGAAGCTCTCTAAACAGAAAGTGATCGTCAAACACCTCGACGCCATTCAAAACTTTGGCGCGATGGACATCCTCTGCACCGATAAAACCGGCACCCTGACGCAGGACAAAATCGTGCTGGAGAACCACACCGATATCTCCGGCAAAACCAGCGAGCGCGTCCTGCACAGCGCGTGGCTGAACAGCCATTACCAGACCGGGCTGAAAAACCTGCTCGACGTCGCGGTGCTGGAAGGGGTGGACGAGGAGTCCGCCCGCACGCTCTCCGGCCGCTGGCAGAAGGTGGATGAGATCCCGTTCGACTTCGAGCGCCGCCGCATGTCGGTGGTGGTGAGCGAGCAGACGGACGTGCACCAGCTGATCTGCAAAGGGGCGCTGCAGGAGATCCTCAACGTGTCGACGCAGGTTCGCTATAACGGCGACATCGTGCCGCTGGACGACACCATGCTGCGCCGCATCAGGCGCGTCACCGACAACCTGAACCGTCAGGGGCTGCGCGTGGTGGCGGTCGCGAGCAAGTTCCTGCCCGCGCGCGAGGGTGACTATCAGCGTATCGACGAATCCGATCTGATCCTCGAGGGTTACATCGCCTTCCTCGATCCGCCGAAAGAGACCACCGCGCCGGCGCTGAAAGCGCTGAAGGCGAGCGGTATTACCGTCAAAATTCTCACCGGCGACAGCGAGCTGGTGGCGGCCAAAGTGTGCCATGAAGTGGGGCTGGACGCGGGCGACGTGGTGGTGGGAAGCGATATTGAGCACCTGTCCGACGACGAGCTGGCGAAGTTTGCCCGGCGTACCACGCTGTTTGCCCGCCTGACGCCGATGCACAAAGAGCGCATCGTCACCCTGCTTAAGCGTGAAGGGCACGTGGTGGGCTTTATGGGCGACGGCATCAACGACGCGCCCGCGCTGCGTGCGGCGGACATCGGTATCTCCGTCGATGGTGCGGTGGATATCGCCCGCGAAGCGGCGGATATTATCCTGCTGGAAAAGAGCCTGATGGTGCTGGAGGAGGGCGTGATCGAAGGGCGCCGCACCTTCGCCAATATGCTCAAGTACATCAAGATGACCGCCAGCTCCAACTTCGGTAACGTCTTCAGCGTGCTGGTGGCGAGCGCGTTTCTGCCGTTCCTGCCGATGCTGCCGCTGCATCTGCTGATCCAGAACCTGATGTACGACGTGTCTCAGGTAGCGATCCCGTTTGATAACGTCGACGACGAGCAGATCCAGAAGCCGCAGCACTGGAACCCGGCGGATCTCGGGCGCTTTATGCTGTTCTTTGGGCCTATCAGCTCCATCTTCGACATCCTGACCTTCTGCCTGATGTGGTTTGTGTTCCACGCCAACACCCCGGAACACCAGACGCTGTTCCAGTCCGGCTGGTTCGTGGTAGGTCTGCTGTCGCAGACGCTGATTGTGCACATGATCCGCACCCGCCGTATTCCGTTCATCCAGAGCCGCGCCGCGTGGCCGCTGATTGTGATGACGGGCATTGTGATGGCGCTCGGCATCGCGCTGCCGTTCTCGCCGCTGGCAGGCTACCTGCAGCTTCAGGCGCTGCCGCTGAGCTACTTCCCGTGGCTGGTGGCGATCCTCGCGGGCTATATGGTGCTGACGCAGATGGTGAAAGGATTCTATGCGCGTCGGTATGGGTGGCAGTAATTTTTTACCCTCACCCTAACCCTCTCCCTGAAAGGGAGAGGGGACCGCTCGGTGTCGCCTTTCACCCTCGCTCCTTTGGGGAGAGGGGGCTGGCTTTCCTCCCAAATTCAACAACCTGTGATCTCCGTCGGCGCATTCGCTTGACGACAAATTGAGCGCATGTTAACAGAATGTTTTGCCTTTATTTGGCCCGTCAGATAAGGAACATTCATGTTACGGTACAGTCTCTTAACCGCCGGGCTGATGCTCGGCGCCTCTGCGTTTGCCGCCCCGGCAGGCGATCTCCCTTTGATGCCCTGGCCTGCGAAGGTCGAACGCACGACGACCCAGGGCGTGCTGGTGCTCAGCAACAACGTATCCATTAGCGTCAGCGGGGACGATCTCGGTGACGCCGTCAACCGCCTGCGCCAGCGCATCGCCCTGCAAACCGGCTGGACGCTGCAGCCGCAGGCTGAAAAGCCAGACAAACCGACCATCCGCATCGCGATTGCCAAAAAGGTCAAGCCGCAGCCGCTGCCGGACAGCGATGAAAGCTATAGGCTCACGGTGGATGCCGACGGCGTCGATATCTCCGCCAACACCCGCTTCGGCGCGCTGCGCGCCATGGAAACGCTGCTCCAGCTGATGCAGAACGGGGCGGAAAACACCTCGCTGCCGTGGGTCACCATTGAAGATTCGCCGCGCTTCCCGTGGCGCGGGCTGCTGCTCGACTCGGCGCGTCATTTTATTCCGCTGCCGGATATCAAGCGCCAGATCGACGGCATGGCCGCGGCGAAGCTCAACGTCCTGCACTGGCACTTAACCGACGATCAGGGCTGGCGCTTCAGCTCGAAGCGCTACCCTAAGCTGACGCAGCTTGCCAGCGACGGACTGTTCTACACGCCTGAACAGATGCGTGAAGTGGTGCGTTACGCCGCCGAGCGCGGTATCCGCGTGGTGCCGGAGATCGACATGCCGGGCCACGCCTCGGCGATTGCCGTAGCCTATCCGGAGCTGATGAGCGCCCCGGGGCCGTACGCCATGGAGCGCCACTGGGGCGTGCTGAAGCCGGTTTTAGATCCCACTAAAGAGGCAACCTACGCCTTTGCTGACGCGATGGTCAGCGAACTGGCGGCGATCTTCCCCGATCCGTATCTGCATATCGGCGGCGATGAGGTCGACGACAGCCAGTGGAAAGCGAACGCCGCGATCCAGAACTTCATGCGCGACAACAGGCTGGCGGACAGCCACGCGCTGCAGGCGTATTTCAACCGCAGGCTGGAAACGATCCTTGAGAAGCATCACCGGCAGATGGTCGGCTGGGATGAGATCTATCATCCCGACCTGCCGAAAAGCATTCTGATCCAGTCCTGGCAGGGGCAGGACGCGCTGGGGCAGGTGGCGCAAAACGGCTACAAGGGCATTCTCTCGACCGGTTTCTATCTCGACCAGCCCCAGTCCACCGCCTATCACTACCGCAACGAAATTGTCCCACAGGGGCTGAACGGCGTGGATGTGATTGCCGACACCGACAGCGTCCAGAGCTGGGCCTTCTCCATGCCGCGCCTGAAGGGCAAGCCGGTAGAGGGGAGTTTTACGCTGGTGAAAGGGGATTCAGGCTGGCGCGGGTTTATTGATTTTGCCGGGAAATCCCGCCGCGCGGTGCAGGATATTGAATGGCGTGACGACAGCCAGGTGACCTTCACCGTCGACACGTGGATGGGCGAGACGCGCCCGGTGGTTTCCGTCGATAACGATAAACTCACCGGCTATTTCCTGGTGGGGAATACGCGTTATCCAATCAGCGGCACGCGTCTGGACGCGGTGCCGAAAGGCATTCCGCCCGTCGTGCCGGACGTGGCGAATCAGGCCAACCTGCTCGGCGGGGAAGCCGCGCTGTGGGCGGAAAACGTGGTGGCGCCGGTGCTGGATATCCGCCTGTGGCCGCGCACCTTCGCGGTGGCGGAGAGGCTGTGGTCCGCGCAGGACGTCAACGACGTCGACAACATGTACACCCGCCTGCAGGCGATGGACAGCTGGTCGACGGTGTCTGTCGGGCTGCAGCAGCATACCCAGCAGCAGGTGCAGTTCACGCGCCTCGCCGGTAATGCCGACACGCTGCCGTTGCAGATCCTTGCTCAGGCTGTAGAGCCCGCGCAGTATTACACCCGCCAGCACCTGAAGTTCCAGGCGGGAAATTATCATCAGTTCGAACCGCTCAACCGCTTCGCCGATGCGCTGAACGCCGAAAGCGCCACCGTGCGCCAGATGAACAAATGGGCGGACCGCCTGGTGAGCGATGCGGAAGACGCGGAAAGCGCCGACGCGCTGCGCCACGTCTTTAACCGCTGGCAGAGCAACACCAGCGACGCGCTGGCGCTAAGCGAAAACAGCTATCAGCTGAAGGCGATGAAGCCGGTGATCCAGGAGGTGGATAAGCTGGCCTCCATTGGCCTGAGGCTGACGGATCTGGTGGCGCGGCAGGGCACGCTGGATGATAAAGAAATAGCGTCAATTCAGAGCGAGCTGGATAACGCAGCGAAGGTTAAGGACGAGGTGGTGATTGCGGCGGTCTATCCGCTGGAGACGCTGCTCAGGGCGACGCGGAATCAGTAGCAAGCAACAAAAAAGGCAGCCTGGGCTGCCTTTTTTTATCGCCAACGCGAATTAGCGACGTACTGCAATCGCTTCGATTTCAATTTTCACGTCTTTTGGCAGACGGGCCACTTCCACGCAGGAGCGCGCCGGGAAGGTGGCGTTGTGCTCGGTGAAGAACGCTTCGTAAGTGGCGTTAACGGTCGCGAAATCGTTCAGATCCTTCACGAAAACGGTGGTTTTCACGATATCGCCCACTTTCAGACCGGCAGATTCAACGATAGCCTGCACGTTTTCCAGCGACTGACGGGCCTGTGCCGCGACGTCTTCCGGCACCGCGCCGGTTTTTGGGTTCACCGGGATCTGACCGGAAGTGATGATCATGCTACCCAGATCAACGCCCTGAACGTAAGGGCCGATAGCCGCTGGTGCATTTTCCGTCGCGAGTACTTTGCTCATGTTTTCTCCAGAATTACAGCGTTAAGAATGTTCCCGGCCATTATAACAGCCGGGATTTCATTACCAACCTCAATTAGTTGGCCAGCACCACATAATGAGAAAACTCTTTTTCGCAGTATTTGCATTTGAGCGCGATGTCATCGGCGCGTTTTTTCACTGCAAAGCTGGAAGAAACCGGCTCAGCATGACTGATGCAGTTGCTGTTTGGGCAGACCAGCACGCTTTCAATGCGATCCGGCAGGCTCGGACGGGATTTGCCGACCACTTCATACTCGTCGATGCGGTTGACGGTGGCGTCCGGCGCGTACAGCGACAGCTGGTTGACCTGCTCGTCGGTCAGGAAGGTGTTCTCGATTTTAATCAGGTCTTTGCGGCCCATCTCGCCCGACGGCAGGTTCAGGCCGATGGTGATGCGCTGGTCGGTTTCGGTCAGTTTGAACAGCGTCAGCAGCTTAAAGCCCACCTGCGCAGGGATGTGGTCAATCACGGTGCCGCGCTTGATGGCTTCAACCTGGAGTTTGTTATCGTGTGTCATGGTCGTTTCCCCTTACAGTGCCAATTCGCGATTCAGAACCAGTGCCAGTAACGCCTGGCGGGCGAAGATGCCGTTCCCGGCCTGCTGGAAGTACCAGGCGTGCGGCGTCTTATCCACGTCTGTGGTGATCTCATCGATGCGCGGCAGCGGATGCAGCACCTTCATGTTGTCGCGCGCGCCCTCGAGGTCGCTGGCGCGCAGCACGAACTGTGCCTTCACGTTGGCGTATTCGGACGGATCCAGACGCTCTTTTTGCACGCGGGTCATGTAGAGAATATCCACGTGGCTCATCACCTCTTCGATGCTAGCGTGCAGGCTCCACTGAATGCCTTTTTCGTCCAGCATGTCGAGAATGTACTGCGGCATCGCCAGCGCGTCCGGGGCGATGAAGAAGAAGCGGTTGCCGTTAAATTTCGCCAGCGCCTGGGTCAGGGAGTGGACGGTGCGGCCATATTTCAGGTCGCCGACCATGGCGATATTCAGGTTCTCGAGCTTGCCCTGCGTCTCCTGAATGGTGAACAGATCCAGCAGGGTCTGCGTTGGGTGCTGGTTGGCACCGTCACCGGCGTTCAGCACCGGAATGCCGCCGGAAAACTCGGTCGCCAGGCGCGCCGCGCCCTCCTGCGGATGACGCATCACAATCGCGTCGACGTAGGTGCTGATCACTGAAATGGTGTCCGCCAGGGTTTCGCCTTTTTTACCCAGCGACGTGTTGCTGCTGTCCGAGAAGCCCACCACGCTCGCGCCCAGGCGGTGCATGGAGGTTTCAAAGGAGAGGCGGGTGCGGGTCGAGGCTTCGAAGAAGCAGCTCGCAATCACCTTGTGCTTCAGCAGCTCCGGTTGCGGATTGGCCTTCAGTTTTGCCGCGGTTTCCAGAACCAGTTCCAGCTCTTCGCGGCTGAGGTCGTTTATGGAAATGATGTGTTTTTGATAAAGCGGATTCATGTTTATCTCCTGACGCCGGGCAAAAAAAAGCCCCTCAAATGAGGGGCTCTGGGAATAGGTTTAGCAACGGGAAGAAAAACGGCAGGCCAGCGTCTGATTTCAGACGCGGTAAGACGTTATGTCGTACACGCTTGACCATGCTTCCTCCCGGCAAATTGTCGGGCATTATACGCAGCTCGCTTTTCGGATCAAGCGATTTAATGCACGCTTTACTCAATGCAAACGGTTCTTTATGAATATTAATGCGTTCTGAGTAAATAATTAATTTGCTTATGCACCAGTGCGGTGCGCTTCACGACCCGGGGAGCGACCCAGACGATACTGCTACCGGCCACCACGCCTAAAATTTCCGGCAGCTGGTGATAATCCAGAATACGCGCCACCGCGCGGCCATATCCGGCGACGGTATGAACAAGGATAAACTCGCTATTGTGCTCGACGCTGACCACCATTTCGGACACGGTACGCGCGGCGTCGGGGGCAGGGCGCAGCTGGGGATTCAGCGAATAAATCTTTAGCCCTTTGGCATTTCGAATTTTTATGACGCCGAGCAATTTAAGCAGACGTGAAACGGTGGACTGGCTGATGGTCTCAAAACCACGCTCCTGCAAATCCCGGCGGATCTCCTCCTGAGAGAGATAGCTTTTTTCTGCGATCAGGCGCTGGCAGACCGTCAGCTGTAGTTGCTCTTTGGGAGAGTACTCTTCGTAATCCATCATAGTTCCCATATCAGTTCCTGAAATAACCGGTGGCACCGCACCGATCCGTAGGCCGGATAAGCGCAGCGCCATCCGGCAAATCACAACAAGGCACCCAGACTTAACGCCACCATAATCACCACCGTTAAAATGCCCAGCAGCGGCGCCACCCATTTCAGATAGCGCACGTAGGGCACGCGGGCGATAGCCAGCCCGCCCATCACGACGGCAGAAGTGGGCGTGACGAGGTTAACGATGCCGGAGGCCGACTGGTAAGCCGTCACCACCAGGTCGCGGTTGACGTTAGCGAAATCGGCAAGCGGCGCCATGATCGGCATCGTCAGAACGGCCAGGCCGGATGAAGAAGGCACAAGAAACGACAGCACAACCTCCAGCCAGTACATCACGTTGATAAACGCTACCGTGGACAACCCGCTGACCAGCCCTTCCGCGCTGTGCAAAATGGTGTGGGTAATCATGCCCTTATCCATGATGACTACGATACCGCGCGCGATGCCGATAATCAGCGCGACGCCCAGCAAATCTCGCGCGCCGTTGATAAACGTCGACGTCAGCTCCTCTTCGCTCATGCGGGCAATCAGGCCGACGATAATCGCGCTGGCGAGAAACACCGCCGAGATCTCCGCCATCCACCAGCCCAGCACCGCCACGCCGTAGATCATCACCGCAAAGGCGAGGGCGAAAATCACCAGGATGATTTTGCGCACCGGGGTGAATTCCAGCGACTGTTCGCCCTTGTCGCCCAGGAAATGGGCGCGGTTCTCTTCCTGTTTGTCTGCGACGATCGACAGCGACGGATCCTGGCGCACCTTACGGGCGTAGCGCATCACCCACGCCACGCAGATGATCCAGCCGATGACCAGCAGCGCCACGCGCAGGGCGATACCGTTGGTGAAGGGGATCCCGGCGGCGTTGGCGGCGATCACCGTGGCAAACGGGTTGATGGTGGAGCCGAGCGTGCCGATCCCCGCCCCGAGCAGCACCGTGGAGGCGGCGACAACCGGATCGAACCGGGCGGCCATCATCACCGGCACCAGCAGGGTGTAGAACGGCAGAGACTCTTCGGCCATGCCGTAAATCGTGCCGCCCGCGGCAAACAGCGCCATCAAGATCGGGATCATCCACTCCTCGCGCCCGCGCAGCCGCGTAGTGACGCGTTCGATCCCCGCATCAATCGCCCCGGTTTTGGTGACGATCCCGAGAAAACCGCCGATGATCAGGATAAACAGCGCGACGTCGATCGCCCCGGCCTGGCCGGAGACCGGATCGTACAGCCCGGCGATGGGCGCCATCAGGACGGAAACCAGCCCCTGTGGATGTGCCGCCACGTGCGCGTACGTTCCGGCAATCGGGACTTCTTTACCGAGGGTTTCGTTCATCGCCATCTGGTACTGACCGGCGGGGACGACCCAGCTCAGCGCCGCCACAACGGCAATCAGGAAAAAGAGAATGGTGTAAGCGGAGGGAAACTTAAACTTGCCCATGATGTTCTCCTTAAACCCGGCGCACCCCGCGGCGCGCCGGGCGGTGATTAGTCGCCGAGTGTCGCCACCATGACCGCTTTAATGGTGTGCATGCGGTTCTCTGCTTCGTCGAAGACGATGGAGTTCGGTGATTCGAAGACCTCTTCCGTCACCTCCAGCCCCTTCAGGCCGTAGGCCATCTCGATCTCGCGGCCCACTTTGGTGTGTTCGTTGTGGAACGCCGGCAGGCAGTGCATAAACTTGACGTTCGGGTTGCCGGTGGCCTTCATCACGTCCGCGTTGATTTGATACGGCTTCATCAGGCTGACGCGCTCGGCCCAGGCCTCCTTCGGCTCGCCCATGGAGACCCACACGTCGGTGTAGAGGAAATCGGTCCCCTGCACGCCTTCTTCCACGTCGTCGGTGAGGGTGATGCGCGCGCCCGTCTCTTTCGCGATGGCGCGGCACTGCTCAACCAGCCCGGCTTCCGGCCAGAAGGATTTCGGCGCGACGAGGCGGATATCCATCCCCATCTTGGCCGCGCCGACCATCAGCGAGTTGCCCATGTTGTTGCGCGCGTCGCCCAGGTAGGCAAAGCTCAGCTCCGGCAGGGTTTTGCCCGGCGCGTGCTCCAGCATGGTCATCAGGTCGGCGAGGATCTGCGTTGGGTGGAACTCGTCGGTCAGGCCGTTCCACACCGGCACGCCCGCGTATTCGCCCAGCTCTTCGACGATGGCCTGGCCGTAGCCGCGGTATTCGATGCCGTCATACATGCGGCCCAGCACGCGGGCGGTGTCCTTCATCGACTCTTTATGGCCGATCTGCGAGCCGCTTGGGCCGAGATAGGTCACCTGCGCGCCCTGGTCGAACGCGCCCACTTCGAATGCGCAGCGGGTGCGGGTGGAGGTTTTTTCAAAAATCAGGGCGATGTTTTTCCCGACCAGGGTTTGCTTTTCGCGCCCGGCTTTTTTGGCGGCCTTCAGCTCGATGGCGAGGTCGATCAGGTACTGGATCTCCGCCGGGGTGTAGTCCAGCAGTTTCAGGAAGTTGCGGTTTTTCAGGTTGATGGTCATGGGTAAATCCTTTTTTAAAATTAGTGTCTAAAACCTTACCCCTCACCCCAGCCCTCTCCCCAAAGGGGAGAGGGTGTTTCAAGTCCCCTCTCCCCTTTGGGGAGAGGGTTAGGGTGAGGGGAGAGTGTGCTCAGTTACGAATCAACGTGCCTTTCTCGCCCGCCAGGATCTCCGCGCCGTCGGCCAGCGCGCCGATCCCGGCAATGCCGTTGCAGGCTTCTACAAACTCGCGGCAGGCGGCCACTTTCGGCCCCATCGATCCGGCGTCGAACTGCATGCCTCTGAGCAGCTCCGGCGTCACCTGCGCCAGCGGGCGCTGGGTCGGCTTGCCCCAGTCGAGGTACACCGCGTCGGCATCGGTCAGGATCAGCAGGGCGTCGGCCTCGATCTGGCGCGCCAGCAGGGCGGCGGAGAGGTCTTTGTCGATCACCGCCTCAATGCCGCGATAGCCGTTGGCGTTCTCCACTACCGGCACGCCGCCGCCGCCATTGCAGATCACCAGGTGATCGCGCTGGATCAGCGCCGTGATGGCGTCGCTCTCGACGATGCGCTTCGGCTGCGGTGACGGCACCACGCGGCGGACGTAGCTGCCGTCGGCCTTGAACACCCAGCCTTTTTCCGCGGCCAGCATTTTTGCCTGGGCTTCGCTGTACACCGGGCCGATGTACTTGGTCGGGTTGCTGAAGGCCGGGTCGGCGGCGTCCACTTCCACCTGCGTGAGCAGGACGCTCACCTCGCGCTGCGGCAGATTGTTTTTCAGCGCCTGCTGGAGCATGTAGCCGATCATTCCCTGGCTTTCGGCGCCGAGAACGTCCAGCGGGTAGGGCGTGACTTTGTCGTAGGCGCTGTTCTGCAGCGCCAGCAGCCCGACCTGCGGCCCGTTGCCGTGCACCAGCACCACGCGCCACTGTTCTGTTAATCCGGCGATGGTGCGGGCGGCCTGCTCGATGTTCTGGCGCTGGATTTCGGCTTCCAGCGGCTCGCCGCGCTTGAGCAGCGCGTTGCCGCCCAGGGCCACAACCAGCGTGGGTTTTCGTTCCATGATGGCTCCTTTAAATTCCGTCGCGTTCCAGCGGGCAGCTCATGCAGCGCGCGCCGCCGCGGCCGCGTCCGAGCTCATCGCCCGGGATAGGCAGCACGGTGATGCCCGCTTTGTCGTACTTCTCGTTGGTCCAGACGTTGCGCTCGTAGCCGATCACCACGCCCGGGCGAATGGTCAGCACGTTGTTGGCGTCGTTCCACTGCTCGCGTTCGGCTTCAAAGGCGTCGCCGCCGGTGGTGATCAGGCGCACCTGGTTAATGCCGAGCGCTTTCTCGATGGCGTGCAGCAGGTCGGTTTCCTGGGTGCGCAGCAGGCCGCCGCGTCCGTCCGGGGTGAGCGTCCAGCACTGGGCGTCCTTGCGCACCACTTCCGGGTAGACGGAGAAGGTGTCCACGTCGATGTGGGTCATGACGGTGTCGAGGTGCATGCAGGAGCGGTGTTTTGGCAGCTCAACGGCGATCACGCGCTCGGCCTGACGATGTTTGAACAGGCTGTTGGCGAGGAACTCCACGCCCTGCGGCGTCGTGCGCTCGGACATGCCGATTAATACCGCCCCGCGGCCAATCACCAGTACGTCGCCGCCTTCTAGCGTGGCGTGGTCGTAATTAATATTCTCGTCGCCGAAATACTTAATAAAATCGCCGTCGGCAAACGCCGGATGCCAGCGATATATTGCCCGCAGGTTATTCGTTTCACGCTGACGGGCCGGTTTCGCCATTGGGTTAATAGAGACGCCGTTATAAATCCAGCACGAGGTATCGCGGGTAAATAAATGGTTCGGCAGCGGCTTCATAATAAAATCATTCGCCGTGTGGGTATCCACCACAATATTTTTAATGGCCGCCGGAATTTCGCCGTAGGTTAATCCGCCGCTTAATCTGCGCGCCAGTTCGCGGTGCGGCATATCCGCCAGCCAGCCGCGCACGTCGCCGGCAAAGGTTGGGCCGAGGCGGTAGTCGGAGATTTGGGTATCCAGAAGCCAGGCTTTCGCTTCTGCAATATCAAGGGTTTGTGTCAGAAGGTCGGTCAACAGCAGGACTTCCACACCCTGCTCGCGCAGCGTGTTTGCGAAGATGTCATGCTCCTCACCCGCCCGCTCAACCGAGAGCACGTCATCGAAAAGCAGCTCCTGACAGTTTGATGGCGTTAAACGTTTCAGACTTAAATTAGGACGATGCAGCATAACGCTACGCAATTGACCAATTTCAGAACCGACGTAATGCTTTTCCATAATTATTCCTTTAACTGTTTTTCAGAATAAAAAGGGCATGCGCCATGTGATGTGTTTAATTTCATGGCGGCTAAGCTCAATTGATTTCGTGATTCATACTAGGCAGTTAAATAATCCGTATTGTGATATCGCTCACGCGAAACTGGATATTAAGGGGTTTGTTTTCATTTGCATGATTCGCGTCAGATAATGATTGATTTCATATTATTGAGGGGTGAATAGCTAAGCAGGATCCGCTGGCATTATTCGAGTTTGTTATTATTTTGTAGATTTTAATCTTCTGAAATACATTGTTATGCATCTGATTTTAAATGAAAAACATCATGAGCAAGAATGGCTATGCAATTAACGTAATTAACTATTTTCGACTTAAGGAAAATCAATAAATAATTATGGTTTTTTAGAGCAAATTATCAAAACAGTAAAGTGTGAGACGGCAACGGGTTTTGTTAATTAGAGAGCATGATCAAGAGGTTAGAAGAGCCTGACGATAAGCGCTGATCGAGGTTATGCATAACCCCTGCATAATTGCCTGGACAGGATTAACAGTGGGTTAACACCTTTCCCGATAAACATGCGCTCGCGCAAACCTCTTCGAAACAGGGCTGGTATGGCAGTCTTAACTCTCGTATAAAAGATAAAAATGAAACGTTGTTTTACGTAGAGGGATTTCACATGATTATCGGCAACATCCACCATCTGCAGCCCTGGCTGCCTGACGCGCTGCGCCAGGCCATTGAGCACGTTAAAGCCCACGTCACCGACGCTACGCCGCTCGGCAAGCACGACATCAACGGCAGCAGCCTGTTTTATCTGGTCTCGGAAGATATGACTCAGCCGTTCGCCGAGCGCCGCGCCGAGTACCACGCGCGCTATCTGGATATCCAGATCGTGATGAAGGGGCAGGAAGGAATGACGTTCAGCACCCTGCCGCACGGTACGCCGGACACCAACTGGCTGACGGACAAAGACATCGCGTTCCTGCCGGAAGGCGAGCAGGAGAAAACCGTGGTGCTGAGCGAAGGGGATTTTGTGGTGTTCTGGCCGGGTGAAGTGCACAAGCCGCTGTGCGCGGTGGGCGCGCCTGCGCAGGTGCGCAAGGTTGTGGTGAAGATGCTGATCGGCTAAACGAGTTTACTCCCTTTCCCACAGGGAGAGGGCCGTATCGGTGCTTGATTTGCCCGGTGGCGCTGCGCTTACCGGGCCTACGATTATTGATATCGTTGCACAAAGTAGGCCGGGTAAGCGCAGCGCCACCCGGCAAGAAAGGCGCACTGAACCACTAGAGTGATAAGAACTTTGTTTGGCTCATTTAGAGATAGCCAGATTTCTTGAAAAATCCGCATTAGAAACTGACTGTACCTTCCATAAGTTGTTTTCTTTAACCATGCAGTCTATGACTACGTGCTCCTGCTTTTTGCCAAATGCAATGTATACGTTGACACAAACTGGATCGGTATCCCCGGCTATGGCTGTTACATTCTGGGGCCAGTCATCGCCAACGTATTGCGCTTTTAAAAACATATCGGCTTCGTAAAACTCTTCGTCGGCATAACGCGGATCCTGCGTATGACGGAGTTTTTTCATTGTTGATGCTGTGACATATTTATCTATTTCGTTTCCATCAGTAATGGGAAATGCATCTTTGTTGATTTGATTAACGTACCAGCTGTTAAATTTTACAGCACGCTCAATCGGGTCAGAGTGGCCAGCCATTACAGAGAAAGAAAATATGAAGAGAAGCAGTAATATATTTTTCATATCAGTAGTGCCTGTAAAGGATGATTTTTGGCTGTATCTTCCGATATGTCTGGCCGGGATAAAGGCTGTTCTGTTTAAAATCTGAATACCAGGTACCCGATCCGTCGTAGATACATGCATGCCCATTCTGATGCGCACCTGGTAATGCGTCAATTACTGCGACATCACCCTCAATGGGTGTGCCGTACACCTTGCTGAATCCTGCCTTCTCAAGAGAGCGCCAGAAGTTTTTTGCATCAGCACCATCAATTTTCAAACCTCCGGCACGAATAGCTGCAGCGACGGCGCGAGCGCAGTAACCCGTACTGTTATGATGTGCGTGGCTGCGGGCATATGACACAGCTTCATGCTTATTCCATGACATAAAATAATCCTTATTTTATTAACGAAACGTAGTAATAAGGAAACATTACACCGGATATTTACAATGGTTTGTAATTGATAATGATCTAATATTAACCATCATCAATCTAATAAATAATGGTTAATAAAATTATAAATACATATTATGGTTGATGCTTATCTGAAGATGCGTCAGTAAAATGATTTTTTTGCGCGTAAACTGGAAATGATTATCTGCTGAAAAATAATTCAGCAGATAATCACCATCTCAAGGTAAGAGAGAGGCTCACTCCTCAAGCGTCGCCACCATCACCGCCTTAATCGTATGCATCCGGTTTTCCGCCTGGTCGAACACGATGCTCGCAGCCGACTCAAACACCTCGTCCGTCACTTCCATCCCGCCGTGCAGGTCGAACTCTTTCGCCATCTGCTTGCCGAGCGTGGTCTGGTCGTCATGGAACGCCGGCAGACAGTGCAGGAACTTCACGTTCGGGTTGCCGGTCAGCGCCATCATCTGCGCGTTCACCTGATACCCGCGCAGCAGCGCAATCCGCTCCGCCCACTTCTCTTTGGCTTCGCCCATCGACACCCACACGTCGGTGTAGATAAAGTCCGCGCCCTTCACGCCCGCCGCCACGTCTTCCGTCAGCGTGATCTTCCCGCCGTGCTTCTGGGCCAGCGCGCTGCACTCCGCCACCAGGCTCTCTTCCGGCCAGCAGGCCTTCGGGGCCACCAGGCGCAGATCCAGCCCGGTCAGCGCCGCCGCTTCCAGCATCGAGTTGCCCATGTTGTTGCGCGCGTCGCCCGCGTAGACCAGCGTCATCTCGTTAAACGCCTTGCCCGGCAGGTGCTCCTGCATGGTCAGCAGGTCCGCCAGCAGCTGGGTCGGGTGGAACTCGTTGGTCAGCCCGTTCCACACCGGCACGCCCGCGTACTGCGCCAGCGTCTCGACCACTTCCTGGCCGTGGCCGCGATACTGAATGCCGTCGTACATCCGCCCGAGAACCCGCGCGGTGTCCTTAATTGACTCTTTATGCCCAATCTGGCTGCCGCTCGGCCCTAAATACGTGACGCGCGCGCCCTGGTCAAATGCGGCAACTTCGAAAGAGCAACGGGTACGGGTCGAGTCTTTTTCGAAGATGAGCGCGATGTTTTTACCGTTAAGCTTCTGTACTTCCTTGCCATTTTTTTTATCGGCTTTGAGCTGTGCGGCAAGGGTCAGCAGAGAAGTGAACTGTGCAGGGGTAAAGTCGAGCAGTTTCAGAAAGTGTTTCTTGTATAAATCGGACATTTTATCCTCGCATGGCGAACGCCACTTATTGAATTAAAATTCACTTTATATGTGTAATTATTCATTTGCAACCCCGTTTCACAAATCTTTCTTACAAAGGTGGAGGCAAACCCGTCCGTGTGTGAAAATAGAAGTATCTGCCGCACTTTAAAGAGGATTGAGCCATGGCAAACCCGGAACACCTGGAAGAGCAACGCGAAGAGACGCGTCTGATTATTGAAGAACTGCTGGAAGACGGTAGCGATCCGGACGCGCTGTACACCATCGAGCACCATTTCTCTGCGGATGATTTTGACGCGCTGGAAAAACTGGCCGTGGAAGCCTTCAAGCTGGGTTACGAAGTGACCGAGCCGGAAGAGCTGGAAGTAGAAGAGGGCGACACCGTCATCTGCTGCGACATCCTGAGCGAAGGCGCGCTGAAGGCGGAGCTGATCGACGCGCAGGTAGAACAGCTGATGAACCTGGCCGAGAAGTTTGAAGTGGAATACGACGGCTGGGGAACCTACTTCGAAGATCCGAACGGTGAAGACGGCGAAGAAGGCGACGACGAAGATTACGTCGACGAAGACGACGACGGCGTGCGTCACTAAGCGTTTCAGGCGGTGGCGCGCGCCACCGCTTTTTCAAGGCAGAACCATGGATTACCCGCAGATACTCGCCCCCGTACTCAACTTCCTCCAGTGCCCGACCCCGCAAGCATGGATTGATAAAGCCCGCGACCCGGCGAACCTGCCGCTGCTGCTCACCGACCACATGGTGTGCGAGCTCAAGGCCGCCCAGACCGCGCTGCTGCTGGTGCGTAAATACGTCGCCGACGAAAGCTGTGCCGACGCGCTGCTCGACTGGCTCAAACCCTACGAACAGTTCACCTTCCGCGACGGCCCGGAGCCGGACTTCATCGCCCTGCACAGGCAGATTGGCAAAAGCGTGATGCCCAAAACCGACGACCCGTGGGGCCAGGCGCTGATCGACAGCATGGTGCTCCTGATTAAAGAGGAGCTGCACCACTTCTGGCAGGTGCGCGAGGCGATGCTGGCCCGCGACATTCCGTACGTCAAAATCACCGCCAGCCGCTACGCCAAAGGGATGCTGAAGGACGTGCGCACCCACGAACCGCTGACGCTGATCGACAAGCTCATCTGCGGCGCTTACATCGAAGCACGCTCCTGCGAACGCTTCGCCGCGCTGGCCCCGTTCCTCGACGACGATCTGCAGAAGTTCTATCTCTCGCTGCTGCGCTCGGAAGCGCGCCATTATCAGGACTACCTGACGCTGGCCCAGCAGGTGAGCGACGACGATATCTCTCCGCGCATACAGCATTTTGGCGAAATTGAAGCCACACTTATCTCGACACCGGACCACGAGTTTCGCTTCCACAGCGGTGTGCCGGTGTAAACCGGCATAATTCAAGGATAAGGATGCGAGATGAATAAAACGTGGACCCGTACCGTGATGGTTGTTGTGGTGGCCGCCGCCGTGGCGTTCTGGGTGTTCTTCGACAGGCAGCGCGCTCCGGAACGGCAGATGGATTCTGCCCTCAACGCGATGCCCGCCTGGCAGGTGATTAAGGAGCAGGAGCCCGCGCTGCATCAGCGCATCCTCGACCAGATGGCCGCCCTGCAAAAAGCGGGCGAGCCGGAGCAGCAGATTATCGACACCATCCAGCCGCAGATCCTGCATCTGCAGATGTCGCGCCTGCAGAACGCCCCGGACGCCAACGTGGTGAACTACATGACCATCAACATGGAGCAGACCGCCGCCATCCAGAAGGTGAGCGACGACGCCTGCTTCCGCTTCCTCTACCCGACGGTGAAGGGCGGCGTGAACCCGATGCGCATGCTGGATAAAGACCTGATGGCGCGGCGCATGCAGGCAGACGCCGACATGATGCGCGCGGCCTACGGCAAAAACCGCCACACCGTGACCCCGGCCGAACGCGAGGCGGCTGTCGAGGACGTGCGACCGATTATGAAGGAGCTTGCCGATAAGTACGGCGAGGACATCCAGCTGCTGCAGATGCCGGAGAAGGCGGCGGGCAAAGAGAAGCTCTCCTGCGATATGGTGCAGGAGATGTGGGCGAAGGTGCTGGCGCTGCCGGAGCAGAAGGCGGCGGGGGTGATTCGTCTGGCGGTGTCTGAACTGGAGTGACGAAGGGCGCTGGTTTTTTGGGCACTTAGCGCGGGTTTAGCGCGTCGTCGCTTGCATGGCGGCGCGCGACAGGTATAATCCACAACGTTTCCGCATCCCCTTCAGTGCCGAAGTGGCGAAATCGGTAGACGCAGTTGATTCAAAATCAACCGTAGAAATACGTGCCGGTTCGAGTCCGGCCTTCGGCACCATTAGTATTCCCAAGATCATCCGAGAAAGTCCCATTATTCCTTTTAAGTCAATGCTTGCAGCGATTTTTACGTCCTGACTCGTCTGAGGTTGTCCGTTGAAATGCGAATGTCATTAGGGGCATCTTAACTTCGATTAGAAATGTGCCTCAAAATGAAGCTCATCGCCAGGCAGGTCGAGACTGCAAAGCCAAAAGACAAAACCTACAAAATGGCCGATTGTGGCGGTTTATATCTTGAGGTTTCGGCCAAGGGTTCAAAATATTGGCGCATGAAATACAGATGCCCTTCAGACAAAAATGAAGACCGCCTCGCTTTTGGTGTTTGGCCTACTGTGACGCTTTGCTCAGGCAAGAGCAAAGCGTGACGAAGCGAAAAAAGCTGTTAGTGCAGGGCATTGCCCCAAAAAGCGAGCACAAAGAAGCTCAGGCCGAGAATATACTTTCGAAACAATTGCTCGTGAATGGCATGCCGGTAACAAGCGATGAAGTGAAGACCATCGATCGCGCATTCTTCGCTATCTTGAGCTTTATATATTCCCTCACATCGGTTCGTCCGACATTCGCCAGCTCAAAACCAGCCACCTGTTAGCCCTGATTAAAAAAGTTGATGCCAGTGGCAAACATGACTTAGCGCAGCGTGTTACAGCCATTATGCGTTATGCCGTACAGAACGATTACATCGACTCTAACCCTACCAGTGATATGGCTGGTACTTTATCAACAACCAAAGCACGACATTATCCTGTTTTACCTTCTAGTCGGTTCCCTGAGTTTCTTGCTTGTCTTGCTGCATATCGTGGTCGTGTAATGACGCGGATCGCGGTTGAGCTTTCCTTACTCACTTTTGTTCGTTCCTGTGAGTTACGTTTTGCGCGTTGGGATGAGTTCGACTTCGATAAATCTCTCTGGCGAGTACCTGCAAAACGAGAAGAAATTAAAGGTATGCGTTACTCATACCGTGGCATGAAGATGAAATAGGAACATATTGTTCCGCTTAGTCGGCAGACGGTGATTTTGTTGGCTAACTTAAAGCAGATTATTGGTGATAAAAAGCTGCTTTTTCCGGGTGATCATGACGCAACTAAGGTTATGAGTGAAAACACATTAAACAGCGCATTGCGTGCGATGGGATACGATACAAAAACCGAGGCCTGCAGGCATGGATGTAGGTCGATGGCGCGTGGTGCGTTGGGGGAGTCAGGTCTATGGAGCGATGATGTGATCGTGCCAATTGAACCACTCAGAGCGTAATAATGTACGCGCTGCTTATATTCATACCTCTGAGCATTCGAATGAGCGTCGTTTGATGGTGCAGTGGTGGGCTGATTATCTTCAAGCTAATACTATTAATCTTGTATCTTCCTTTGATTTCGCCAAAAATAAAATAAGTCATATAAATCAATGGCTTATATGTGGTATTGGAAGGGCAATCTGCTAGTGGTGGTGATTCATAGATTGTGGAATTTAAGTTGCATCAAGATGTCATTGAATCGCCGAGAATTTTATATATATTAAATGATAAAATGTTTGAAGGGTTATGTTTTGGAAGAGTTGCTAACGTCTTGTAAAGGTTGTTTAATGAGTTTTGAGAGCGATATCTCAAAATTTATGTTAAGTTTATTAGCGCGCTATACGACATTAGCATTTTTTAGTCTGACTTTTTGTGAAAAGGATCTTGCATGAAAATCGAAGTTGCTGTTGATGCTACTGCAACAACGAAAGAGAAAGGTGATCTTCTTGAAAATCTTTCTTCTAAACTCCTTTCTGCTCAATCATATTCAGTTATTAAAGAAATAAGACTTACCGCTGTTGAACTTGATTTGCTCTGTAAAAATCAAATAAACGGTAAGGAGATATATGTAGAGTGTAAGGCTTATAGGGGAAATATAGATGCAAATATACTTAAAAATTTGTTGGGAACACTTCATTTAAAGGAGTATTCTGAGGCTTGGCTAATTAGTACTGGAGAGTTTGGGAAAGAAGCGAGAGGGTTTATTGAGGAATGGAAAAAGAAGCCAATTGAACTGGCTAGTAAATTAAGTTTTTTTGGTCCAGACCAGCTCATAGAGGCACTTATATCTTCAGGGATAATTAAAAGAGCCCCTGAGGATAAAGCTGTTGATTTTTTAGGAAGTGTTAATTTATTAGGTCAGTGGATTTTACTTGTCACTAAGTTTGGTAATTTCTGGGTTGCTTCAGTATTATCCGGAGGTATCCCTAGTGGAGTCATCTGTTATTATGCATCTAATAATGAGTTAGTTGAGGATGACGCTCTTCTTGCAAAGATTGCTGATACTGATAGTAGTTTTAATAATCTTCCTTTCGATGTTCCTGCTAAATTTAAGCATTATAAAGTTGATGTGACTACAACTCCATTTACTGACGTTGTAGAAGTTCAGACTGGACAAAGTTGGAGTGACTATCGTCCAGCCAGGCCTGAAGATTTTGTTGGCCGCGTTAAAGATATAAATAACATTTTTGACTTTTTTAAAAACATAAAAGAAGGTGTTACAAATACCAGAGTATTCGCTATAACAGGTAATTCTGGTATGGGGAAAAGTTCTCTTATCGCTAAGTTGCGAGAAAAAGCTAATAACTTACACAATAAAAACAAATATTTTGTATTTCCTGTCGATGTCCGAGCTGCAACAGGCCCTGAATACATTTATTCCTCAGTGTTAACAGCACTTAAATTAGCTCAGAAAAATGGTTTTGGTGACCCTCATATAAATTTAATAGTAACAAATGTTAGTAGCCCGCTAAGTTCTGATAGCATCAAATATTATCTTGAATCCCTGATTAAGAAAAAACAGATAATATGTGTCATTTTTGATCAGTTCGAAGAGCTGTACTCCAAGCAAGAGCTTTATGAAGTATTTGAAAGAGCAAAGGAATTGCTGCTAAATGCTGCTGCCTTACAACTTAATTTTTGTCTGGGTTTTGCATGGAAAACTGATAGCACTACTCATAGCGAGCATCCAGCTTATTTCTTTTGGCATCAATTATCCGATTATAGGATTACAAGAAAACTTAGCCCGTTCACAGATATTGAATCAGGTGTGGCAATAAGTATATTTGAAAAGGAAATTAATCAGAAATTGCATATGGACTTGAAACATAATTTGATTGTAAGTAGCCAAGGTTACCCTTGGTTATTGAAAAAGTTATGTATACATCTTTACGAAAAAATAGAAAATGGTGTTGCGCAAAAGGATCTTTTGGAGAATAAGCTTGATGTGTCATCCTTATTTAAAGAGGATATGGATGAGTTGAGCCCGGCAGAAAATACATGCTTGAAATTAATTGCTCAGAGGGCGCCAGCTGATTGGTTTGAAGTAGTTGATATTTCTGGCCCAGCCACGCTTGAATCATTAATAAATAAAAGATTTGTGATTCGAAGTGGCGATAGATTAAATATATATTGGGATATATTTAGAGAGTATATACTGACTTCTACAGTTCCTGTAATTGCTTTGCGCTATTTGCCTTCGACAGAGTTTTCTTCTATTTATAAAGTGGCTAAGCATCTAAATCACACTGAGAAATTTTTGGTGCAAGATTTAGTTGATAAAACAAAGTTGTCTGAGGGTACAGTTCAGAACATTGGCACTGATTTAATTAACTTTGGCGTTGCGGTCAGAGAAGCCGGATATTACTCTCTCAGTACTGATGTCGTGAAATGTGATGAAATGGCCGTTCTTCGCTTAATTCGAGATAAGTTTAATAGGCATTCTCTTACTTTAGCATTGAAAGAAAAGGCTGCGGTAATGACTCTATCATCACTTATAGACATGTTGAAACATATCTATCCGAATAATAATTACGCTGATAAAACATGGCGAACTTATACGGTAAGGCTGTGTCGGTGGTTGGAACTGTGTGGCTTTATTGTGCAGTCAAGTAATGGTTGGCTGTATCGTGATATAGGTGATGTAGTATTTGATGCATCAGATACTAAAAGAAGACGGCTGAAAAGTGGTGTTTTTACCGCACCATCATCCCCAGAAATTGTACTCCAAACATTGCATTGGCTTGTAGATAAAGGCAGTTTGTTGAAATCAGAGGATAAACCAAAAGGTTACAGAAACGCCTTAACTGTTTTGAACAGGTTTGAGTTGATATCTATCGTTGAAGATAACTATATTATTAATTTAGAAAAACTGGAAAAATATTCCGGTTACGAGGAAGCAATTTGGATTTCTGCATCTTCTGAAGCGACCATGTTGGAAGCGTTGAGGATTGTATCAAGAAATCCAAACATTACCGGAGTGGAGTTAGGTTCATATATCGCAGACAAATTTAGTATGGAGTGGACCCAATCTTCCATGCTAAGAAACGGAAGTTCAATAAAAAAATGGGTTACTTGGATTAATGATGTGAAAAATAAAGCCTATAGTAAAAACATCAAAGGTGTAAATTAAGTAGTAGGTTGAATATACGATATCTGTAAATCCTTTCTCTCCGAAGTTATCGGCAGAGAGAGGCTTTATATTAAATCCATCTATCTTTTCTTTAACTTAAAGTTGAGGAGAGAATTATAACAATTTTCATCAGCGTGCGCAGCCCCACCCGCCTGTCCGCTTCACTTAACAGAGTGGTTCTCATACACCCTGTAAATCGCACTAGGAGCCATCACACAAGGGCTATTGCGTCAATTCTAACGCATGACTGTCATGCGTTTTCATGCAGCATAGACATGCACTGAGGCGAGAGACATCAAAAAACCGGCACAGGCCGGGCTTAAGTGATCTTTTCCGTTCAGATCAAAACAGTTTTCTTTTTTTTCTGCCGTCATATGATCCTGATACCGGTGCTGAACCGGTCAGGCTCATCACGTCGTCCCGAAATCTCAACGGCAATATTTCATTCGTCCACTTCAGCATTAGATTCAGGATAAATTCACGATACAGCGTATCTGCATCATTTGTGCCTTCAATAATGCCCGATAAGCCACCATATGGCTAAGCACTAGCGAGGACTGAAACGCAATATCCCCCCGTGTTTTGGCGCACACTTGGTTCAGGAAGGTCACCGCCTGCACTATCTGGCTGACCGTGCCGGTATCTCGGGAACTTTCAGTGACTCGAATTATGCCATCTCGACCATGCATTTCCGCTGCTGATTAAGCAACTTGAACTGATGCTGACCAATGGTGAACTCACTCCCCGTCATTAGCACTGCGTTAACCGGTGCACATTTGCCCATCGACTTCTATTTGCAACAATATTTCAACATGTTTATTGCTGATTTTCATTGGCCCATAAAAATAGTCATAGTCTAGATTGCGAGAGACATCTGTACTTGAGTTGGCATTGCAGCTCGACGCCAAAGCCAAGCGTCGAATTCTCGACGCGAAAGAGAGAGAAGGTCTGCGGCGAAGCAAAAAGACTCACGCAAGAAGTGATAGTCATCATTTTTGACACCAATTGCTTTCGCGAATGTGCGAACATGCCGATCAACCGCGATGGAGTCAATGCCGACAAGACATCCCATATAATCGACCGTCTTCGGGCCGATACCATTTATAGTTTGAATTGCATCGCAGAATTCATTGGATGCCAGACTCATACGTAGATCCTGTACGTCCTCAATTCCAGCTCTTTGTAAGAAAGCTACTAGTGCCTCGAAACGGCTAACCTTCTCATGATGGCGCCAGTTCAAAAATGTACCTGTTTCTCCGCTCTGAACTAGCGAGACCAATGAGGAAATTGTGACGTGATTCGGATGTATCCGCAGGATAGTCTGCACCCGAGGATGCACAACCGTCATATAATTAAGTCCAGCCTGGAGCACTGAGTCCGCGAGAACGGCTCCGAGGTGATCACAGATATCACGAGGGGACCTTACCTCAAAGAGTGCGCCTTGATTTTTCGCATGATTAGCGATGCTACGCGCTACTTGCAAAATCTCGATGGCGGAATTACTCATACTAACTTTGCCTCTTTTAATGCACTCAGGCGTTCTACACAGTTCGGGCAAGCACCGCAAGGAAACTGTGCGGACGCCTGGCATGAATAAGTTCGTCCGATAGGAACACCAAGCTCAGCAGCAACCCTAGCTACATCAGCTTTGGACGAATAGCGGAATGGCGAATGAAAGCGAACGGGACCGATAGTTGATGTAAGTTCGTCGAGATTGTTCATAAATGCAGCAGTACAGTCAATTTCTTTGGCGTGGTTGCTATTGATGAATCCGGTATAGACATTCAAGATGCCGACAATCTGTGCGCGTGCCGCAGCAGCAGCGAAAAAAAGCATTGTCCGATATGGGATGTACAAATCGTCGTCCTTGATATCCTCAGTCCAAAGATCTGCTTCGCGAATTAGCCGCGATTGCGAGCCGCGGAAGATATCAGATATATCAAAGCGCTCAGGTCGTTGCATTTCGGAAGGCAGGACTTCATTTACCCTAGTCCATTCAGTTTCTACACAATGTTGCCCATAGTTGAAAAAAATCGGTACAACTTCGATACCTTCTGCTGCAAGCTGGTATGCAACAGTTGTTGAGTCTAGGCCACCCGAAGCTAAAAGGAGCACCTTATTTATCACGATTTGGCCCTCAATTCAGCAATGACACTAAACATACCGTTGAGGCACGTATCAAGGTCAGAAGAATATACTGAACTTCCGACAACTACCATCGTGTTCTCATTCTCATGCCGCGGATCATAAGTGATAACCGGCTTACCCATCGCGATTGCCATACCGATTTCCACAAGCGTGCCAGGGTCTCGGTCGAGAGGGACAGCGAAGATTGCGTCACATTCCTTTAGTAGATGGTAATCCATGTGATATGTACAGCGCAGCTCACCATTACTTGCGGGTCGCTTCAACTCTCCATTTTCAAGAACGGGACGACGCACTTTGAAATTGTGATACACCAGACTTTCAACAGCATGGTCGAGTTCCTGTTTTTCAACGTATGAGAAATCTGGACCAGCAAGGTAAATTGAGTAACTCTGCCGGTCATGCCATGGGAGCACTGTCCCTTGGAGAGCTTGCAGTACATCCAGCGAAAGCCGGAATCCGCGTTGCAAATCTCGTTTGATGTCGTCAGGAAACGTCGACTGTGAGTATGCCGTCGCAGCTTGGCATCCACGCCATGCAGCTTCAATCCACCCCTTTTGAGAGAGGCCAACCATAACGCTCGAATAAACATCTCCAACGCCGACTGAGTTTACGGTATTGCCCAACGTTGCTGGTATTTCTTCGACACCGTTATTACGCAAATCAAAAAGTCGACTACCGCCACGATTTTCTTTAAGCAGAAATACGTCTGCCGAAAGTGCCCTCACTTCATTTAGAAGTCCACTGATATCGTCTTTTCCAAGTTTCATAAACAATGGGGACGATGTCGAGATAATGACAGCTTGCACGCGCCCACAGAACTCTTTAAGTGAAGATAGATCCACAAGGTCATACGCTATATCGAACGAAAATTGTGCGTCTTCAGTAAATGCGTTAGCGAGTACATTGATATCGAATCGACCAGGGAAGACTACGATTTTCTTATAAGCTTCGAGACATGGCAACGGGTCATTAACTTTCACTACTTTAGTATCGCTCATTAGGTCTTCGTAGCCTTGATGCGAAACTTCTGTCACGTCGCCAATAAGGATAACGTTCGGAGCACCTATGACATCACCAAGCCAGATGAACTCTTCACACCCAAACTCATCCAGATAGTGACTGGCTTCATCAACAAGGTATTGAGGACAGAAAGCCGCCACTGAATATTTTAGCCCTGCCGCCCACATCCCCCTTGCCGCATGAGCAATTCCTCCCAAACGAAGCTTGCACATTACACCACGCTGAGCAAGCGTATAGTCGATAACAAGCTCCCCAACAATTAAAACTGTATCTTTGCAATTCATGATTATCTCGGCACAAAGTCAGCATTTACGGTAGGAACGGGCGATGCTGCGGAGAAACTCACCAAGCCCACGTAAGTTACACCATCTTCGAGGCACGCTACGAGATAATTGAATGAAGTAGGAAGTGCCCCGACCTTTACACCCTGCACATCCACCGCGAAAACGCGTTTCTTATCAAAAACAATACCAAGTTGATCGCCAACAGCAGGCACATTTCTGAACCGTGAATAAAAATCACTGTTTCCAACGTCTTCCAATACAGTGTGAAATGCCTGTTTACACCTATCGACCCCGCTAGCACCGCCCTCTATGCCAGTCCCATCTCCTACTACTTTCTTGGGTTTTGTACCTGGATAATCTGAAAAACGCCCCGATCCTGAGCTCCCCATCGCATTGCTCCTACGTGGTTAATAAAGCCTTTTCTTATTAAGGATTCGCACAGACCGCTCTCCTAACATACAGGTCAGTGCTACCATCAGATCAATAGCAGTTATTATATAATTTTTTGTGGGATTTTGTTATCCGGACTTCTTCTTGCTCCCCTGAATTCCCAAGCAATAGCTATGAACGTTTCCGATTTATGCGAGTTAAGCATCACCGCATCAACGGCTTCGCCGTAAGTTTGCTCTGCTGGGCAGCGTAACGTTCGAGATCAGCCTTGAGGCTAACCGGACAGGTGAACGTCAGCTTGACACTTGTGGTATCGGGCTGCGGCCCCAGTCGCAGCTTGCGTGTCGTACTCATCGAATGCCTACACTTTGATAGAACAACGGCTGAGACGGCCGCAACACCAGCTCCCGGTTAATTGAGCTTTGTTGTTAGCCAGATGAGTCTGAGGACGAAAGTGATGACGATATCAGTCAGTTGAACGCATTTTTTGACACTCTGGAATCAGAGCCGGAATCAATAGAGCGATATCAGTTAACCGATATAGATGGAGAAGATGCTTTTATCCGCATTGGTTCTATCGCGATGGTGCAAGTACCACTTGATGCGCTGGAGCCTGTCGAGGAAGATGACGAGTAACAGAATTCGGCATCTCAACCAAGCCATACTTGTCCTGGTTCGATGCCGAAAATCAATGGATTTTCGTGTTGGTATCTGTGTTGGTATAAAATGAAAGTATTTTTTATTAACTATTTTAAATCATGGAGTTGAACAATATGTTAGAGTCCGGCCTTCGCACTTATCCGCTAAAAACCTCCCTCCGATGCCATTCCACAAACCCTTCCCTTGGATAATTCCCTTTCACCATCGGCAAAGCAATCTGCCTCCCGGCAAAATCCCAAAAAAGCCTCCCAACAATCCCATTCCCATTCACCGCCTCAGACACCAGCACCCGCATACTCTCATCCAGCCCAATCGATCCTTTATCAAACGCCTTATGATGAATCGCACACAGCGCCAGTCCATTCGGGATTTCACACGGTCCACCAAACTGCTTCCACTTGATATGCGCGGCTTCAAGTCCAACAGAGGCGTTATCATGTCGCATGTTAAACCCGCAGATTGCACACTCATAGTTATAAGCCCGCAGCACCTGCTGGCGGAACAGCGGATCGCGAACCTTACGGATCTGCCGGATATCAAAACCCATCTCATCCGCGATCTCTTCCTGAATGCTTTCCGGAAAATGCCCTTCAAGGATCTGCTGCGCCAGCGAGCCGATCAGGTTTTTGTTCTTACTCAACAACGCAAAATGTTCTTTATCAAACCCGCCTGCGACGTTATGTTCCACAAGTTCTTTAACAGGCGGTTGCTTACTGCCAGTGGTTGAACAGAACTCAGTGTTCTGAAGATCCCAAAACCCGTCCCCCTTGAGCCGCCAGAAGGGCATATTCGGATAATGCGCCTTCCGCTGTGGGCCAAAGCGTTCTAACAGGCTAAGAAGCTGCTCATGGACCTCGGTACCATAATCAAATAGTCTCGCATGCCCCTGCTGATATTTCGCCAGCACGTACAGAAGCAATAACGGCTTATGCGGCGCACGCTGTTCGCCTTTGCGCCAGATGGTGATGTCGGCAATTGCCTGTTCGAGAGTTTTGCTGGAAGCCATCGCGTTACGGTAGAAGGTAAATAATTGCGATGATGCTCGCAAAACCCAGACCAATCAACCCGCAACTAACAAAAACATGACCTTACCGTGCATAACATTATTTCCTGAACCTCCCTCGCAAATTCCAAATTTACCCCACCCCAAACCGCTGTATTTATATTCAGCCCTGTATAATGAGCATCAGAAATTACGCCGAAAGGCAAAAGAAGTACCACAGAGAATTTAACGAGGAATTCGCGATATGAAGGTGCTGCAACACCCCCATACCGCTAACCACAAACAACTATGAAGGAGTTGAAAATGGCTGCGACGAATTTTAAGCCAGAGTTTACTATTTGCAAAACAGAATCAGATGCTTTCACCGGCATGATTGAAAACCGCGAGCTGGTACGCAAAAACAGCGCCCGCCGTCTGCACGGCAACCCGCCTGATACCGCGCCCGTTCATCCCCGCGCAGAAACGCCGCAGGACAGTGCCGCCTGCTGCGAACTCTATGCACGCATAGACATGAAATATCTTCTGCTGGGCGGCGACTGGTTAACCCGTGCAGGCTTTATCAACGGCATGCCCGTAAAAATTCGCGCCATGAAAGACTGCATTGTGATTACGCCGCAGCATACAAGAGAATTATGGGGGTGCCTGGAAGGGATGAGCGTGGTGAATATCAATAAGCAGAAAGTCGCGCAGTGGTTAAAAACGTTTCCGGGAGCGCTAAATGATACCGGCGATATACCGGCTGTTAAGCGTGGAACAGGGCAGGCGATTTCGGAGTAACCGTGCTTCCCACCTCATGTAATCCTTGAAGCAATAAAACGATACGGGCATGTCATCCCATGCCCGTTTTAAGTAAAAATCAATCGTGCTTAACCTGCTCTTTCACCGCGTTAACCAGCGCAGCGTGAAGTTCACCCACAGTTAAATCACGTATAACAGGTTCGGGTATGCCACGTACCCAGCGCATAAACCGACAGATACCAAAAAAATCTATACCCTCACCCGTAAACAGATACTCGTTCTCAGCAAGAGAGAACGTTTTCATATAGCCATTTTCTTCCGTGGCAAGCTGAACACCAAAAGCTTCTTCGCAGTCTTCCAGTAGGTCTTCGCCATCGATACCGCAAATATGCAAATCGGCCTCAATCCACGTATTCCTATCGATAGGTTTACGATGCTCGCCTGAGGAGTTTCGAACAACCTCAATGACTTGTGAGAGAGTGGGTTCCATCATGATCCTCTCCTTTAATGCGGTGGAAATAATCTCCAGTGCTTCCCGGCGGTGCTCCGCTTGATCGGACCGACAAGCACAACGTTACCTCGGCCCGAGAATTTTTAAAGTAAGTTCAGGCTATCGCCATATGATTCCAGGCATCTCTGTAAACTATATTCCCGTCACAGTGTTTCCAGGTGATTGCCTCATATCTTAGCTCGATCGTCTCTGTATGTGTTCCTGTTCCAGAACCGGGGAACAGATTTGGCGTGATACCCGTGATTTTTACATTCTCCAGGATAATGTTGAAATATTCTCTCTCGATTCCTGCATCATCAATTTGATACATTTTGATCGTAGCCGATTTTAGCGTTTGGTTTTCACACAGTGCCTTGATGAGAATCGGTGTCGTTTTATCAAATTCTTTCTGAACGGCAATCGGTGTATGTACACGGGTACCTGTTAGTCGGCCTGTATTTCCACTCACAGGAATGGTGAGGTGATGAGCGACCGCCTTTAATTCAATAGCGCCTAACCTACCGGACACCATGGAACCTCCTGGGACTGGTGAGCCATTAGCATCGGTTAACCAAAGATATGCTGGATTTGACATGATTATTCCTCATCTATTTTTACAAAAGAAGGTAGGTGCAACATCGCCACGACCCATATGAACAAGCCAATAAGTTTCAGAGGCCATGGTTCAAGGACAGCTATACAAGCAAATGCACCTACGACGAGCAAAGGGCCTGATAATACATCAAGGATCCCACCAAAAATATATATCCTTCCTGGCAGGAATTTATTCATTACTAATGAAATAATGTAGGAGCTTATGGTAGTGATGCAAAAGGCGATTGTTTTATCATGCCAGGTTTCGAATTCAACCCAGCTAAGGGTATAGGCTAAAACTAAATATGAGCAAAGAAGCAGGTTTATAATTGGGATGATAAACTTATCCATACACACCTGCCATAGTGTGTGCATTTAGTTTTTCATTAACTTTCTTCATGATTTGATTAAATACAGGTTTCCCTTCTGAATAACCTGCATGGATAGCATCTACAAAGGGTTGGACGGCATCAGCGAACAGAAAATAAAATAGGTCATAGTCTCTGTGTCTCAGAAGTTCATATACCTCCGGTGCATCTGATTTGAGTCTGTCAGATGTTCTAATTGATCGTTCAGCCATCCCCCCAAACAAAAGGAGTGTGCTCAGTGCCGTGATTGGGTTGCCTTTCCCTTTAAAAACAACAAACGTAAAAGACGTTCTTTCAATAACATGCTTCGCGATAGTTGATGCGATAATATTTGTTGATATTCTACCTGCAATTGAAGTTATTATAGTTCTGTATAATTTATCTTGCTCCGCTTCAGTTAAATATCTATCAAATTCTTTAAATATGATTTTTACAGCGTTGACTATATTCTCATAATTCAAAATGTCGTTTTTTATGGCAGTGAACATTCGTATTCTTTGAGTTTCACGAGCATATCTTGTATCCGTGTCAAAGATACCATAAACCAGATATCCATAATCTAACGGTACAGATAGCCCTCCATTTATAAGCCCAGTAACTGTATCAGGAGAAGCGATTATGTTGCATAACCTTCGGGCTATATCTTCTACATCAGCCATAGTATCCCTTTAATTGTATTATAAAGGATAATATCAATGTGATATTTATGCGATTAAAGCAATTTATTTTATCTAAACGATAGATTAAGAATTATTAACGGCATTAATATTATCTAAATGAGATAATACGCGGCTTCATGCCTATCCCACGCACTCCACCGCTCAATCTCAATCAACTCACTTCATCAAAACACCGGCACCCCCAGTCCCACCTTCACCTCCCTCAACGTCTCCTGCGTCACCCCCTGCGCCCGCTCGGTCCCGCGCTTCAGCATCGCCATTAGCTCCCCCTTGTCTTGCATATACATCGCTCTCCGCTCCCGCATCGGCGCAATCAGCTCCTGCAGGCATGCCTCTAGCTCGTTCTTGCACGCCCGGTCGCCCAGCCCGCCCGCCTGATAGTGCGCCTTCATCGCCGCCACTTTCTCCTTGTCCGGATGAAACGCGTCGAGGTAGGTAAACACCACGTTCCCCTCAATCTGCCCCGGGTCGCTCACCTTCAGGTGGTTCGGGTCGGTGTACATGGCGCTCACCGCACGGTGAATGGTCTCTTCGCTGGCCGAAAGGTGCAGCGTGTTGCCCAGCGATTTCGACATCTTGGCGCTGCCGTCGATGCCGGGCAGGCGGCTGGTGTCGCTCAGCATCGCCTTACAGTGGCGCAGTACCGGGGCGGGCAGGAGGCTGTTCATCTTGTGCACAATCTCGTTGGTCTGCTCAATCATCGGCAGCTGGTCGTCGCCGACGGGCACGCACTCGGCCTTAAACGCGGTGATGTCCGCCGCTTGGCTGATGGGGTAGGCCATAAACCCGACCGGCAGCGAGCGGGCTAAACCCTTCTGCGCAATCTCGTTTTTCACCGTCGGGTTACGCTCCACGCGGGCGACGGTGACGATGTTCATATACAGCATCGTCAGCTCGGCGAGGGCGGGCAGGGCGGACTGCAGGCAGATCGTGGTGAGGTTCGGGTCGAGGCCGGCGGCGAGGTAGTCGGCCAGCACTTCGGGGATGTTGTCGCGAATTTTCTGCGGGTTGCTGCCGTTGTCGGTCAGCCCCTGCAGGTCGGCAATCAGCACAAACTGGCTGTGCGTCTGCTGGAGCGCCACGCGCTGGCGCAGCGATCCGACGAAGTGGCCGAGGTGCAGCGGGCCGGTTGGGCGGTCGCCGGTGAGGATGGTTGGTGCGTTCATAAAGACTCCTTAACGTTGTAATGCCGAAAGGGGTCTTAAATGTGAGAAAGCCGCCTTTCGGCGGCAATCTGAAAATGGGGAAAACTACTCCGTGCCGCCTTTAAGAAGGCAGCCACCAGCGGTTTACGGTGAGCACGGCGTGGTTTATGTTCATCTCTTTACCGTATCACGTCCGGCGAGAAAAACAAAAGGGCACGTCATGCTGCAATCTCTCAACCATCTGACCCTCGCGGTCAGCGACCTGCAAAAAAGCGTCACCTTCTGGCACGAGCTGCTGGGGCTGATGCTGCACGCCCGCTGGAATACCGGGGCCTATCTCACCTGTGGCGATCTGTGGGTCTGCCTGTCGTACGACGAGTCGCGCGAGTACGTGCCGCCGCAGGAGAGCGACTACACCCACTACGCGTTTACCGTGGCGGAAGAAGATTTTGAACCGTTGTCGCAAAGGCTTGAGCAGGCGGGCGTCACCGTCTGGAAGCAGAACAAAAGCGAGGGGGCATCGTTCTATTTTCTCGACCCGGACGGGCACAAGCTGGAGCTGCACGTGGGCAGCCTCGCCGCGCGGCTGGCGGCGTGTCGGGAGAAGCCCTACGCGGGCATGGTGTTTACCTCAGACGAGGCTTGAGGCGCGCACCTTCAGCCTGCAGGTCCTGTCTCAGCGATCACTGGCTACGTGCCGCTGGCGGAGCGAAAGCGCCGGGTGGCGGCTGCGCCTTACCCGGCCTGGAAAAAATTACAGCGACTTCACAAACGCCAGCAGGTCTTCGTTAAGCTGGTCCTGGTGGGTCAGCGCGAAGCCGTGCGGCGCGTTGTCGTACACCTTCAGCGTGGCGTTTTTGATCATCTCTGCCGCCAGCTTGCCGGTGCTTTCAAACGGCACGATCTGGTCGTTGCTGCCGTGGATCACCAGCGTCGGCACGTCGATTTTCGCCATATCCGGGCGGAAGTCGGTTTCGCCGAACGCGGTCACGCAGTCGATGGTGCCCTTCAGCGACGCCAGCAGGGCGATGTTCAGCGTCTGGGTCAGGGCACCGGCAGAGACGGTCTGCCCGGCGTTGATGCCGTAGAACGGCGTCGCGAAATCGCTGATGAACTGGGCGCGATCTTTACGCAGTCCGTCGCGAATGCCGTCGAACACGCTCTGATCCACGCCCTGTGGGAAGGAGTCGGATTTACCGAAGATCGGCGTCACCGCGCCCAGCAGCGCCAGACCGGCCACGCGCGCGCTGCCGTAGTTGTTGATGTAGCGGGTCACGTCGCCGCCGCCCATGGAGAAGCCCACCAGCGTCACGTCCTGCAGGTCCAGGGTGGTGATCAGGTCGTTGATGTCGGACGCAAAGGTGTCGTAGTCGTAGCCGTTCCACGGCTGATCCGAGCGGCCAAAGCCGCGACGGTCAAAGGCGATGGCGCGGAAGCCGCGCTCCGCCAGATAGTTCAGCTGGCTGTCCCACATGTCGCCGTCCAGCGGCCAGCCGTGGCTGAAGAGAACCGGTTTGCCCGCGCCGCCGTCCTTGTAGTAAATCTGCGTGCCGTCTTTTGCCTTAAACGTTGCCATAGTGTGTTCCTGTGCAGGTGATGGTTAGGGTTATACCGGCGCGACCAGGTAGCGTATTGCCGGTGATGTTGTGCCCTGATGAAAAGCCAGAACGCGGCTCTGCAGCAGGAGGTCATTCATGGTGTGGCGCTCCTGCTGGCGCAGATGCTCGATCCACGAGCCCATCAGGAAGGTCTCGATAAACAGACCGGGGCGCTCAATATCCTCGTATACCGCCCAGCTCATCGCCCCGGCGCGGCGGCGCACCCGGCGCAGCTCGTGGACGGCTTCCAGGAAGGCTCTGGTGTTCTGCGGGTCGATGATGTACTCGTGCGACACCAGCACCGGGCCGCGCTCGTTCGGCAGGTCAATCTCCACGCCGTCCAGCGGCTGGCCGCTGAGGTCGAGGTTCAGGTCAGGATCTTTGCCAAGCTTCCAGCGGAACACCGTCGCGCTCGCCAGCACCATCCCCAGCGTGGCGACCACCAGCGATGTCGGGGTGCCGAAACGGGAAGCGATCTGCCCCCAGATGGCGCTGCCTGCGGTCATTGAGCCGAAGAACACCGTCAGGTAGACCGCCAGCGCGCGGGCCTTCACCCAGCGTGCGGCGCTGCGCTGCGCGCCGAGGTTCAGCGTTGAAAGCACCGCAATCCACGCGAAGCCGGTGAAGAACTCAAACAGGTTGAGCAGCCAGACGTGGCGCACGAACGCCAGCGCCAGCATGGTGAGGGCAAAGGTCAGGCTGGCGGCCACCATCAGGCGGTCGGCGTCGAGCCGCTGGCGCAGGCGCGGCAGCAGAATGGCCCCGGCAATCGCCCCCAGGCCAATGCACGCCAGCATCACGCCGTAGCCCGCCGGGCCTAGGCCCAGCTCGCGGCGCGCCACCAGCGGCAGCAGCGCCCAGCCCGCGCTGCCGAAAACGAAGAAGGCCACGGTGCGCACCAGCACGTTGCGCAGCACCGGCGCGGCGTGTACGTAGCGAATCCCGGATCGCACCGCAGAGAAGAAGTGCTCCGGCGGCAGACGCTGAATGGACGGTGCCGGACGCCAGCGCCACAGCACCCACGCCACGCCGACCACGGAGAGCGCATTGAGGGCAAACACCATCCACGGCCCGGCGAGCGACAGCAGGAAACCGCCCAGCGCCGGGCCAATTGCCCGGCTGATGTTCACCCCGAGCGAGTTCAGCGCCACGGCGGCGCCCAGCTCCGGCTTGCTCACCAGATCGGGCACCACGGCCTGAAACGGCGGCGAGCTCATCGCCGCGCCCACGCTCAGCAGAAACGTCGCCACCAGCAGAACGGCGGGGGTGACGTGTCCGGTGAAGGAGAGCACCGTCAGCCCGGCGGCGGCGATGAACACCCACAGCTGGGAGAAGAGCAGGTATTTACGCCGGTCGACGATGTCCGCCATCACCCCGGACGGCAGGGCGAAGAGGAACATCGGCAGGCTGCTGGCCGCCTGCACCAGCGCGATATCCAGCGGGTCGGCGCTCAGGGTCAGCATGCTCCAGTTGATGCCGACGTCGCTCATCCATGAGCCGACGTTAGAGACCACCGTGGCGATCCACAGCATGCGGAACACCGGCTGGCTCAGCGGCTGCCAGGGCGAAACCGTCGGTGCGGGCGTCGTCTCGACGTGTGCGTCGCGAACGTCGTTAACCTGGGTCATGCGTACCTCTCCGCTGTCTTACGCTGCAGCCGCCACTGGCCCGGCCCGGTGAGGGCGAGGGTGGTGAAGATAATCAGCAGCAGCCAGCCAAACTGCCCTTCGGCAATCGACCAGTTCGGGTGGACCGCCAGCATTGCCACCAGCAGCACGGCGATAATCGGCAGGCACGCCAGGCGGGTGTACACGCCCGCAATGATAAACAGCGGGCAAACCACCTCGGCGACAATCGCCGGGATCAGGCTCGCCCAGGGCCCGAAGCCGAACGGATCTTCAATGCGCGTCAGCTCTTCGCTGAAGTGCAGCACCTTCGGCAGGCCGTGCACGTACAGCAGCAGCAGGCTGCCGGTCAGGCGCAGGAAGAACAGCCCCAGGTCGATCCGGGGCGGGATAACGGTGTTTTTCATCAGAATGCAAAGCAGCTGCAGCCCAGCGCCCCCCAGAAAGCGTTATCGTCGGATACCGGCATCTCTGACGTGCGGGCGAAATCATGCTGGTGGCTGTGAACCCCGCACGGGCCGCTGCAGTGGTGGATAGGGCTCATCCCGACGCGGGCGGCCTGCGGCGGCGCGCTGCGGTAGTGGCCCGGCACCTTCACCACCGGGGACCACTCGGGAAGAACCGGAATGGCCGGCGGCGCGAGCGGGCCAAAGCTGCCTGCGGCGTAGACGATGTCGCCGTTGACCACGGTGAGGACGGACTCGATGCCCTTGATCTCCTCTTCCGGCACGCGGAAGAAGTCTTTGCTCAGCACGGCCAGGTCGGCGAGCTGGCCGACCTTGATCTGCCCCTTCTGGTTCTGCTCGCTGGAGAACCACGCGCTGCCCTGGGTCCAGAGCATCAGGGCGGTATCGCGATCCAGACGGGCGCTATGGTCGTACATCTGCATCCCGCCGACGGTGCGGCCGGAGACCAGCCAGTAGAGCGCGGTCCATGGGTTGTAGCTCGCCACGCGGGTGGCGTCCGTCCCTAAGCCCACCGGCACGCCGGTCTCGAGCATTTTCGCCACCGGCGGCGTGTGGCGGGTGGCTTCGATGCCGTAGCGCTCGGCAAAGTACTCGCCCTGGAACGCCATGCGGTGCTGGACGGCAATGCCGCCGCCGAGCGCTTTGATGCGGTCGATGTTGGCCTGGGTAACGGTTTCCGCATGGTCGAAGAACCAGTGCAGGCCGTTGAACGGTATGTCGCGGTTCACCTTCTCGAAGACGTCCAGCATGCGGCTGATGGATTCGTTATAGGTGGCGTGCAGGCGGAACGGCCAGCGGTGCTCCACCAGATGGCGCACCACGCGCTCCAGCTCGTCTTCCATGCCCGGCGCGAGGTCCGGGCGCGGTTCGAGGAAGTCTTCAAAATCGGCGGCGGAGAAGACCAGCATCTCGCCCGCGCCGTTGTGGCGGAAGAAGTCGCTGCCCTGGCCCGGCGTGAGCATGTCGGTCCATTTTTCAAAGTCTTCCAGCTCGTGGCCCGGACGCTGGGTAAACAGGTTGTAGGCGATGCGGATGGTCATCTGCTTTTTCTCGTGCAGCTCGGCAATCACCTCGTAATCTTCCGGGTAGTTCTGGAAGCCGCCGCCCGCGTCGATGGCGCTGGTCAGCCCCAGACGGTTCAGCTCGCGCATGAACTGACGCGTGGAGTTGACCTGCTGCTCAAGCGGCAGCTTCGGCCCTTTAGCGAGCGTGGCGTAGAGGATCATGGCGTTCGGACGGGCAATCAGCATCCCGGTCGGGTTGCCGTTGGCATCGCGCTGGATCTCTCCGCCCGGCGGATTTGGCGTGTCCTTGGTGTAGCCGACCACCTTCAGCGCGGCGCGGTTGAGCAGCGCGCGGTCGTACAGATGCAGGATGAAGACCGGGGTGTCCGGCGCGGCGTCGTTGATCTCGTCCAGGGTCGGCATCCGGCGCTCGGCAAACTGGAACTCGGTCCAGCCGCCCACCACGCGCACCCACTGAGGCGACGGCGTGCGCAGGGCCTGCTCTTTCAGCATCCGCAGGGCGTCGGCCAGCGACGGCACGCCTTCCCAGCGCAGCTCGAGGTTGTAGTTCAGCCCGCCGCGAATGAGGTGCAGGTGCGAGTCGTTCAGGCCGGGGATGGCGGTGTGGCCTTTTAAGTCGACCACCTTGGTGCCGTCGCAGTGGTGCTGCATCACCTCGGCGACGGTACCCACTTCCAGAAATTTTCCGTCGCGCACGGCAACGGCTTCCGCGACGGGGTTCTCGCGATCGACGGTGTGAAACTGGCCGTTAACCAGAATGAGATCGGCTTTACCGAGGGTAACCATACGTGCTCCTGACTGAGAGGGGAATGGTCAGGATTATGGGAACCGGTTTCGGCAAAGATCCAGTTATACAATAGGATAGGTATACCAAAGTATAACTATACCTAAGGTTAACTATACGAAGAGATAATTACGCGCAAAGACGGAAAACCGCAGGATGAGGGTGTCTTTATCGTCGCGGCGTTCGCGGCGATTTCACCCTTAACCACTGGAAAATGCTATGACCTCTTCAAAGCTCGAAGTGTTAACCCCTGCGAACTGTCAGGTAATCTTTATCGATCACCAGCCACAGATGGCGTTTGGCGTGCAGTCTATTGACCGTCAGGTGCTGAAAAACAACACCGTGGCGCTGGCGAAAGCGGCTAAGGTGTTCAACATTCCAACCATCATCACCACCGTTGAGACCGAAAGCTTCTCCGGTAACACCTATCCGGAGCTGCTGGACGTGTTCCCGGGCCAGGACATTCTGGAGCGTACCTCCATGAACTCCTGGGACGACCAGAAGGTGCGTGACGCGCTGCAGGCCAACGGCAAGAAGAAGGTGGTGGTTGCCGGCCTGTGGACCGAAGTGTGCAACAACAGCTTTGCCCTGTGCGCGATGCTGGAAGGCGACTACGAAATTTATATGGTGGCGGACGCGTCCGGCGGCACCTCCAAAGAAGCCCACGACTACGCGATGCAGCGCATGATCCAGGCGGGCGTGATCCCGGTGACCTGGCAGCAGGTGATGCTGGAGTGGCAGCGCGACTGGGCGCGTAAAGAAACCTACACCGCGGTGATGGATATCGTACGTGAGCACTCCGGCGCGTACGGCATGGGCGTCGATTACGCCTACACCATGGTGCACAAAGCGCCGTCTCGCCAGAAGAGCGAGCACCGCACCTTAGCGCCGGTCCCGGCTCGCTAAGTTCCGCTGGCGGGCTGGTCCCTCATCCGGCTCGCCGCTGCCTTTTTCTCTGGAGTTCACAATGAGTACTGGGCTGATATCCCTTGCGGCAGGCGTGTTGATTGGCCTGATGTATGCCGTGCTGAAGGTGCGCTCCCCCGCGCCGCCCGCGCTGGCGCTGATTGGCCTGCTGGGGATGCTGGCGGGTGAACAGGCGACGCGACATCTGTTATCCCGCGACGGCGCGCCGCCGCCTCCGGTGACCGTTCCGCAGGCCAAATCGCAGACGGGAGCGTCGTCATGAAAGCATGGATAATTTCGCTGGTGTGCGGCGTGGTTGCTGGGGTAATTTACGCTCTGCTCGACGTCCATTCCCCGGCGCCGCCGGTTGTCGCCCTGCTTGGCCTGTTTGGCATGCTGGTGGGCGAACAGCTCATCCCGGTGGGACGGCGTTTACTGAGTCGCGAACCGCTTACCCTCGCCTGGTTTCGTCACGAATGCGTGCCGAAAATCAGCGGCACGGCGCCCCCTGCGCCCGCGAAGGACGATCGCGACGTTTAATGATTTACCAGAGGAAAGACAGCATGACGCTGCCGTGGCGCATTGCCATCATTGATGACGAACGATCCGTCCGCAGCGGGCTGAGTAATCTCCTGGAGTCGGAAGGCTATGCCGCCGATACGTTTGATTCTGCAGAGGTGTTTCTGAGCCATCCCTTCGCCCTGTCCGGCGCGGCGCTGGTGATCACCGACATCAAGCTGCGGGGCATGAGCGGCCTGGAGCTGTTTGAAAAGCTCCGGCTGCTGGCCGTACCGCCGCCGCCCGTGATCTTTATCTCCGGTCATGCTGATGAAAATATGCAGCGGTACGCTCTTAATCTGGGCGCCGCTGCATTTTTGCGTAAGCCCATTAACATCGATATTCTGCTGGATCATATTCAGCGGGAGCTGGCCCGCCGACAATAAGGATCGCGGATGAACGAACACGAGCAGCCTGCATTTTGGCCCGCCCAGGGGAATCTTCACCAGGGGCGGGTTTTTGTCCTTAAAGAGGATGTGATTTTTACCGTGCTGGCGCAGGAGGGCGGAATCGCCTGGATGCACGCGCGACATCCTCATTCCGGCGGCTCGTTCATTATCGCCACCGCGGTCAGCGACGAAGAGGAAGAGCGGGCCACCCGGCTGCTCAAAAACGAGTTTGCGCTGCGCGACGTGCTGCAGGACAGCTGGGCCATTCGCGCCGTTGCGTCAACGCAGTACCGGGGGCGCTTCGCGCTGGTGTACGCCCCGTTTTCGTTTGAACTGCTGGCGCGGCGCGCGGGCAGGGCGATCTCGGGCATCACGCGCTTTCTCGAGATGGCGATCCAGATCTGCGTTCCCCTGCGCCAGATGCATCTGCAAAACCTGATCCACGGCGATATCAAGCCCGGCACTATTTTTGTTGATCACGACGCCACCTGCCGTCTGGGCAGCTTTGGCCTTTCCAGCAGTCTTTCCGATGCCATCACCCAGACCCGGCTTGCCGTTTCAGGGGGCACGCCTGCGTATATGTCGCCGGAGCACACCACCCGCACCCAGCGCCCCGTCGACGGCCGCAGCGATCTCTACAGCCTCGGCATGGTGCTGTATGAACTCCTGACCGGACGCCTGCCGTTTGAGCTGGGGGAGGACGATCGGGCCAACTGGGCGCACTACCATATTGCCTCCGCGCCGCTGGCTCCGGACGCGATCCGCCCGGACGTGCCGGGGATGCTGTCGACCATCATCCTGAAGCTGCTGGAAAAGCACCCCGATAACCGCTACCAGACGGTCGACGGGCTGATTGCCGACCTCCGCCGCTGCCAGGCGACGCTGACCTGCGAGGGCGAGATCGTCGCTTTTACCCCCGGCCAGCAGGACCGCACCCCGGCGATCCATCTGGCGGACTCCCTCTTCGCGACGCATCCGCAGGCGAACGACGTTATTGCGGCGTTTGAGCGGGTGAGTCAGAACCTGGTGCCGGAGCTGGTGACAATCGGCGGGCCGTCGGGGATCGGCAAATCTTCGATCATCGCGACGGCGCTCAAAACGCTGCAGCAGCGTACGGTGCTGCTGGCGGTGGGCAAAGTCGACCAGTTTTCGCCGTCGCTGCCCTACGGCGTATTAAGCTCCGCGTTCCGCACCCTGACGCTGCACCTGCTGGGGCTGCCCGCAGACGAGGTGGCGAAGTGGAAAATCCGCCTGTCTCGCGCCCTGGAGGGGCACGAGGCGCTGGCCGTCAGCCTGGTGCCAGAGCTGGGCCTGCTGCTGGAGAGCAAGCCGCGCTTCTCGGCCGATACGTTTTCCATAGATGCCCGGGCGCGCTTCAGCCATATGGTGCTGGCGCTGGTAAAAACCTTTGCCTCGCAGGGCTGCCCGCTGGTGCTGGTGCTCGACGATCTCCAGTGGAGCGACGCCGCCAGCCTGCACACGCTCAAATATCTGCTGATGAACTGCGGCGCTGTTCCGCTGCTGGTGGTCGCGGCCCACAGGGATATCAGCGCCGTGCCCGACGCCGCCCTGCAGGCGCTGCTGGCAGGCCTGCCGGAGGCGGCGCAAAACGCGAGCGAGATTGTCCCGCAGGCGCTTTCCGTGAAAGCGGTGGCGCGCTGGCTGGCGACGGTATTTCGCACCCGCAGCGCGGCGACGACCGACCTCGCCACGCTGATCCACGAGAAGACGGGCGGCAACCCGCTCTTTGTGCACGAGTTTTTCCGCCGCATCGTGGATGACGGCCTGGTGGTGCACAACAAATATCAGGACAAGTGGCACTACGATCTGCAGGCGATCCGCGCCAGGCATTACACCGAAAACCTCGTCACCCTGGTGCTGGAGCAGCTTGAAGAGCTTCCCGACGAGACGCGCCGCCTGCTGGGCAGCATCGCCTGCCTCGGCGGCACGGGCGAGATGGAGATGATCTGCCGCGTGGTCGGCATGTCGATGGCGGAAATGCGCTATGCGCTGCACCCGGCGGTGATGGCCCAGCTCATCGTGCTGGCGGAAAAAAAGTACGCCTTCACCCACGACCGGGTGCAGGAGGCCGCCTTTGCGCTGCTGGATCGGCATGAGAGAAGCCATATTCACCTGACCACCGCCAGCCTGCTGGCCGACGCCGCGCGTCAGGCGGCGGGGAACGAGCTGCTGTTCCGCGCCGTTCACCACGTCACGGCCGCGCTGGACAGCATCCAGCCCGCCCCGCAGCGCGAGATGTTCCGCGAGCTGAGCCTTCTGGCCGCGCGACGCGCGAAGCGCTCGGGGGATTATCCTTCGGCGCTCGGCTATATCCAGACCGCCAGAGCACTGGGCAACGCCGGGACGGTGTCGGACTTTATGCTCGATATCGAAGAGGCGGGCTGCGAGTTTGCGCTGGGGCACCTGGAGCGGACCCGCGAGCTGTGTGACGCCATTCTCGGCTGCCCCGGCGGGCTGACCGAAAAGGCGCTGGCGGCGAACCTGCTGGTGGAGGTGTACATTCGCCAGTCGGACAGCCGTCTGGCGCTGGAGGCGGCGCTCTGCTGGCTGGGGATTTTCGGGATCCAGATTAGCCGCTATCCGGAAGATGCCGACTGCGACGAGGCCTGGGCGCTCTTTTGCAACCGCACGGCCGACGCGCCGCAAAACCTGTTTGCCCAGCTGTCGCGGATGGATAACCCGGAAACCGAAGCGGTGATGAACCTGCTCTACAGCGCCAGCATTTGCGCCAGCTTCATCTGCCCGCGCCTGCACTTTTTGCTGCTCTGCCGCATGATGCACCTGACCCTCGACCACGGCATTACCGGCGCGTCCACCACGGCGATGGCCTGGTTTGGCGTGCTGATGGGCCACCGCTACGCCGAGTATCGCCTTGGGTTCCAGTACGGCACCCTGGCCCGCGAGCTGGTGAATCGCCACGGCTACGACGCCTTCGAAGCCAAAACCCTGCTGCCGCTCGACCAGCTCAGCGTCTGGACCCAGCCTTTATCGTTTACCATCGAGTGCGCGAAGGCCTGCTTCACCTCGGCGGTGACCCACGGGGATATGACGATGGCCTGCTTTGCGGCCTGCCACCAGGTGATTAACTTCCTCTCGCGGGGCGATCACCTGGACGGGGTGCTGACCAGCATCGATCGCGGCCTGGCGTTCGTGCGTAAAACCCACTTCCAGGACGTGGAAACCATTTTGATGGTCCAGCGCGGCTACGTTGAGTTCCTGCGCACGCCGGTCATCGGCACCTGGACCGCGTCGCAGGTGCTGCCGGAGGCGCTGCTTCCCGCGTCGCCGGAGCAGGCGCCGGAGAAGAACTCCACCATGCTCTTCTGGTACTGGCTGTATCGCGGCATGGCGCACTTTACCTGCGGCGAATATGCCGACGCGCAGGCGGATCTCGAGATGGCGGGCTGGTACGCGTGGTCTGCGCCGGGCCACATCCATCTGCTGGATTACCATCTCTACAGCGCCCTGGCGCTCTCCCGTCAGCTGACGCCGGAGACCTTCTCGGCGAATCACCGCCGCAGCATTCACGCCCACTACGACAAAATCGCCCTCTGGGCGCGCGTTAATCCCGGCACGTTCGCGGATAAAGAGGCGCTGATTTACGCCGAAATCGTGCGTCTGGACGGAATGAACAGCATTGCGCTCGAGCAGTATGAGAAGGCGGTCCGGCTCTCCCGCGAGGGCGGCTTTAACCCGATCAACGCTCTGGCCCACGAGCTGGCGGGCCGCTTTGCGCTGTCCTGCGGTTACCCGACAGCGTCGGACGCCCACTTCCGCGGCTCGATTGCCGCCTGGGGCCGCGCGGGCGCGCAGGCCAAGGTGCGCCAGCTGGAGCAGGATTTCCCGCACCTGCTGGCCTCCGGGCAGGCCAGCGCCTACGACACGGTGGCGTTCGCCCAGAATGAGACGATCCGCGATCTGCAAAGCGTCATCAAAGCCTCCCGCGCGCTGTCGGAAGAGATTAACCTTGAGCGCTTAATCGAAAACCTGATGACCATCCTGCTCGAACGCGCCGGGGCGCAGCGCGGCCTGCTGCTGCGCGTGAGCGAGAGCCTCATCCCGGAGATTGAGGCCAGCGCCTGGACCAGCACCGAGGGCGTGCGGGTGCGGATCCTGAAAGACGTGCCGACGGCGACCGACCTGCCGCTGTCGGTGCTGGCGGCGGTGATCCGCACCGGGCAGGAGATCCGCACCGGCAGGCCGGAGGAGTTCCATCCCTTCAGTCAGGACCCTTATCTGGTGACCTCGGGGGCGGCGGTCATGTGCGTCCCGATGTTCAAACAGGCGCGGCTGGTGGGCGTGCTCTACCTCGAAAACCGCCTGATGCCGGAGGTCTTCACCGCCGAGCACTCGCGCGTGGTGAGCCTGCTGGGCGCGCAGGCTGCGGTATCCCTTGAGACGGCGCGGCTGTACGCCGAGCTGCTGGCGGAGAACATCCAGCGCCGACGGGTGGAGAAAGAGCTGCGATCCAGCCAGACCTCGCTGATGCTCGGCGAGCAGATCAGCCACACCGGCAGCTGGCGCTGGGAGCTGGAGCAGGATCTGATGTTTGTCTCGGAAGAGTACGCCCGCATTCTCGGCCTGCCCGGGCAGCAAAAGACGATCTCCATGGCGGAGTTTTTGACCTTCGTCCATGAGGACGATTACGCCCGCATCAGCGCCATCGTCACCCAAAGCGTGCGCGACGGGCTCTCCATGCGCGCGGAGTTTCGCGTTAAGCGTACCGACGGCTCAACGCGCTACATCCTCGGGATTGGCGATCCGGTGGGCGTGGGCAGCGAGGTGAACGAGTATTACGGCATCATCACCGATATCACCGGCCAGCGCGCGGCGGAGGATGCCATGCGGGTCGCGCAGGCGGATCTGGCACGGGTGTCCCGGGCCACCACCGTCGGACAGCTGACCTCATCCATTGCCCACGAGATCAACCAGCCGCTGATGTCGATCGTCTCGAACGCCGGGGCGAGCCTGCGCTGGCTCAACCGCGAGCCCGCCCGTCTGGATAAAGTGCGTGAGGGGCTGGAGGAGATCGCCGCGGAAGGCGCGCGGGCGGGGGAGATCATTCGCAGCATCCAGTCCCTGACGCGCAAGCAGGATCCCACCTTCTCGCGCATCGACATGCACTACCTGATCCACCATATCATCACGCTCTCCCGCAGCGAGCTGGAGCAGAGACACATTAGCGTTGATTATCTGTTACAGGCGCAGAACAGCTTTATCACCGGCGATAGCGTGCAGATCCAGCAGGTGCTGTTGAACCTGGTGATGAATGCGGTAGAGGCGATGGCCGAGGTGAAGGATCGCGCCAGCACCATTACCCTCAGCACCGCCAACGCGGACGGGAAGGTGATCGTTGAGATCGCCGATACCGGGAGCGGCATTGAGCCCGAGCGGCTGGAGCAGATTTTTGACTCGTTCTACTCCACCAAGGCGCAGGGGATGGGGATGGGGCTGACCATCAGCGCCAGCATCATCGAGCGTCACTGCGGGAAGCTGAGCGCGCGCCGCAGGGAGCCGTACGGCACGGTGTTCGCGTTTGCGCTGCCGCTGGCGGCGCAGGAAGGGTAAAGGTTACTCCGCAGGCTGGCTATTGGTCAGGCGCTCAACGGCCCTGACCAGCTCCGCCACGGAGCGCACCTGCATTTTCTCCATCACGCGGCGACGGTGCACCTTAACCGTGATCTCGCTGACGCCCAGCTCGGCGGCAATCTGCTTGTTCAGCATGCCGCTTATCGCCAGCGTCAGCACCTCGTGCTCGCGCGGGGTGAGGGACATGTGGCGCTGCTTCAGAGCATAGTGCTCTTTATTGCGCACGGCGTTGTGTTCCGCCAGCTGAAGCGCGGACTCGATGGCGTCGATAAGCGCGGTGGATTCGACGGGCTTGGTGAGAAATTCGTACGCGCCGCCTTTAATGGCGCGCACCGACATCGGGATAGTGCCGTGGCCGGTAAGAAAAATAATCGGGATTTCGCGCCCGCTGTCCTTAAGGGCATCAGCCACCTCAAAGCCCGAGATGGCGGGCATTTGCATATCGAGGACTACGCACGACGGGAGCTCTTCAAAGCGGTGTTGAAGAAACGCTTCTGCCGATGAAAAGCCGACGGCGTTCAGGTCCGCCGAATCCAGCAGCCCGATCACGGACTGCCTGACCGCGTCATCGTCATCAACCACATACACAATGTGTTCCATTCACCGCCCCGGTGCTGATTTACATGTCGAGGATGCAAACAATCCCGCCGGTTACGTAAGGGACTGTTTATGCTGACTTTCATCTTAACACATTAACTATCATTATCATTTAACAATATGATAACCGTATGAAGATGAAGTATAGCGATCCGTGACCGGAGCGGTGAAGGAACGAAACGCTGATTTTATGCACCCACAAGCTCGATGCGGTTGCCGTCCGGATCCGCAATTACCGCTTCATAGAAGCCGTCCCCGGTCATGCGCGGGGCGCTGAGCAGCGTGCCGTTGGCCTGTGCACGCCCGGCCATGCTGTCGACCTGTGCTTTGCTGCCGACGTTGATGGCGATATGCGCCCAGCCGATAAACTCCGGGTGCGCAGGGGCGTCGGGCAGATCCGGCAGCGTCATCAGCTCGATGGTCGGCCCGTCATCCAGCGTAATAAAGTGTGATTCGAAACCGGGACGATTTTTACTGACGTAGCGTTCGTTACTGCGGCCACCAAACACCGTTTCCCAGAACTGAACCTGCGCGTTCAGGCTGCGGGTCCAGAGTGCGACATGGGCAATATTCATAAGCTCCCTCGTTATTTGTCTGTGAGGACTTTCACCGGTAAAACAGGCTACACTCTGGTTTTGAGCGCGACAAGCTGAGGAAATAACAATGCACTACACACTGAAAGATAGCGACAAGGAAAAAGCGGAAGGGTCAAACGGCGCGGGCGCTCTGCAGCAAAAACTGCTGGAGTCTCGTTCGATTGTGATCTCCGGTGAGATCAACCAGGAGCTGGCGCAGAAGGTCATCACCCAGATGATCCTGCTGCAAAGCGTCAGCAACGATCCGATCAAGCTGTACATCAACAGCCAGGGCGGCCACGTGGAAGCGGGCGATACCATCCACGACTTCATCAAGTTCATCCGCCCGGAAGTGCACGTCATCGGCACCGGCTGGGTGGCGAGCGCCGGGATCACCATCTTCCTGGCGGCGAAAAAAGAACACCGCTACTCGCTGCCGAATACCCGCTTTATGATCCACCAGCCGCTGGGCGGCGTGCGCGGTCAGGCAACGGATATTGAGATCGAAGCGCGCGAGATCATCCGCATGCTGGATCGCGTGAACAAGCTGATCGCCGACGCCACCGGCCAGCCGCTGGAAAAAGTGAAAAAAGACACCGATCGCAACTTCTGGATGTCTCCGGCAGAAGCGCTGGACTACGGTATCGTGGGTAAACTGATTACCCATTATGACGAGCTGAAGCTGGATTAAGTTTTCGCGGCGTGTTTGAGTCGGGTGACGGCTTCGCCTAACCCGACCTACGCCGGACCTAGCGTACCTCGAACACCACCGCCATCCAGTTCGTTCGCGTGCCTGGCGGAAACGCCGGGTAAGGATCGAGCCGTGTGCATGCCCCCGCCCAGATGTATGTATCCTCATCAATGCGATACCAGTGCGCGTTGCCTTCCACAGCATCCCCCATCACCGCAGCCTGCACCGTCAGCTGGCTTCCCGCAGGGAGTTCACGCGCCACGGGCGAGAATACCGAGGGGTTCTGTTTACGCGTGTAGACCGCTGTTGTGGTCTTAACAAAGCCAGTGACCGGCAGTTCAGTGAAATCGCTCATTTCAGGCCTCATGACAGTTCTCTCTTAACGTAACGATATAAGCCGCTGTAAATATGGCGATCACGATAAAGCGTGAAACTGTCAGAATGTGTCATGCAGAAGTCTGAAAGGCACCCGTTGAGCGGGTGCCTGGAGGATTACTTAATTCTGGGCTGCGATGCTGATAAGTTCGTAGATTTTTTTTGCCCCGGCATTTGATTGAGTCAGTTCAATATTATGTTTCTGGCCATTCTTCATATGCAGGACAATTTTTTTATTAAAGGATCCTTTTATGACTACGCTACTGACTTCGCTGAAGCGGGCGTAGAAAGTTTCATACAATTTTCCCAACACGCAAAAAACACCGTCATCGGTTAATACCACACCATGATCCCCTTGGCCGAAAACCGTTTCGTCGTAGTAGAACAGGATCGCATCTTCCGTGAGAGGAGGCAGCGATTGACGATGACTGGCCGCCTGGACGAAATTGCTTATTTTTTTCGCGTTGAGATTGTCGTAGCGGTAAAAGTTGTGGTCTTTGTTCGTCGCATACTGTGTTAATTCACCCCCGGCTGGTTTGTGTTCCAGCGCTGGCAAGGTTTGCTGTGGCTGTTGTGGTGTTGTTATCGTTGCCTCCGATACGGAACCAACCATAGAGGCACCAACAGCTCCCATCCCCGGAAGCGTCTGGGAGGTCACGCTATGTTGAATGGTGGTCACAGTTCGGGTGTAAGCGTTGACATGGCTCCCGCCTCGCATATGCGCTGATACGTTTTGCGGGGTTTTGACCACGGTCTGCACCGGGGTCAGCACGGTTCTGAATGCCGCGCGTAAGGATGCCACAATCGAGACGATCAGAAGTGCGATAAGTGGGACCGAAAGCCACATAATTGAAAAATAGAAAATACTTTGCTTAGTGTTGGTTGCCAGCTGCGTTAACCTGGAACAATAAAGCCCTGCAGTTATCACGTACACGACACCACAAGCGATAGTGGCAGCCATGTTGCTCTCCCCGTCCATTGCCATTTCCTGGATAACGGGAAAGAGCAAACATCCATAGAGAACAGCGCTAAAGAGCGCATCGGGAAGTAATGTTTTTATCGTCTCAAAGGCTTTCGCAATATTGTAGAAGATCCATAGAAGTAACAATATCCAGCCAATGACAGGAATAGCTGCGGCGATAGCCATAAGTATCATGCTGACGATCATACTGCCAAGAATATTGCCTAAATGCCCTTCTGAAATAAGATACCAGATAAAATACAGGAAGGAACCGGCGAGAACGGCCGGGAAGGCGACCACAACGCTTGCAGGTATAAAGAAAACGAACCCGCCAAAGATAAGTAATAACAAAAAGCAAAGGCCAGGTCCATTATTGTCAGGTGTTGAGTTTGCTTCAGCGTCTATAGACATATTAGTGATCTGCCTGCGGGTTAATGATAGGGAATGGAATAAATGCCCTTGGTGTAAGCAAACTGAGAGGTAAAGGCTGTTTGGTCTTTCCGTTAACTAATGCCAGTGACGTCAGGCGCAGCGTGAGATTGCTTTCGCAATAATGCTCGCCTTCGGCGAAAGCCGTTTGGTATCGCGTGGCATCAGAATCGCCGAATGGGTCTACCTGCAAAGTATCATGAGCTACAAGGTTATTTTTTGCATCAACGAGGTCAAAGCCTATCTCTAACGAACCAACGCTTTCCATGCCACTGTCCAGCGTGAAAGTGGCGCTGCACATCCCTTGATTTGCCCAGACGGTGTTTGAGTGCCAGATCTCAATCGCATGAGTTGGAGCAGCGAATAAAAGACATGCGAATACTGTGCTACAGTGTAAGTAACGGCTCATCATATTTTACCATCCTGAAAATGATGTATTAATCAACATAACCGTATGTTGCATCATCACCGGTGTCCGCTTCTTTTACGAGGCCTTGACCGCGATATTCATTAGGTAAAAACCCCCCATTAGTGCACTCTTTTTTCATGATGAGCTTTTGGTTTTTATATACTTTCAGGCCGGTATAATCCCATCCTTTTCCCGTACCGCTATAAACAACATAGCTGTAGTTGCCATTGATGAAACGATAATAATAAGCGCCTCCACCTGAGAACGTCATTTCACCCAGGCGAACCTGCGTTTTGTCTCCCTCATTTTTGGGGAGAGTCATTTCTACTTTTTCAAGTGAGCCGTAATAATAAGTAGGAACATCGTGATCCAGACGGACGATAACGTATTTTCCGTTCGTGAGTTCGCAGTTGAAAATAAGTTCAGGCTCAGGCGGTGCAGCATGAACGCTTGGAGTTGTCGCCAGAAGTGTCAATAATCCAGCAGAGAGTAATTGAGATTTCAACGTTATTTTTCCTTAGCAGGTAAAGCAGCCGGTAATCCGGCTGCTATTTTATTATTGTGAAGCCAGTGTTTCTTGTAATTCATTCAGCTGTCCCTGCAGCTTCTGCAGTTCCATCTGTTTTTGCAATTCGGAAGCGCTTGGTTTGTTTTGCGCCTCCTTCATACTTTTTTCCAGGTCTGCAACTTGCTTTTGAGCATCAGCCCGGCCAGCTGTTTTTTTCTTCAACTGGGCGACCAGATTGTTCATCGACTTTTGCAGTTCTTGCTGCGATTTTTGTTTACTGGCTACGTTGGCATTGCTCAGTGCTTTCTCTTTTTCAATCGCATCATTCACCGCTTTGAACTCTTTATTCAGTTCCTGATCGTGTTGCAGCGTTTTTTGTTTATCTTCAACGCGCTTATCCCAGGTGCCGGAGTAGTTGCAGTTAAATTTGGTAATAATGCTGACATCACCGGTTGTCGGGTCACAATCTCGCGCGTTAGTGGCACAGCCGGCTAATATGAGTGCGCTGAGTGCAAGAAAAATATAACGCATTGCTATTCCCCTCAACCGACTTTCAGCGCGGTGCGCTGGGTATAGAGGCTATCGAGCTCGCCCTGCAGAGAGCCAATTTTGTCGCGCATCAACGCAATCTCGCTATCCAGATTTTGGGTATCACTGCCGGATTTGCTCATGTCTGCAGAAACGTCCTGCCACTGCTTCTCATGTTTTTTCATGTCGGTGATGGTGCCGCGAAGGTAAGCAATGTTGGCATCCACTCCTTTAATTTGCTTCTGTACGGCGTCTTTTTTCACCGTGTTTGCAGCCATATCTTTTTCTATTTGAGCGAGGGTCTTTTTATCAGAGTCGATAACCGATTTTGCAACGCTGGTTGCGTTCTGAATGCGTTTGTTTTCGGCTTCAACATCCTTAATCGTTGCGTTTAACTGCAGCTCTTGGGAGGCGTATTTTTTGCGCTGATTATCCAGATAGGCGTTAGCCCCCATACCCACACCGCAACCGGCGATAGCGGCGGCGGCCATACATACCGCTTTGTTGCTGGAGTTACTGACAGCGCAAGCCAGTGCGCCGATTACCGCGCCGCCAGCACAGGCCTGCCAGCCTGATTTATTGAAAAACTCAACGTCCTGATTATTGGCAAGGCGCGGGTCGACGCCGCCACTACTTCCCGTACTGCCATTCTGGCACCCCGCCAGAAATACCATCATTCCTGCTATCACTGCTGTGCGAATAACCTTTAACATTCCAATCTCCTGAACTATTTAATTATTTTTTTTACATGAACTAAGCCACGCCTCGCGCGCAACTTTTCCATCTTTCCAGTACCCCTGAAGGTTCTTCCAGTAGGTATCGAGATAACCGTTAAGGTTGGTTTTTCCGCGTGCAGCCATCTGTTGCAATACGACAGCGACCTGCGGTTCGATGAGGGGTTTGTCATAGGTTGTGCCCATGTCTACCAGGGTGTCAGCGTAATAACTGGTAATAAAATCAAGGGCTTTTTGATGTTGACCAAGCTGTTCCTGACGGCGGGAGCAATTAGCATCAAGCTGGCTGCCTGCGGCACAGGTTTTGGTGAAGAGCTGGTTGAGACGATCGTAAAACTCGCCGTCATCTTTCATTTTTGTGCACAAAAAGGCGCCCAACTGTAACGATGTGCGTATTGCCTGATCCCGTTGTTCATCCCGAAGCTGGCTATTTGCGCGCAGCTCACCGCGCAGTTGCTCAAGTTGTTTCTTCAGTGCGTCATCCTGGACTTTTGCCGAGATAGCATTCAGGTTTTTTAGCGAATCATCAGCTTTGCCTGCAGGTGTCTCCTTTTTACCCGTGCCTAATGATTGCCACTCTTTTTCAATCTCTTTCACCCGCTCGCGTGATGTCAGGGTTGTGGAAACTAAAACCAGACGAACACCGGTGCTTTTGGTTGTATTCTCGCCCGCATTGGCATAGTACGGCTCCTCTCCACGCAGTGAACTGCGGATATCCGCCTGAGGAGTCATATAACTGCCCCCCCGAACGACATAGCCCCCAGCCTTACCATGCAGGCGATCGAGCTTGTTCAGGCGGAACGGGTCAAACATCATCTCTGCTGCGTTGCCCAGTATGTCGTGCAATCCGAGCGGGTTAGGTTTCAGCAGGCCGGTAAGCTGAAGTTTTCCATTTGCAGACTGTGCCCCCGCAAACCAGACATAACCGTTTAATCCTTCAGGCATGGGGAAGTGGCGATCGCGGAACTCTGCGGGGGAAACCGCGAGCCCGCCGCGTGCGGCAAACTCCCACTCGGTTTCTGTCGGAAGCCGTAAAAATCCCGCCTGACCATCATCTTCAGGCAGTGCAGAAAGTTTTTCTTTTCGTAACCACAGGTTGTATTGATTTGCGAATACCATGGCATCCATCCAGCCAATACTCACCTTCGGTAAACGTCCTTTCATATCCGTCGTCGGGCATTCCCCAGAAAGCGCGCGATACTGCAGGTCGCTCAGTTCATATTTGGCCATCAGGTAATAACGGCCCTTACCACCCTTCTCCGGGAAACTGCCTGCAATGTGTTCCTGGCGAGATTGTTCAACGTATCCCCAGTCGTCGCCTTCTTGCCCCAGCGTGATGTTGTAATCTTCCAGCGGTTTATTCAGCGGGATAGCGACTTTGCGAAATGCCATGGCACCGTCGCACGGCATAGGCAATATCACGTCATCGGCCAGAGGTTTTGGGTTCCAGAACTTTTCATCCCAGGTGGCATTCGCCGCGCAGGCGTACCCGAGTCCAATGATAGCCAGGCTCATCGCCAGTTTAGATTTCACGTAAACTCTCCGCAGGTTCGATTTTCAATGCGCGCAGTGCTCCGATAGCGGCCACGCCTAACGCCACGGCAAGGACACAGAGCAATGCGGCGATAAAATGAAGGGGGACAAGGTGACAGACGAATGCCTGGTCCGGTAAAGAACTGCCCAACACATGGTTGAACAATGCGCTGCCCAGCAGGTAGATGATCACACCCAGTCCGTATGAGACGCCGGTCAAACACAGCGCCTGAATAATAATAAAAAGCGTCACAGCGCGACGGCGAAAACCCAGAAGGCGCAGCACGGCCATATCTTTGCGCTTACGATCAATGTTGGCGATGAAGGCACCGACTAACGAGGCGATGCACCCTGATGCAGAGATCCAGGCAATCACGCCAAAGATAATCCCCAGCACACGGTCGATGGCACGCACAGACTCAATTTGAGCTGACTGAGTGATAGCCTCAATGTTCTGCGTCTCCAGCCACCGCGCGAGGAGTGAAACGTCATCTATCGAACTGGCATAGATACGTGCTCTTGAATAGCGGGTTCTCTCTCTGGGCGGCTTGCCATCGCTGACCCCCAGCAAGGGAACCTGAAAGCCATCGCGGTAGTCTTCCAGAGCAACAAGCAAAGACAATGTAATAAAGGCACCTTGACGTGAAAATTTTGCGTCATCCAGCACGCCGGTAATGGTTAAAGCGAACGTGGCGCGTTGGTTTTTCCCTTCGCTTTTTCGGCTCACCATCAGGCGCAGGATATCTCCTGGCTGCACGCCAAGGCGCCGTGCCGCACTGGCGCTGAGTACGGTATCGCTGTCTTTGACCGGTGCTCTGACATCCTGCAAAAGAGGATCGCCTTTGGCCGTCGGGATCATTTCAGCACCCGGGACAAAGTGTTGCCCGTCCCGGACCAGATCGGCCTGAGTGTTCAGCGAACGGGTTAACGGAATCGAAAATCCGACTTCTGAACGGCGGGCGAGCTTATCAAGCCAGGCAAAATCATAATTACCATTACCCGTTATACGTACTTCCCGGGTGCGAGGGTCGTCGAGAAGCTGATGGCGAAGCTGGCTGACAATGCCATTCTTCAATCCGAACAGCAGCAATAACGGTGCGATAACGGCAATCAAAGAGAAGATGATGCACAGCGCGACCTTGCGATCGTGAATGAGATCGCGCAGAGCCATACGGCATAGCAGGGTGCCTGACGCTGGCATATCAGCTGGGTAAGAAGACACTTTTTCCCTCTCCGGTCACGGCCTGATATCGGTCAATCCCAAAATGCGTCACGCGCTGCCAGTCGTGGCTCACAACAATGGCTGCCATATCCAGTGAGCGCACCATGCCGATCATCAGGTCAAACAACCGGTCTGCATTATCAGGATCCAGCGCCGCAGTCGGTTCATCGGCAAGGAGTAAGCGTGGCTGGTGGGCAATCGCACGGATGAAGGCAACGCGCTGGCGCTCGCCGATAGAAAGCCGGGAAGGCATTCTTGTCAGCAGCGGCCGCACGCCCAGGCTGTCGATGGCCTTATCGAGCCAGGCTGACTGTAGGCTAAGTCCTGCCAGCCTGCGAACCAGAGTGATGTTTTCTATCACGGGTAACCAGGGCAACAAGCCGCCGTGCTGTAGCATAAACCCAAGCTCGCGTGCGCGAAGCGCGGCCAGGACAGGCTCGTTTTCAGCCATGAGCGGTATTGAAATATCGCGACCGGCGAGCCGGTATTCGGCAAGATGCGCTGGGCGGAGGATCGCCCCTATCATCTCCAGAAGCGTGCTTTTACCGCACCCGCTAGGCCCGGTTAGAGCGACCACCTCTCCCTTTTTCAACGAGAGGTGCGGGAGGGCGACGCTATAGCCATGCGTCCCGCCCCGGCTGATCTCCATATCGCGGATCCTCAACATCAGGGCAGGTTCTCCAGAGGTACCGGATAAACGTTATCGCGTGGGTCGCTATCGGGCGCTAATGCCACCCAACGGTCTACATCCTGGTTGTAGCGTTGATAGTAATTAAGCTTGGTATTCAGCCTGCGGATGAAACGCTCCTGCTCAAGGCCATCCCAGCTTTTCCAGGTTTCTTCGTCCAGGCTCAATACTTCACTGAGGTAAGGTAAGCTCTCGATATATTCACCGAGCAGCCCCATCTCTCCGAGGCGGGTCGCATTTTTCCCTTTCGCCTGGTTTGGATCGTTGCCCATGGTTGCCGCCAGAGAACGCAGGCTGGCAAACATGTCATCCGGAGAGATCATCCCCTCATTGGCGGCATTGACGATCTTCTTCATGACATCGCTCAGATCGCTGAGCTCGCTTTTCGTGAGCAGTACGCGCACCTCGGTCGCCGGGATGTTTTGGTCAATCAGATCGCGGTCGCTTATCCATGACTTGAATACCGGTGGTGCCGTGGTGCCTTGCTTTTCACCCAGATAGGCAAGACGCATTGCCTTACTTAACTTGTCGGCATCACTGAGCAGGGGATCTTCTTTCTTACCGGCATATTTAGGGCTTGCCCCCAGCGCGCTCCCCGCCGTTTCTTCGCCGCTCCAGGCTGTTTTAATCTGGCCGGTAATGGCATTCGCCAGGTTATCGACCATACTACCGAAGCTATTTACATCACCTGAATCAATAGGATAGTAGAGCGGTTTGTGCAGGAATGGATTTAACGTCAGCTCCTGATACTGGGCTTCAGCAGAACTGTGATTTTTCTTACCATCAGAGGTTTTCAGATGTAACGCATACAGCGCAACGCCACGATAGGCGGCTTCCTGACGCACCTGGGCGGCATCCAGATGGGTTGACGAGAGCTTATCTGTGCCATCAAGCGCGCCTGCGTCAGTAATCAGTACAACGTAGCGGGCGCCAAACTGCGTCCAGTCCACTTTGTCCAGCGCTGTCATGACCCCGCCGTAAGCATCTTCATCAACCTTGCTGCTGGAAACGGTAGCCTGCTTCAGGTCATGTACTTTAGCGAGGAAGTCTTTACCATCTTTAACGGTATTGGGGTCGACATACATCTTGCTGTCGTATTCAAGACCCGGAACCGCTTTCACGCTGGAGCGGAAAGCTACCAGGCCAAACTTGACCTGATCCTGTAAGTGTTCCTTCTCGATCCTCTTGTAGATCTTATCGATCGCCTCTTTAGTGCGATCGATATACGGCCCCATCGAGATGGTGGAGTCGATCACAAAGACAACCGAGGCGGAGAACCCTTTCATCATGTTCTTTTCATCAGCAGCGGACGCGGCCTTTTTTGCGGGCGACTTTTCGCTGACGGAGGCAACGTTGAGTACACGTACCTGGAAGCCGGTATCGGTAAACACATCATCTGAGCCAAGAACAGGTAAGAGATAAAAGTTTTTTAACTGATCCACCATGTAATCAGGCTCGCGTGCCAGAACCTGCGGGACCGGTTTATGGCTGCTCAAACTGTTGAGCATTGGTTGCAATGTTGCCGCAGGGTTTTTGCTGTTCAGAAGAGACTCAACGTCGGATTTCTCTTTAAAGAACAGCATCGGTTGACGGCCAGCAGGATTGGTAAACGCCAGCGTCAGCTGCATTTTCCAGTCAACGGTGCAGGAGGAATTCATCCAGCCAGCGGTATGACCAAAGCTGTCCGGCCCAACCTGCAGCCACGTGTCCTGACCCTGCGTTGTCCTTTGGTAAACATAGAATCGACTGAAGGCCGGCTGCTCTTTACCTGCTTCACCTGCTTTGGCGGACAGCTGGCAGCCTGGGTAAGTCAGTACCCGCTGGAATAACGCATGTTTACCTTCCTGCAAAAGCGGCTGTTTACCCGCGGCACAGGCGGGGGATGCCAGCGTTGCGGCACACACCAGGCTACTGAACCAATGCATGTATTTCATTGTTTATCCTATTTCTTCAGCTCAGCTAAACGGGCTTTGGCCTCGTTATTCTGCGGGTCCTGATTTACAACCGATTCATACCAATACGCCGCTGTCTCTGCGTCAGGATTGAAGCATCCCCCTGGTTTTGCGGTTTTCGGGTCATATTCTTGTGCATAACGAACGGCCATCTGCGTATCGCCGGACTGGGCTTTATAGGCGTAAAGGCGCTGAGCGATATCGCAATGTTTTGCCGCTTTCGCTTTTGCGATGACGTCCAGCAGTTGTGCACTACTTGGCTGGCTACGCAGGCACCCTTTAACGAACGCCATTTCATTGCCGCTCGCCATTTGTTCATCACCACACGGCCCGGTAATTTTCGCGACGGGCGCGGGAGGTGCCGCTGGAATTGCAGGCTCTGGCTTACGGGTAAACCACCACCCAGCAGCGGCCAGCAGGAGCAATAGAATGGCTAATCCCGCAAATAACGGCAGCTTACTTTTCGGCTTATGCGGCTGTTGAGATACAGGCTTTTCTGCGACAGGTTCTAAAACGACAGGTTCCGGTTCTTGAACGGACATCGGCTGCACGATGGGGGTATCATTCAGCGTCTGTATATTTTCCGGGAGTGGGTTTTCACCACCGGCCTGGGAGCTGAGTAGCCCTTCAGCGATGGTCAGAATCCCCATATCCTTATTACTTCCATCTTTGATGGTGATGCGATAGGCCGCCTGGCGGTTGGCGAGTAGTGGATCGATCAGAGAAGGGCCGACCTGAACGCAGGGCGTCTCCTCATTTTGTATCAGTGGAGGAAGGGCGAGGAAAATCTCGCCACTGACCCAATCACCGTGGCTATCCAGATACAGGCGATCCTGATTACGTACTACCGAGATTGTGACGCCCTCGGCATCGCCTTTCCAGCCTTTCAACAAGAGCAATGCGAATCCTGGTTGTATAGGGGTCAGCGTCTTAAGTTCAGGTTTGATCACGTCCAGTTACTCCTTTGCCAATTTAATCTGGCGGAGAATGACGCCCAGATTTTCGTTCTGCGCGACGCTAATCTCGCGTCCGGCAGAATGACCTGCGTTTTCGGTAATGAGTGCTTCCAGGCCAACCAGCCAGTCGATGATAAAGAAGGCACTGTAGTTCAGCTGTTGCGGCGTCAGGCGTGCCAGGCGTTCATCACCTTTCCAGACCACGCTGTCGCACGTTGGTGGACGGGTAAAGATCGGCTGTTCGGGCTGGTTGAGACGGGCCGGGCGTTTCGATTCCGGCATATTTTGATAGCCCAGCCAGGTGATGAAATCGCTCATCACGTGAAGCACGCGTGAAACCTGACGCTCGACCATACGTTCGCGACGAACGCCAGCCTGCTCGGTATTTTTCATTGCATTGACCAGCGCGTCCTCGACACGTGAACGCAATAACCCCGTGATCAATTCGTCTACCAGCGCTTCGGCAATCGGGCGCGGAAGACTGATGTAGTTGAGCATGGCGGCGGTTTCAGGCAGGCCGCGCAGATGGTTAATCCAGAGCTGAACGCTCTGGTGCGCGAAAGCGATCTCATGGCTGTGCGTCGTCACCGCAGTTGCGCTGCTTTCGAAAGCATCTTCCACACCGATATCAAAGAATCCTGCATCTTCTTCTGCTTCAGGCGCAGACAGGGTCGTTTGCTGCATGTAAAGTGCATGGAGATCGCGGCGTGCCGGAACCAACCGCGCCAGCAGTTCGCCGTGCATGCCGCTGCGTTTTTTCAGGGTGGCAAGGATCTCTTGCGCAATTCGGGATTTTCTGGACAGCTCTTCTTCGCCGTCCGGCTGGTACCAGTTCCCCAGTCCCCCTTCGACCAGTTCGTGGCGGATCTCGTCGAGCTGTTCTGCGATCCGCTCCAGTTTCAGTTCAGGGCGGGCGACGCGGGCCAGATAATCGGCCATTCGGCGCATACCACCGTCGTTGAGGGTGAGCATCGCATCCCAGGCTTCAGCAGGGTTCGCGATGTAGCGAGCGACAGCTTCATCTTCAAGGAAGGTTTTCCGCATCAGTGCTAGCTGCCCGCCATTGTCGTCGTTGAAAGCCGCTTCACTACCTGCGTTCATGCGGATAAAGGGCGTTTGCTGGCGCGGTTTGCGTACCAGGAACGTGTTATTGAACGCCTGACCCTGGCTCCATTCCTGCATCCATTTGTACTGGCCAAAACGCTCGGTCATCGCCATTTTGATCATCCCGCCAAGCCCCCAGGACTGGCGAAGAAGTGCTTCGTCATGGGAAAGGTTTTGGCTAATGCGCAGATCAAACATGGTTAATGCCCAGACTAGGCCAGGTAAGCGACGACCACGCGCGTCGGCATCGGCGCCCTGGGTGTAACGGATCCACTCGTCCAGAACGCCGCCCACTTCTTTGACATCGGACTGTTTTGTTGAGGCCGTACACACCACCAGGACATTCATCTCCTGGTTTTCGGTGTAGCGTTCAAAAAGATAGGCCACTTTTCCGCGCAAAATTAACTGCGCTAGCGGGTTGCTCTCTGCATTTTTAACCTCGCGAGTGACATCACTCATGGACTCCACCGCCAGACGGCCGCGATAACCCGGGAAATCAAGCAAGTCGACGGCTTCGAAGATTGTTTCGCGAGGCGGAGCCATTAACGGGATATGCAATTCAACGGTAAGCGCAGTGAGCTCTGCCAGCGATAGCGAAATAGACGCACCCGTTTGCCCATTTACCACAGGACAGACTTCAATAGTCTGATCCGACGGGGTATTCAGCCGCTCCAGCATATCGACGTTCATGATGCTATCCCGCTGGATAAGCAGGCCGTTTTCGTTACGAACCAGCGTGCTCAGCGGGGCATGCAGCTCCTGCACTCCACCGAGACGCTGTAGCGTGTTGGCAAAACGGATATAGGCATTGGTTAGTTCTGGTACTTCGCCCCATAAAACGGAGAAAAGCTGGCCGCGATCTTCAACAGAAAGCCATGGTGCGAGGCTTACTGCCTGTGGCCAGTAGGTCAGGGCAAAACGGCTTTGCGTTTTCTCAGCATGGCGGATGAGGTAATCCCAAAAAGAAACTACGTCATCTTCGGTCACGCCAGGGCTGCGGGAGGTCAGGCGTCGTTTCGACAGGGACGTTAACAGATCGCTGATGCGTTTTTCATCGAACTGCCAGTCAAATTTTTCCTGGTTGAAGTCATGGATGAATGCGTTGGCGAGGATCTTCCCCATTTCCACTTCGTTGAAGAGCTGTAACGTGACAGGCCAGCGGTCGTCTGAGCTCTGAGCACTGCGGCTAAACCGGGTAACAAGACCCGTCGCCTCTTTGCCGCCGCCAGGCGGGTTGATGTGTGTCAGAAAATCGAGCTGATTGCCGCCGAGACGTGTTTCCAGCTTTCCGTTTTCACCCGCAGCCAGCGCGGAAATGAGATACGATTTGCCTGCCTGCGACAAGCCAAAGAAGCCGATTGTCATCGGTTTCGCTGCGGCCTGCGCCAATCTGCGTGCTTTGTTACGGCTGCGGCGCAAGTTCATGGTCAGGCGATCGGCTTCAGTGTTCAGGCGCGGCGCGTCCTGACGAACGCTTGCGATCCAGTCAATGGCCCGGCCTGCACCTTGTTCGACGCCATTCCAGCCCTGGATAATGGTGTTGGGATGAATAGTGCTCATTAGCTTTTAATACTCCCGCTATCCAGCCAGTAATGGGTTTCACTCAGCCCATTACCGACCATTGTGTTCAACTGGAATGCAACATCTCTACGACCATAACCGCGCTGTGCGTTTTTCATTTCCATCGAGCCAATCTGGAAGCGCTCCGGACTGACCGGTTCTTCGCTACTACGTCCACGTCCCTGTTCTGCGGTTAAACCGATGCTTATTACAGCATCACCCGACAGCTCGCTTGCCAGGTTCGCACTGGTAATTTTTAGGGTGTAAAGTGCGGTCGATGGCCAGCGTTCGTTATCAAGCTGGCGAAAACCGATACGCACTTCCCCCCGTGCTTCAAAGCCTTTCCCTTCCGGTAACTGGAAATCAGCGGAGTCCAAATCAACGTCGCGATAGGCGACATTGCTGTCTTTAATCACATTGTTTCCATCAAGCATCCCGACATAGCGGATGGTTGAATAAGGCTTAAAGTTCGCAGTGCGGAAGAAGAAGTTGTTGAGCCTGGATTTCTCCGCTAACAGGCACAGCATCGCCCCCACAACGGCTGTCGATTTCGGATCGTCAATGCATCCTTTCTTGTTAAACGGATACCAGCCACCGGTTTCATAACCGTGGAGTGGCAGCACGCGAGAAGGGGGAACAGGTTGAAGCTGGCGAATGAGCGCTTGAATTCCCGGCAGGCGGGATGGACGACCGGTTAAAAGTAATACATCGCAGTTGTAGTGCCAAAGCACTTCGCACAACGCGCGCAGGCTGTGGCAAATGTTCATTCGCCCGCTGCGAGGGTCGATAAATTCATTGTGCAGACGCGCAAGATCCAACTCCAGCGGTACATCCAGAATGGAGAACGGTACTTCGCTCGCAAGCTGTCCGGAACGGGCAACGTCGTTGACGTAATCCTGTACTTTCTCGGTTGGAAGATTATCGGCAAGTAGCTCACGGAAGGTGTAATTCAGTATCTCCCGCCCATTTTCCGGGGAGTACTCTTCATAGCGATGCAAAATAGATAATGCCAGAGGCGCGAAGATCTGTAATGTAAGCTGCTGACGTAATACCTGTTTTCCGGCTTCGATCGATTCACTACCGAACAGTTGTGACATCATTGATTCGGCTGCAAGATCGCTGTGGCCGACTTTGGTCATGGCCGCTTTTACTGCTGGCTGGAGGAAAAGCCGTATAACATCCAGCAGTATGTCGTCGCCTGCTACCTTAAACCCTTCACGGAAAAGCTGTTTCGGGGTAATCCGGACGTTAATGCCCTGGCCTTCATCCAGCGTGTAGCGAGAAATGACGAGATCGGTCGTTCCTCCGCCAATGTCAATCGACGCAATTTTTAATGAGCGTGTATCGCTGGTGTCCTTTTGAGTATCGGGACGGCGAGTAGCTGCAAAAAATTCGTCCGTGCGACCGCCAAAGTAGTTCTGCGTTTCGTTATAGAGATATACCAACTGCCCACAGGTGGCTTCGTCCCACTTCACGTGTACGCCTGGATGGGCGTATTTCAAGCACTGCGGGTCATCGCCTTCATAATCCATCTCTTCCCAGCCGAGCGCTTTCCAGACCATGCGGATAGCGTCATGCATGCTCTCCTCAAAGATAGCGCGCTCAGGCTTTGGCATCGCCGGAGGGACAGTCATAATGACATTTCGTAAACGACGCGGTGTGCTGGCGTGGTTCATCTTCAGCCGCTGTGAAGGGCTGTTGATTTGCATGAGAGCCTGGCTTAATACCTCTGACAACATCATCGTCATCAGCGAGCTACGACTGTATACCGGCGTGAAGACGGGCATACGGTCTTCTTCATTTTTCAGGCGAATGAGCAATTTCCCCTGATCGTTGATCATATACAGCAGCGGTGCTGCAGTGGCTAACGGCTCTCTGTCACTTTTCACGAAGGCCTGGCTAAAGCGCCATCCCGGTGAATAGGGTTGATCGTCCCAGAGGTAGCGTTTAGGGCTGGAGATCCCTGTTGAGCCCTCGGTACCCAGGCGTTGAGCCGCCATTCTGAAGGCTTCTCCGCCGACGCGTCCAATGGTTGGCCATGTGAAGGCATCGCTGCGCCCGCTTTTTAGCGAGAAATCCTGCTTGCCGAATTCGGCCTGGGCAAACTCGAGACGGCTGTCAAAAGGCTCGTTATAAACAAATTGCGGTTGGCTCAAATCTCGCAGCTGAAGCTGATAAAGTTGAGAAAGCCCTTTATTGTCGTCACGATGTTCTTCGATCAGGATGCCGCAGCTACGTGAGTTACCAATGTCCAGCACGAGATCTACAGGTATCGCTGAGTCCCGGATTTTTACGTCGTTGACCTGTACTTCAGGAACGACAATCGTCGTCGCCAGGACATGCAGCAGGTTAAGATAATGCGCCTGATGTTCCTTCTGCAGTAGTTGTTCATCAATGTCATCAATATGTTGGCGTAATACTTCGCGAGCCTGAGTACTGAAAATTTCCCGTAGCCATTCATTCACCCATGGCAGTGAGAGAAACTCCCCCATCTCGTGAGGATGGCGTGCCAGAGCAAATCCCGCGCCTGAACGGATATCATCCTCGCCCGGTGCGAGATACTGCGTATTCTCGCGATCCGGGAAAATTTTGGTATCAAAAATCAGAGTAGCGCGCCAGGTATTGCCCTTTTCATCCGGCTCAGGCAGCTCATGGAACTGGACGCGTGACCAGTTATACGGCCCGTGAGCAAAGGCTCGTGGCGGGTTGAAGCGGAAAAATGGCAGCGGTAACCAGAGGCCGCGATAGAGGCGTAGCGACTCTTCGGTCGTCAATGTGTAGTCGGAGTCTGCGTAGCGAGGAGGTTCGCTGTCAGGTTGAGGGATCTGCAGCTTATCTTCCCTCTCATTATAGATAAGCCGCATAATAGCCTCGTCACCCTGTTGACGAAGAAATTCCCCATATTCTTTACGCGTGGGCAGGGTAAAGGCGAAATCAAGGAACTGGATCCCGCTGTCGCGAATAAGTTTGACCTGTTTTTTAAAATCAGTGAGTTCAGCGAGCATTTACTGACTTGCCTCCTGCTTCATCGAAATAGGGAAAAGTGTTTTGGCGTCGTAACGGCCTTTGCAATCCGCAATGTTTTGCGCGCCGGGAGCACACAGAATTTCTGGCATTTGGTAGCGTGAGCCATCGGAGCACTGTGCTTCTCCCTGATTGTTAATGGCGAGATGACCTGACTGAATGGCCGCGTTGACCGCGCCACGACAGGTCACACCGTCGCCACGGATCATCTGTACTTCGCCCTTACCGTCATTGATTTGGTAACTCAGACTAAGGGGCTTTCCTGTGCGTTGATCCTGAATACCAGCCCCTGCGTGCCAGTTCCCGTCCAGAAAACGGGTGTTTCCTTGGGCCAGTGAAGATGCGGGCAGGGTCAACGGGACTTTAGCGCCAGTTGAGGTATTGGCCGATGGCGCTTCGAGAGCAGGTGCTGTTCCGCCGGGATGAGGGCTATTCGTGGCTGACGCAGGATCCACAGCAGATGCCGTTGCTGCTGCGCTTTGTGACGGCGTTTGTAATGCTGATTGCTCTTGTGACGTTGTGAGTGAAGTGCCCGTGGTGCTTAAAATCTCACTGCCCGTTGTCGAATGCAGGTTCGCCTTAGACGTTGTTGTGCTGATGATGGCCCTTGACGACGGCGCAAGAGATTCGGCTGTTGGAAGGTGGGGCGCGGGCAAAGCGGGTACGGAAGATGAAATACCAGGGATCGTTATGCCTGGCATGCAACCCCGTAAGAACAGTAACGCTAAAAGGAGTAACAGAAGTAGCGGCAGTAGCCAACGCAACCATGCGGGTAAGAGCAACCACCAGCGTCTTTTGGCGTGCCTTTGATGCGTGAAAGTGCGTTCTGGTATCACCGGTTCAATACTGGCTGATTGCGGAGGCAAGGCTGTAGATATGGGACGCAAACAGTCTAACGGCTCGATGCGGGCCTGGTTAGTGGCGTTCACAAATCCCCAAAAACTGATGACCGGCTTTCCACCTACCAGCCACACGTGCTGCTGATCGGGGAATTGCATCGCTTTCTCAAGTAATTTCCCAAAGAGCCGGCGTTCCGGCTGCTGGCTTTGGGCAAATTCATTACTTATCTGGCGAAACGCTGCATGGGTGGTTTCGAGTTGCGCGAGCGCGGCCTGGCGCTCAGCTTCCGTTGCGGCCGTCCATGGAATAACGTCACCGGCCAGCGGGGCATACCAGTCGATTCGATCGCCATGCTCGCTGATTTGCGGGATGGCTAAAGTGTCAGCAACCGCCGTTTGTTTTCTAAGTCGTAGGGTTTCACGCAGCTGTAATGCGGAAATATATACTGCCTGTCCATTCTCACCCATCGACTGATATTTATCGAGCTTGTCACTGCATAGAAAAATTTCTTTCACGCTGCATGCCTTTGCTGTTAAACGAACAAGTGAAAGCAAGTTCCACTGTGGAAAAGGACGCCGCAAATACGCCGGGTAATCTGCGTCAATTGTTTATGGCAACAAAATATTGAGTATTATCGGCAAATGGCCGAAAACGTTTAGACCTAAACTAAACTTATTATTGGGACGTGCGCATATCCGATTGCCGCAAAAAAAGTTTCGCTGTGAAACTATATTTCTGGCAATGTATTCATTTTCTCTAATGTGTTAATCACAACCCTGCGGTATATATTCCTTCACGGCGTTGTTCATCATCTTATTAAACTCCTGCGTATTATTGACAGCAAATACCTTTCCACCTGTATTGCTGGCAATACAGTTTCCGGCGCCGGTATTCATGATATCGACAACATTGACCTGTAATCGGGGCTTACGTTTTTTTAGCTCAAGCGCGACATCGCAAGGCGAGCCTCCGCATGTCTCTTCCCCGTCCGTCACCAGTAGAATTATGGCATCACGGTCAACGCCATTAACTCGTTTCCCCGCCTCTTCTAACGCCTCTGCCAGAGCGGTTTTACCCACCGGCTGGATTTTATCAATTAACTTTTTTAGCTCAGCGCGTTGTTCCGGCAGGAAAGCCGGAGTTGCGTTCACCTGGTGGCAATTAGCTGCGGCAATAAGGCTAATGTCCATGTCATTTGGCACGTCATCGATAATGTGTTTAGCGGATTGATGTGCGAGCGTAATGCGACGAGGTTCACGATCGATACCGGGTACAGGTTTATCCTGCATCCACCGCATTATCTCTTCTGGTGTGGCATCCATGCTCATGGCCATAGAGCCAGAAGCATCAAAAATAATAACCATTTCAGGTGCCTGCTGTTTTGTCCGCTGTGCCGGGCAGAGCATTTTGACCTGATGCTCAGGGGCTGGCTGGACGGGAGAAACGGCAGGAGTGGCTACTTTGACAGTCGGCCAGCAGCCGCGCAGGAGAACAAGAGCCAGAAGCAGAGCCAGTGCTAAAAGCCCCAGCCATAACCACCCACGCTTTTTAGCCAGCGGTTCTGCCGGCAACTTAGTTTCAGGCATGATGTCCCAGCCTGTAATCACAGGCTGACCGTCAACGATCCATATTCTTTCTGGTGAGGGCTGTCTGGCTATTTTTGCCAGTAACTGCAGTGTTTCGGGAGAAGTCTGCGCGCTAGTCGAGAGTGTTTGATGAAGTTGAGTGAGTGCCGCCAGCTTTTGTGAGAGGAGTATGGCGATTTTGTCTCGCTCAACGACGTTTAAAGCGTTAAAGCGTTGGGGTTTGCCATTTATTTCGCTATACCATTCAACCGCACCATCTTCAGCCTGCTGAGGGCGGGCAAAAAGATTGAGATAAGTTTTAGAAAGGTGTCGGTCAATAAGATTATTTAAGGCAGAAAACGTTGAAATATATTCTTGTAAGCAATGTTCGCTTTCAACAGTCCTTGTGATTCTAATCATTGCCTTTAATGAGCCAGGTATGCAAAAGAAAATAGCTTAGAGCTAAATATAAAGAATGACAATCTCTAATGCTAATCTTGTTCTTAAAATTAAAAAACTACCAGTTTTAAGAGGTAAGATGCCTTGAGTAAAAGTAAACGTCGGACGGGGGAAAAGGTTCATGAAAAATTATCATTTAAGTTTTACTTTAATACCACTTCACCTAATGACCAGGTTTAATCATTGCCAACACGCGCGTGGCAGGCAAATCATCTGCGCTTGACCCACGACAAAGCAGCCCTCCACGCTCTCCACCATAATCGCGCCTGTTTCCCCTCTCACTGGTGCTACCCATGGCGTATCAACTGAACCTGAACTGGCCGGAATTTCTTGAGAAATACTGGCAAAAACAACCCGTAGTGCTGAAAAATGCCTTCCCGAATTTTGTCGACCCGATCACCCCGGACGAGCTGGCAGGGCTGGCGATGGAGCCGGAAGTCGATAGCCGTCTGGTGAGCCATTTCAACGGCAAATGGCAGGCCAGCAATGGTCCGTTTGAGCACTTTGACGATCTGGGCGAAACCGGCTGGTCGCTGCTGGCGCAGGCGGTGAACCACTGGCATATGCCCGCCGCTGAGCTGGTGCGTCCGTTCCGCGTCCTGCCGGACTGGCGTCTGGATGACCTGATGATCTCCTTCTCCGTGCCGGGTGGCGGCGTGGGTCCGCATATCGATCAGTACGACGTGTTTATCATTCAGGGGATGGGCAGCCGCCGCTGGCGCGTGGGGGACAAGCTGCCGATGCGTCAGTTCTGTCCGCATCCGGCGCTGCTGCACGTCGATCCGTTCGAGCCGATCATCGACGAAGATCTGGCCCCGGGCGATATCCTCTACATCCCGCCTGGATTCCCGCACGACGGCTTTACCCATGAGACGGCGCTCAACTACTCCGTCGGCTTCCGCGGGCCGAACGGTCGCGATCTGATCAGCAGCTTCGCCGATTACGCGCTGGAAAACGATCTGGGCGGCGAGCACTACAGCGATCCGGATTTGACCTGTCGCGAACATCCGGGCCGCGTGGAGCAGTACGAGCTCGATCGCATTCGCCAGATGATGATCGAGATGATCAGCAAGCCGGATGATTTCACAAAATGGTTCGGCAGCTTTGTCTCCACGCCGCGCCACGAGCTGGATATCGCCGCCGCTGAGCCGCCGTACGCGCCGGAAGAGGTGCTGGACGCGCTGCAGGGCGGCGAAAAGCTGTCTCGCCTGAGCGGCCTGCGCGTGCTGAATATTAACGGCAGCTTCTTTATCAACAGTGAACAACTGGAGACGGTAGACGCGAAGGCGGCGGATGCGCTGTGCCGCTACACCGAACTCGGTCAGGCCGAGCTGGGCGATGCGCTGAATAACCCGGCGTTTGTTGAAGAGCTCACCGGGCTGATTAACCAGGGATACTGGTACTTCGACGAGTAACCTGCCTGTTGCCCGGTGGCGCTGCGCTTACCGGGCCTACAGGATCGGTTTTCTCCCTCTCCCTGTGGGAGAGGGTCGGGGTGAGGGCATCAGGCCGCACTACTCCTCCATTGCAATCACAATCGCTTCACCCATCTTCTTCAGCGCCTCGCGATTCTTCTCCGTCGGCGGCAGCGCCACGTTGATCCGCAGACAGTTGCGGTACTTCCCGGAGGCGGAAAACAGCGACCCGGCCGCGGCCTGGATCTTCAGCCGACACAGCTGCTTGCTGACGCACACCATGTCGACCTTTTCCGGCAGCTCAATCCACAGCAGGAAGCTGCCCTGCGGGCGCGTGACGCAAATCTCTGCCGGAAAATACTGCCGCACCCAGCAGGTGTAGGTTTCCATATTCTGCTGATAAATCTGGCGCATACGACGCACGTGGCGATGGTAATGGCCGTCGCGAATAAACGCCGCCACCGCCATCTGGGTGCCCGGCACGTTAAACCCGCCCGCAGCGTATTTCATGTGCATCACCCGGTCGTAATAGCGCCCCGGCACAATCCAGCCGACGCGCAGGCCCGGCGCCACGGTTTTGGTAAACGAGCTGCAGAGGATCACGCGGCCGTCGATATCCATCGAATGAATGGTGCGCGGGCGCGGGTACTCCGCCGCCAGCTCGCCGTAAATATCGTCCTCCACAATCACGATATCGTGCCGCTGGGCCAGGGCTAAGACCTGCTTTTTCCGCGCTTCCGGCATGATAAACCCGAGCGGGTTATTGCAGTTGGGCACCAGAATCACGGCCTTGATCGGCCACTGCTCCAGCGCCAGCTCTAACGCCTCGATGCTGATCCCGGTCTCGGGATCGGTAGGAATTTCAATCGCCTTGATGTCAAACCCGCGCAGCATCTGCATGGTGCCGTGAAACGACGGCGACTCCACCGCCACGATATCCCCCGGCTTGCACACCGAGAGCAGGGCAATCGACAGCGCGCCGTGGCAGCCGTTGGTGATGACAATCTCGTTCGCCGCTACGGTGGAGCCGCCGTCCAGCATCAGGCGGGCGATCTGCTCGCGCAGCTCCAGGCGGCCGTCGAGCACGTCATAGCTCAGCATCTCGGCAGGATTATGCTGCGCGATGCGGCTCATCTCGCGCCACAGGGGCTTCAGGCTCGGCTGGTTAATATCCGGCGAGCCGCCGCCGAAGGAGATCATCTCTTTGTCGGCGCGGGCGTCCAGCAGCATCATCACCTCATCCCACTGGGTGACGTCCACGGGGCGCTGCACCGGGCGCGTCATGGCCGGAACCGGCGGCTGGGCCTTGCGCTGCGAGACAAAATAGCCGGAGCGCGGCTGAGGGGTGATCAGCTGGAGGTTTTCGAGGATTTGATAAGCCTGCTGTATGGTGCTGATGCTCACGCCGTGCTCCTGGCTCAGCGTGCGCACCGACGGCAGACGTTCGCCGCTGCGATACAGCCCTTGTTCAATGCGTTCTGCCAGAAGGTTGGCCAGATGTTGATAGCGCGTCATGCTGTATCCTTTGTTTTCACCATACAGATTGTAAAACCAGTACAGATTGCCGTAAAAATTGGCATGCAGATACTGTTTTAGCGGATCTGTATGTTAAACAAAAGGTGTTTTTGAGTCTGTATTGCACAGGCCGATTTCCAGGATGATAACCCCACTGGTACAGTGAGGAGAGCATCATGGAATTCTATGAGAATCGTTCAAAACGTCCGTTCGTCGTGTTTGTCTGGATCGGCAAAACGATCTGCAACTGGTATCGCATCAACCGTACCCGCCGCATCCTGAGCCAGATGAGCGACGAGCAGCTCAAGGACGTTGGGTTGTCGCGGTATGATGTGTGAGCATAGGATTGCCCTGTGGCGCTACGCTTACCGGGCCTGCTCGATCCCGTAGGCCGGGTAAGGCTTAGCCGCCACCCGGCATATAAAAAGCGGATTATTCGGCAGATTTTACCGACGTGTTTTCAGCGATACGGCGCAAATATTCGTTGTTCTTGAACGCAACCATAATCAGTTCGAACATCACGCGGCATCCGACCAGGCTGCATATCGTACCGATAAAGCCCGTGATGAGGTGGTCGCTGAACATGGTATACACACCGCCCGCAAAAATAAGCAGCATGGCGATCCAGTAAAATAAGACCAGCACGCGTGGTGTTAATAAATAATCAAATCCCAAAATTGATTTCATTTTCTTTTCCTTAGAAATGTAAAAAAGCCATCAGATTATATCGATATTTTAAATCGGTGCTAATTGGGCAGATATCTGATTTCAGAGTAATATTTCAAGCGTCTCCCGTTTCGGCCTCTCCAGCAACGCCAGCGCCTCTTCATACGACCGCACGTTGTTATAGCCCATCACCAGCCCGTAGCGTTTGCCCGACCCGCAATACCACTCCGAAAGCGCATTCACCTGCAGCTGCTGTTCCTGCCAGCAGCGCGCCACTTCCCGGTCACCGCTGCCTCTGGTCAGGAACGCCACGATATGCATCCCGCCGTCGTTTTGCTCGGTGAAAAACAGATCGCCATACACCTCGCGGAGAGCCGCAATCATCCAGTCGCGGCGGGTCTGATACAGCGCGCGCATCTTTTTCAGGTGACGGAAAAAATGCCCTTCGTTGAGAAACGCGGTGAGGATCTTTTGCGTCAGCACCGGCTGGCCGCTGGTGGTGATATCCGCGCAGTCGGTAAAAGCCCCGACGGTGCTGGCGGGCATCACCACGTAGCCCATGCGCAGCGACGGCATGATGGTTTTACTGAAGGTGCCCATAAAAATCACCCGATCGTGCTGGTCGAGGCTTTTCAGCGACGGCAGCACCTTGCGGGTGTAGTGAAACTCACCGTCGTAATCGTCTTCGATGATCCACGCCTCGTTCTGGCTGGCCCAGTCGAGCAGCTGCTGCTTGCGCGGCAGCGATAGCGTGACCGCCAGCGGGCTCTGGTGCGACGGGGTGACGATGGCAAAACGGGCGTCGCGATGGTGACGGAGCAGGTATTCCGTGTCGATACCTGAACGGTCGACCGGCACCGTGTGCAGGCGCGGCACGATCCGCTTGAGCAGCTGCTGGCCCATAAAATAGCCCGGATCTTCAAACACCACCTTGTCGCTGCGGCTGGCAAGCGTGTCGAGGATCAGCCGCAGGCTGCCGCTGTAGCCGCTGGTGATCAGCACCTGTTCGGCGCTGCAGGACAGCCCGCGTGAAATATTAAGATAGCTGGCGATGGCCTGGCGCAGCGGATACCAGCCCAGAACGGGCGGGTTGAGCATCTCCTCCTGACGCATGGCGCGTGTCGCCTGGCCCGCCAGCAGCAGCCATTTTTTATACGGAAAGCTGTCGAGGGCGGGGATGCCGGGGCGCAGAAACCCCGCCCGCTCGCGCTGGCTGATGAGGGATGCCGGAAGCGTGCCGGTGGGCTGTTCCGCAGGGGCAGTGTTATCCGGCAACAGTAAATCCGGGTTCACCCGCGTGCCGCGCGCGCCCTGGCTCACCAGATACCCTTCACCCGTCAGAATGGCGTACGCCGTTTCGACGGTTTTACGCGCCACCTTCAGCTCTTCCGCCAGCACGCGGATGGCGGGCACCTTATCGCCCGGCTTCAGCACGCCGCGCGTGATGTTGTCGCGATAGCGGGAATAAATCTCGTGATAGCCCGGCTTCATGTCCTACCTCGTTTCACGCATTTTGTATCTTTTTACTATGTCATGAACGGCGTAGATTTGCTGCATCGCATGACATATGCCGCATAAAAAGAGGAAAGACAATGAGCACTCGCGTCAACCACCATAAAGCTACACCTGCCCTAGCTAACGCCCTGTCCGCCCTGAGCATGGAGGTGGCAAAAACCTCCATCGACCCGGCGCTGAAGCACCTGATCGACATTCGCGTGTCGCAGCTGAACGGCTGTACCTTCTGTCTGGATATGCACTCGAAAGAGGCCAAAATCGCCGGCGAGCGCGAGCTGCGCCTGTACCATCTGGCGGCCTGGCGCGAGTCCCCGCTGTTCAGCGCCCGCGAGAAAGCCGCGCTGGCCTTCACCGAAGCGCTGACCCAGATTGGCGTTCACGGGGTAAGCGACGCGCTGTACCGCAGCGTGGCGGAGCACTTCTCGGACGTTGAGATTTCAGAGCTGAACTTCGCCATCGTGGCGATCAACGCCTGGAACCGTCTGGGGATCACCTCCCGCATGGAACCCGGCTCGCTGGACGCGGCTTACGGGCTGAATAAGGCTAACCTGGAATAATCCCGCGCTCGCGGATCATCGCCACCAGCGCCCGTAGCCCTGGCGGAACGTGGCGATGGCCGGGGTAATACAGGCGTAGCCCGGCAAAGGGCTGCGCCCACTCGTCTAAGACGCTCACCAGTTCTCCACGCTCCAGCTCTTCACGGATATACAGTTCCGGCAAAAATCCCACCCCTAATCCCGCTTTCACGGCGCGGATCGAGGCAAAAAGATCGGACGTCGCAAAGCGCGGCGGCACGGCAAGGGCGTATGTTTCCCCCCGACGCGCCAGCTCCCAGCGGTAGATCCCGCCATGGGCCATGCGCATGCCGATCCCCTGATGCGAAAGCAGATCGTCCGGCGTCTGCGGAATGCCGTGACGTGCAAAATAGTCCGGCGTGGCGGTGACCAGCTGGCGGATCTCCCCGGTCAGCGGCACGGCGATCATGTCCTGCGGCACGGACTCTTCAAGGCGGATCCCCGCGTCGTAGCCTTCCGCGACGATGTCGATCATTCGCGCTTCGCTGACGGTCTCTACGCGCATCTTCGGGTAGCGGATCATAAAGTCGATCAGCAGCTGGTCCAGAAACAGGGTGCCGATATGGTTCGGCACGTTCAGACGCAGCGTGCCGGCGGGTTCCCCGGTGTCGCTGTGGATCTCCTCGCTGGCGAGACGGATCTCCTGCAGGGCCGGGCCGATACGCGCCACGTAGCGCTGTCCGGCGTCGGTGAGCGCCACGCTGCGGGTGGTGCGGTTAAAGAGGCGGGTATCAAGGCGGCTCTCCAGCCCGGCGATGGCGTTGCTTACCGCCGTGGCCGACATGCCCAGCTCCTGCGCGGCGGCGCGAAAGCTGCCGCGTCGCACGACCGCCATCACCACTTCCAGCTCTGTCAGACCTGAACGATGCATAGATTATCCTGAAAATCGAAACAACCCTTGCAGCATAGCGTGGATTATCGCAACGGAGAAGCCGTGACAGACTGTGCTCACACAGCCTGAGGAGGTTTATATGCACACCATCGAACAGATCTTTATTAACGGCGAATTTGTTACCCCGCACGGCACAGAGTGGTTTGATTTGTACAACCCGGCGACGGCGCGGGTTATCGGCCAGGTTCGTCTGGCGGATGAGGTTGACGCGGAGCGCGCCATTGCGGCGGCAAAAGCGGCTTTTCCGGCGTGGTCGCAGACCACAAAGCCGGAACGCCTCGCGGCGCTAAAACGTATGCACGCCGCCGTGGCCGCTCGCCACGACGATCTGCTCGACGCGATCGTTGAAGAGTACGGCGCGCCCGCTTCACGATCGGCGTGGATGGCCAGCTATCCGGCGGAGGTGATTGCTCAGGCCATTGAGGCGCTGGAGGCGTTTGAGTTCGTCACTCCCGCAGGCGCGGCCACGGTGCAGATGACGCCGCTTGGGGTGGCCGGGCTTATCACGCCGTGGAACAGCGACGCGGGGTTTATCTGCGGCAAGCTTGCTGCCGCGCTGGCGGCGGGCTGTACGGCAGTCATCAAGCCGAGCGAAATGAGCGCCCTGCAAACCCGGATTGTCACCGAAGCGCTGCGCGATGCCGCGCTGCCGCCCGGCGTGTTTAACATCGTCACCGGGCGCGGCGAGACGGTAGGTGAGACCATCAGCCACCATCCGGACGTGGCAAAAATCTCGTTTACCGGCTCCACGAATACCGGCAAGGCGATCCTGCGCAACGCGGCGGAGAGCTTTAAGCGCGTGACCCTGGAGTTAGGCGGCAAATCGCCGACGATCCTGCTGGATGATGTGGATCTGGCGCAGGCGATCCCGCTGGTGATTCAGGCCGGGTTTATGAACAGCGGGCAGGCGTGCGTGGCCGGGACGCGCATTCTGGTGCCGCAGGCGCGCAAGGCGGAAATCGAAACCGCGCTGGCGCAGGCCGTGGCGGCGGTGAAATCCGGCGACCCGCGCGATAGCGCGACGGACGTCGGCCCGATGGTCAGCGAAAAGCAGTGGCAGCGGGTACAGGGCTATATCCGTAAAGGCATCGAAGAGGGGGCACGTCTGCTGGCGGGTGGTGAAGGGCGGCCAGAGGACACCCGGGACGGCTGGTTTGTGCGCCCGACGCTGTTTGCCGACGTGAACAACCAGATGACGGTCGCCCGTGATGAGATTTTCGGCCCGGTGCTGTGCGCGATCCCTTATCGTGACGAGGCGGAGGCGATCGCCATTGCCAATGATACCGACTACGGACTGAGCGCGATGGTGCTGGGCGGCGATGCGAACCGCGCGCGACGCGTGGCGCAGCAGATTGTTTCCGGTCGCGTGCTGGTGAATACCCTTGCCCATGAGCCGAAGGCGCCGTTCGGCGGGTTTAAGCACTCCGGCGTGGGGCGCGAGATGGGCGAGTGGGAAATTCGGGCGTTTATGGAGCCGAAGTCGATTCTGAGCTAAAACCTGCCCGGTGGCGCTGCGCTTACCGGGCCTACAGGAGCCCACAGGCCGGATAAGAGCAGCGCCATCCGGCACAACATTTCGCTCTTTGCCGAAGCATCATTCCTCTCTACCCTGCATCCTCTCCCCGACATCACAACGGAGAGACCATCATGATTGCAGTCATTTTCGAAGCCAAAGCCGCGCCCGCCCATCAGGCGCGCTACCTACAGCTCGCTGCCGAACTCAAACCTCTGCTGGCGGACATCGACGGCTTCATTGATATCGAACGTTTTCAGAGCCTGACGACCGACGGCAAAATCCTGTCCCTTTCCTGGTGGCGCGACGAAGAGGCCGTCCGCCGCTGGAAGCAGAACGTCTTCCATCAGGCGGCGCAGGCCGAAGGGCGGGAGTCGATTTTCGCGTACTACCGTATCCGGGTGGCGCAGCTGGTGCGGGAGTACAGTTCCGAAACCGGAGGGCACGCGGATGTATGACGTTCACCTTATTCTGCTGACGGATGATGATAAGCTGGCCGCAGAGATCACCGAACCCTGGGCGACACATGTTAAAAACGAGCCTACCTCCTGATAACAGCGCGGCGCTGGAACAGGCCATTGCTGCGGTGGCTGCCGCAATGGCCGATCTGTCGCGCGTAAAGATGCTGTGCGCGCTGATGGACGGGCGGGCGTGGACCGCCACCGAGCTGAGCGCGGCGGCAGACGTTGCGCCGTCGACCGCCAGCGGCCATCTCGCCCGGCTGGTGGAAGGGCAATTGGTTACCTGCCTGTCGCAGGGGCGGCACCGCTATTATCGTCTGGCGGGGCACGACGTGGCGGCGCTGGTCGAGCATATGATGGGGCTCTCCTGGAGCCGCATCACCCCGCCGGAAACAACCGCGCCGAAAGCCATGCGCGAGGCCCGAACCTGCTACGACCATCTTGCCGGAAGGGTTGCGGTGCAAATCTACGATTTTATGCAGGCGGAAGGCTGGCTGGAGGCAGACGGTTCAGCGCTCACGCCGTATGGCCGCGAGCAGTTCCTGAAGCTCGGCGTTTCGTTAAGCGCTCACCCGCGCCGCAAAGCCTGCTGCGCCTGCCTGGACTGGAGCGAGCGGCGGTTTCATCTGGGCGGTGAGGCGGGCGCGGCGCTGCTCATTCATCTGGAAAGCAAAGGGTGGATCCAGCGGGTGGCGGGGTACAGGGAGGTGGTGGTGACGGCTTCAGGTAGGGCTGCTGTTAAGAGACTTTTTAGCCGCTAAACTCTGATGCGGGCTGGTGCCCTCACTCCGACCCTCTCCCACGGGGAGAGGGAGACGTCGTTTCGCAATTCCTGCTCTTTCGCCTCTCGTTTCTTGATACTTACCCTGATAACTATCATCGTTACCGCGTGTGACGAGAGGTTTCCCCATGAGCGAAGAAGAACTGTTTAGCCGCAGGCCGATGGGCATGCGGATGGCGATGATCGTGCGCCAGTGGCGTGCGGTAATCGACGACGCCATTCTCGATACCGGGTTAACCCAGTCGAGCTGGACGGTGATGATGCAGCTTCATCAGCTCGGGGATAACGTCTCCGTGAGTGAGCTGGCGGAGGTGCAGGGCATTGAACTGCCGCCGCTGATGCGCACCCTGACACAGCTGGAAAAGCAGGGTTACCTGCTGCGCTCCGTATCGCCTTATGACAAGCGCATCCGGCTTCTGACGCTGACGCCTGAGGGAAAAGCCCTATTACAAAGGCTCACTCGGGTGATTGAGACCTATCAGGCGCGCGTATCGCAAAACATCGCGCCGGAACATATCGACATTTTCAGCGCCACCCTGAATCAATTCGCCTGCAATTTGCGGACAATCCGCGAAGAAGATAACAAGACCGAAAAATAATGACCCCTGAACAAAAGTTTGCCCGCTGGGTAAGGGTGAGTATTGCCTCTTTCCTGCTGATGTTTGTCTACTTTATCGTCGCGGATATCTGGATCCCGCTGACGCCGGACTCCACCGTGATGCGCGTGGTGACGCCGGTTTCTCCGCGCGTCTCCGGCTACGTGGCGGCGGTACATGTCCACAACAACAGCCAGGTGAAGAAAGGCGATCTGCTGTTTGAGCTCGACGACACGCCGTTTCGCAATAAAGTGGAAGCGGCGCAAATCGCGCTTGAGCAGGCACGCCTTTCCAACGACCAGCTGGATGCGCAGATCGCTGCCGCGCAGGCCAGCCTGAAAACCGCCGTGCTGACCGCGCGTAACGACAAAGTGACCTTCGATCGCTACCAGAAGCTGAGCACCCTGCAGAACGTCTCGCAGGCGGATCTGGACAAAGTCCGCACCACCTGGCAGAGCAGCGAGCAGTCCGTCAGCTCTATCCAGGCCAATATCCATAACCTGCGCATTCAGCGCGGCGAGCGGGACGAGCACCGCAACGTTACGCTGCAAAAATACCGTAACGCGCTGGATGAGGCAGAGCTTAACCTCGGCTGGACGAAGGTCTACGCCCAGGCGGACGGCACGGTCAGTAATCTGCAGTTAAGTCCCGGTTTCTATGCCTCATCCGGCTCCGCTGCGCTGGCGCTGGTGAACAACCAGACCGATATCGTGGCCGATTTTCGCGAGAAGAGCCTGCGCCATACCCATCAGGGCACCGATGCCGCCGTGGTGTTTGACGCCTTTCCGGGGCACGTTTTCCGCGCCCACGTGACCAGCAGCGACGCGGGGATACTGGCGGGTCAGGAGGCCGTGAACGGCCAGCTGTCCGAGCCGGAAACCTCCAACCGCTGGGTGCGCGATGCCCAACGCATGCGCATTCACGTGACGCTGGATGAAGCGCTGCCGAAGCATCTGCCGACCGGCGCCCGCGCGACCGTGCAGCTCTACAACAGCGAAGGGCCGTTTGCGCGCTTTTTCTCCGGGATGCAGATCCACCTGGTGAGCCTGCTTCACTATGTCTATTAGCACCCTGGCGCGGGTATTTACCCCGCACGGCAACATCGTCTATACGGCAAACGACTTTCGCCAGACCCTGCGCATCGTCTTCGCCGGGATGATTGCGCTCAGCATCTCCAGCTTCTACAACACCAGCTACGGCGTATTTTTCGTGGTCTACCCGATCATGCTCCTGTCGCTGGTGCCGGTGTTTAACCGCCACGTGGCGAAGCAGTTTATCTTCAGCGCCGCGCTAAACTGCGTCGAAATGATCATCATTATCGGCTATCTGTCGCAGTGGCCGGTCATCATGACGCTGGTGGTGTTCGCCCTGTACGTGATGCGTTTTCGCTTTATGAGCAAGGGGCCGCTGTTCCTGTTTGGCTCAATGGGCGTGGTGTGCCAGAGCGTGATGCTCAACTTTATGAGCTACCCCACCACCAGCTGGCACACGCTGCTGTTTTCCAACATCGAAGCGAGCATCATGGCGGTGTGCCTGAGCGCGCTGATGAACTATCTCCTGCCGGACGTGGAGCCCCGCAGACCGCCGCCGCTGATTGAGAAAGACGACGCCCGCGTGCGCCACGAGTCGCTGCTCTCCGGCACCGTCGCGACGCTGATATTCGTGGTGTTTCAGATTAGCGACTTAAGCGATTCGCTTTCGGCGCTGATGGCGGGGATTTTGATCCTGTTCCCGATGCACTACCGCGGTTCGGTGATGAGCTCGATCTGGCGCGTGGTCGGCGTGGTGCTGGGCTGTCTCTACATTCTGGTGGTGCAGCTGATTCTCTACGATCACAGCAGCCATATGCTGTTGATGATGCCGCTGATCGGCCTCGGGCTGGCGTTTGGCGCGCGTCTGCACGTGATGGAAAAGGTGGGGGCGGGCGTGGGGTTTTCCAGCATTACGACCATCGGCATTATGTTCGGGCAGAACATGCACCCGGACACTGACCTGGTGTTCAGCGATCTCTACCGCATCACTTCCGTCACCTTTTCGCTGGTCGCAACGCTGACGATGGTCTTTCTGGTGCACCTGATCCTCAACCGCTTCGAGGCGACGCGCTACGTCATCGCGCCGCCCAAAGTAGATTAATGCCCCAGCACGGAAGGCAGCTGCGAGAGTAAAAACAGGATCAGGCCAATCGTCCCGCCCACCAGCGTACCGTTGACGCGGATGAACTGCAGATCTTTACCGATATTCAGCTCAATCTGTCGGGACATGTCTTTGGCGTCCCAGCTTTTGACCGTGTCGCTGATGTGGCGCGTCAGGAACGCGGCGAAATCCGGCGCGAGGCGGTGCGCGGCCTGCTCCAGATGCTCGTTCAGCGACGCACGCAGGCTGGCGTCATTACAAAGCGTTTCGCCAAACCACAGCCCGGCGTTGGCGATGCGTTGCTTCACGCGCGAATCCTCGCTTTGCATATCCGCTTTCAGCCACTGGCGCAGGTCGGCCCACATCTCTCCCAGATAGCGGTTAAACGCCTCATCGTTTTTCAGGTAGTGCTTGATGTTGTCGGCTTTCGCCGCCATTTCCGGATCGTTTTTCAGGTTGTCGATAAGCTTCAGCGTGGCGCGGTCGAACGCCTGGCGGATCTGGTGCGTGCGGTCGTGGCTGATATCGTCCAGCAGCGCGTTCACCGCGTTCGACACCATCTCCGCGCTTTGATCGCCCAGCCACTCGGTGGGCAGCACCATCGCCTTGCGCGGATGTTCGGTCTTCAGCCAGTGGACAATCTGATCGGCAATAAAGTCCCGCGTGCTCTCCCGCTGAATCAGGGTAATCAGACGATTGATTATCGCATCCAGCAGCACCTGGTGGCGGTTGTTTTTGGTCATGCTCTCCAGCATCACGGCGCTGGTTTCGGTGAAATCGACCTTATCAATCGCCTTGTGCACCGCCCGTTTGAGCAGGCGCTGAATGCGTCCATCGTCGGTGAGTTCGAGAAAACCGCTCATCACCTGCATCAAATGCAGCCCGACGCGCTGGGCGTTGTCGGGCTTGCTGAACCAGGCGCCGATCATCTGGGCAGGTTCATAGCGGCGAATCAACGCGACCAGCGATTGCGTGTCGAGAAACTTCTCCTGCACAAACTGGCCGAGATTGTCGCCGATCCGGTCTTTATTGCGCGGGATAATCGCCGTATGGCGCGAGATAAACGGAATGGGCACCCGGCGGAACAGCGCAACTACGGCAAACCAGTCTGCCAGCGCGCCGACCATCGCCGCCTCGGCAATGGCCTTCACGCCGCGCACCCAGAAGGTCTGCGGCAGGAACAGGGTGGTGATAAACGCCGCGGCGGCAACCAGCAGCAGCGACAGCGCCAGCAGCTTGGCGCGTTTGAGTTCAGCTATTTTTTCCATGGGTTAAGGATAGAGGGAAGCGGGGGGAAAGTGCAAAGAAGGAGAAGGACCTCCGCGTTTCAGCTTCTGGAATGCGCCTTCAGATATTGAAATTGAACGATGTCGACCGGTTCAATTTACGAACGTTTTGTATATGCTTTTTTGTATATACAATAAGGGAAGGGTACACTATGCCAACGGAGTTTGAATGGGATACCAACAAAGCGAAAAGCAATCTCATTAAGCATGGGATCCGCTTTGAAGAAGCTGTTCTGGTGTTTGACGATCCTTACCATTTATCTTTGCAGGATCGTCATGAAAATGGAGAGTTCCGTTGGCAGACCATTGGCCTTGTACATGGTCTAATTGTCATTATGGTCGCACACACGATACGTTTTGAAAGTGGTGACGAAGTCATTCGAATCATTAGCGCACGAAAGGCGGACCGTAAAGAGAGGAGCCGTTATGAGCATGGTTAAACATAAACGCGGTAGTGCGCCTGAGATGAGTGCTCGCCGTGAGGCTGAGCTCAAAGCACTAGCCGAAAAATCGGAAGCAGAGATTGATTACAGCGATATCCCTGCCACGGGAGATGAACAGTGGTCAGGGGCGGTGCGAGGGAAGTTCTATCGGCCACTCAAAACTCAGGCGTCTGTACGTATCGACGCTGACGTGATGGAGTGGCTTAAACGGCCTGGAAAAGGTTACCAGACGAGGCTCAATGCCATTTTGCGTGAAGCTATGCTGCGCGATCAAAACAAAAAATAAGCAACGGGCGGCGTCAGGCTGCCCGCTATCTCAGCGTATATTTTCCAGTAGCCGCCACAGCACCCACCCGCCAAATCCCATCAGCACCACCCCCGCCGTGCGCTCAATCCACCACAGCGAACGGCTGAGCTTCTTTTGCACCGACGATAGCCCCATCAGCGATACCAGCGCCAGATCCCACACCAGCACCACCACCACCATCCAGACGCCGCAGATCGATTGCTGAAGCAGCGTGACGTCCGACCCCAGTAACGCCGTCATCAGCGCCAGATAGAACAGCGCGTTCTTCGGGTTTAACAGCGCCGAACCGAGCCCCAGCAGGATCTGCTTTTGCAGCGAGGGAAAGCGCTGGTGGGTTTCATTCAGCGCCAGCACCTGTTGGCGGCTGCTAATCAGATGCAATCCGATCCACAGCAGGTACAGCGCCCCGCAAAGCTCGATAAGCGTAAACAGCCACGTAAACTGGCGCAGCGCGCTCCAGCCGATAATCACCAGAAGAATATAGAGCGCGTTACCCGCGGCAATGCCGAGGCACAGTCCGGCGCTGCCGCGCAGCCGATAGCGCGCGGCGTAGCCCACCAGCAGGAAGAAATCCGGGCCCGGGCTTAACAGGGCAACAAAGTGCGCCAGCGCCAGGGCGAGAAAAGCGGAAGGGAAGAACAGTTCCATAGCGACCTCGGTTAACAATCCGAGGTCAGAGTACGGCGCTGCAGAACCTATTTATTGTCTGATATTGATCGGCCGGTGGCGTACTGGCGCGGCGTGGCAGCGGTATAGCTGACGAAGGTCTTATGAAAATGGCTCTGGTCGGCAAAGCCGCTCTGGTAGCCGACGTCGGCAATATCGTCCCCGGCACGCAGCCGCACCTTGGCGTACTCCACGCGGGAGATGTTGAGAAAGCTGCCCGGCGTCAGGCCGGTGTCCTGCCTGAAGGTGCGGATCAGCGTCTCCTTGCGCAGCGAGAAGCGTTGGGCAAGCTCGTCGAGGGAAGGCGGGCAGGCGAGATCGGAAAGAAATGCCTGCTGAACCTGCTGGCTGGTTGCGCGAAGCGCGTCAGCGTTATCCGCGGCGCGGGGAAGGGCAGAAAGCAGCGTTTCCAGTGATGCCGGAGACAGGGTCTCGACAACGTCCTGGTAATGGGCAAACAGGGTTGGGCTACGAATCACCTGTAGCGCCAGCGGAAACCCGGTGTCGATATAGAGCATATGGTAGCTGCGCGGTTGCCCGGCGACGGGGTTACAGCTGTGTGGCACACCGGCCGGGATCGCGATGAGGTCCCCGGGGTTAAGGATGTACTCTCTGTCATGACACACGCAGCGGGTCTGGCCCTCCACAATCGCGCCGATGGAGAGCTGAGGGTGACTGTGGCGTTTGTACGCCTGCGTACTCTGCCAGGTGCTGCGCAGCTCAAGGCCTGAGGCGCGGTGAAAAGTCTAGCGGATATGTCGGGTATCGGTCATGGGCGCTCCTTCTGAAGATTTTTTATACCACGTCAGCGAACCGTCCGGCAGTGCTTCATTAAGAACCTTCCGGATATACCCAACTTTACGCCCACAGCCAGTCATGTTGACTACCCTTAATACCCTAAGCGGTAAAACAAGGAGATTCGACATGGCTTATCAGACAGTAAATCCTGCCACTAACCAGCTCATCAAAGAATACCCCTCACATACCGACGCGGATATCGAAGCGGCGCTGAAGGCGGCCGATGCGCTTTATCATTCAGACTGGGCGAAAGGCGACATCAGCCAGCGCCTGCCGGTGCTGCATAAGCTTGCCGATCTGATCGACGAGCGCGTGGAGGATCTGGCTAAAATCGCCAGCCAGGAGATGGGTAAGCTCATCGAACAGAGCCGCGGCGAGGTGAAGCTGTGCGCGCAGATCGCCCGCTACTACGCCGACAACGCGCAGCGGTTCCTGGCCCCGGAGAAGTACGACTCTGAGCTCGGTGAAGCCTGGGTGGAGCATCACCCCATCGGCGTGCTGATGGCCGTTGAGCCGTGGAACTTCCCGTATTACCAGCTGATGCGCGTCCTGGCGCCGAACCTGGCGGCAGGTAACCCCGTCATCGCCAAACATGCCAGCATCGTGCCGCACTGCGCCGAGACCTTTGCCCATCTGGTGCGCGAGGCGGGGGCGCCGGAAGGGGCATGGACCAACCTGTTTATTTCGTCCGAGCAGGTGGCGAACATCATTGCCGACGATCGCGTGCAGGGCGCCGCATTAACCGGCTCCGAAAAGGCGGGCAGCGTTGTGGCGGCGCAGGCGGCGAAGCACATCAAGAAATCTACGCTGGAGCTGGGCGGTAATGACGTGTTCGTGGTCCTGGATGACGCAGACCTTGAGAAGGCCGTGAAAATTGGCGTTAACGCGCGGCTCAACAACGCCGGGCAGGTCTGTACCGCGGCGAAGCGCTTTATCCTGCATGAAAAGATTGCAGAGGCCTTCCTGAGCAAATTCACCGAGGCGTTTAAGCAGGTGAAGATTGGCGATCCGCTGGACGAAAGCACCACGCTGGGGCCGCTGTCGTCTAAAGATGCGCTCGAAACGCTGACCAGACAGGTTAACGAGGCGGTGAAAAACGGTGCGACGCTGCACTATGGCGGCAAACCGGCGCAGCGCGACGGGAGTTTCTTCGAACCGACGATCCTGACGAATATCTCCCGCGATAACCCGGCGTATTTCGGAGAGTTTTTCGGCCCGGTGGCGCAGATGTACGTGGTGAAAAACGACGACGAGGCGGTCGCGCTGGCGAACGACTCCCACTACGGCCTGGGCGGGGCGGTATTCAGCCAGAATATCGAGCGCGCGAAGAAAATGGCGTCGCGGATTGAAACCGGGATGGTGTACATCAACTGGCTCACCGATACCGCGCCAGAGCTGCCGTTCGGTGGCGTGAAGCGCTCCGGCTACGGGCGCGAGCTGTCGGATCTGGGGATCAAAGAGTTTGTGAACCAGAAGCTGGTGGTGGTGCATAAGTAAGAGGTCATAAAAAAACCTGCCAGCCGGCAGGTTTTTTTAAAGAGATTATTGCACTTCGATCTTGTCCCAGCCGTTTTTAAACATGCAGCTGTCAACTAACGTATCCCGGCGATATTCATTCGCGTCTTCAACCGTGTAGCTCGTGGAAATATCCTTTTTCTTGTTCTTTTTGTCCGTTTTTTCCGAGCTGGATCCGGTTACGACGTTATCCGGGGGCAGATCGATCAGCGCCTGCGCTTCGCATTCCGTGAGCTTTTTATTCATTTCCGCATCGCTGACGCCCGGTTTCACCCATTTGTACTGGACGCAGCCGGCGAGCATCAGCGTGAGGCTCAGAACGCAAAGCGCGGTCATGCGGTGTTTCATCAGAAGGTGACTCCACCGCCTACATATGCGCCGTCAATCAGCGTGTGGCCAGGACGACCGTCTTTGCCGTCCACGCTCACGTGGCGGTAGCCCACTTTCAGGGTCACTGGCGTAATTGGCGTCCAGCTTACGCCGCCGTTGGCTTCGACGTAGTTTTTCACGCTGTTGTTCAGGCCTTCTGGTGCGACATAGCCTTCACCGTAGACGTGGATGCTGTCGGTCAGGGCAACGTTTACGCCGCCGCCAATCGGGAACGCCACGCCGTTATCGCCTTTTTTCGGGCCGAGGTAGATGGCTTTTGCGCCCGCGTTCAGCATCACCGGGCCAAGACCCAGGTTGTAGCCTGCGCCCACGCCGCCGGTCTGGGTACCGTCGTCGGTGTTTTTCAGCCAGTTACTTTCCAGATAAACACCGGATGAGGATTTCCCCATTTCCAGGTTGAGGTTGGTAAAGTTTTTACCCTGCTCAACGGTGCCGCCCATCGCCAGTGCGGAACCCGATACGGCAGCCAGAGCAGAAAGAAGAAGGATATTCAGTTTTTTCATGTTTTTTGCCTCGTCATTAAATTCATCTGGGCGCACCTTAACAAGCGATGTTAATGACTGCAAATGTGATATAAATCGCGGTTTTATACTGATATTGTTAACTTTTTTATTGAAGTTGTTGCAATGATGTTTGATTGTCGGGGTGTCAACAGGGGATGTTTTTAGCGTTTAGGAACCGTTTAGTTTTTTGACTAAACATAAACTGAACGAGGCGGGGATAGTGATTTGAGATGAATTAATTGGGTTTCTAATAATTTCCAAAAATGTTTCGCCTGTCACACAAAACAACAAAGCCTTACATTTCGAGCGATGAATATACGTTCAATCGCGCAGGCCGTTTTCCCTTCCATGTCATTTTTCTGACACGTTTATTCTTTACGTTGTTGGCTTCACTAACTGGATGCTAACAATATGAAAAGAAAAATTATTCCTGTGCTAATCGGCTGTGCGCTCTCTTTCTCTGGCCTGGCGGCGCAGCCCACTGCTGAGCGCTATGTCGTCAGCTTCCCTGAAGGCTCCCAGGTGAGCTACAGCGGCGCGTTTGCCAGCGCGTTTCCGAACGGACTGCCCGTGGGCATTGGCTCCGGCCTGCTGTTTACGGGCAAGCAGGGCGACGCCCTGACCTTTGCGACCGTGACCGATCGCGGTCCAAACGCCGATGCGCCAAAAATGGGTAAAAACGAAGCCAAAATATTTGTCACGCCTGATTTCGCGCCGCTGCTGATGACCATCCGCGTTCAGAACGGCAAAGCGGAGGCTGTCGACGCCCGCCCGCTGCATGATGATAAAGGCGAGATCAACGGTCTGCCGCTGCAAAGCGGCGTGATTGGCTCCACCAATGAAGTGGCGTTCAGCGACACCCTCAAGATCCTGAAGGGTGACAACCGTGGGCTGGACACGGAAGGCATCACCCCGGACGGCAAAGGCGGCTACTGGCTGTGCGACGAATATGGCCCGTTCCTGATTAACGTCGACAGCAAAGGGAAGATCCTGGCGATCCACGGGCCGCAGGCCGCGGAAGGGGAGAAATCCATCGCGGGCGGCCTGCCAAACATCATCAAATGGCGCCAGGCGAACCGGGGCTTTGAAGGCCTGACCCGGATGCCGGACGGGCGGATTATCGCCGCCGTGCAAAGCACGCTGGATATTGACGGCAAGAGCAAAAAGCAGGCGCTGTTTACGCGTCTGGTGAGCTTCGACCCGGCGACCGGGAAAACGGCGATGTACGGTTACCCTATCGACAGCGCGGCCTACAGCAAAAACAGCGACGCCAAAATCGGCGACATCGTGGCGCTCGATGACCAGCACATCCTGCTGATTGAGCAGGGAAGCGATAAAAACGACGGGATGCATAACCTGATTTATAAGGTGGATCTCAGCAAGGCGAGCGACCTTTCCGCCTTCGACAAGCCGGGCGAGTACCCGGAGTTTGATGATGAGAAAACCCTGGCGCAGCGCGGCATTACCCTTGCGGCTAAAACGCAGGTCGTCGATCTCCGCGCACTGGGTTGGCAGCAGGAGAAGGCCGAAGGGCTGGCGCTGATCGACAGCAAAACGCTTGCGGTAGCGAACGATAACGACTTTGGCGTGAAGGTGGCGATGCAAAACCCGGTCGAGGGCAAGAAGCTCAAGGATTATCGGGTGAACGCGGAAGGCAAGCTGACGCTGGATGATAAGCCGGTGGAAACCACGCTCAGCGTGAAGCCGCTGAAGAAGCCGGAGTCGGACAGCGAGCTGTGGATTGTGACGCTGCCGGAGGCGGTAAAATAAGTTTACCCTTCTTGCTAAAGGCTGGGGTATCCCCACAAGATAATGCCTGCACAGACGGCTCCCTCTCCCTTGAGGGAGAGGGCTGGGGTGAGGGGGAACATACGGCTGTGGAGGTTATTCCGTTCACTCTATGTTCCTTGCTACTCTGTAACGGCATGACCTGTGAACGTGCCAGGGTGGCTCAATCGCCACCACCCTGGCGACCCGGGCTCCCGGCGGTAAATCGCCGCTTCGCGGTGCCCTCAGCTTATTCCTTCAGGCTATCGGGTCGGGCATGAGCCTGCATCCCTGCAGGCCACGCCCTCTCGGCGCATCCCTGCGCCTCGCCCCGGCCTTACGGAAACGCCTCGGCGATTTACAGCCGGACCAGGGCATCGCTGTGAGCCACTAATTTTTCTGAAGCAACATTCATCGCTTCAGGTTAAAAAATTACCGGGGATCCCTCAGCCCCACAGGGGAGAGGAGATGCATAGCGGTTATTTTTTCAGACCCGCAAACGCCGCCCGAATTTCTTCTTCCGGGAGTTGGATACCGATAAACACCATCACGCTGTGCGGCGCTTCCTCGCCCCAGGGGCGATCCCAGTCGGCGCTGTACAGGCGCTGCACGCCCTGGAACAGCAGGCGGTTCGGCTCGCCGTCAATCCACAGCATCCCTTTGTAGCGCAGCAGCTTGTCGGCAAACGACAGCAGCAGGTTTTCCATCACCCGCGAAACCTCGCCGATGTCCACCGGGTAGTCCAGCTCCACCACAATCGATGCCACGTCGTTTTGCCTGTCTCCCAAAAAGTGGAAGCGCGGCTTTGCGGTGACGTTCTCTTCCAGCATAAAGCCGTTGGTGTTGAACAGCTGAGACAGATCGATGTCGCCGTGCGTCACCGTGTAAACCGGCGCGCGGGAGTTAATACGCGTCAGGCGCTCGCGCAGTTTTTCGCTTTCGCCCGCCACGTCGGTTTTGGTCAGCAGGATGCGGTCGGCGTAGCCCACCTGAGACTGGGCGATGGTGAACTGGTTCATCTGCTCGTCGGCGTGAACCGCGTCGACCAGGGCAATCACGCCGTCCAGCAGGTAGCGCTGGCAGAGGATTTCGTGAGAGAAAAAGGTCTGAATAATCGGACCGGGGTCGGCCATGCCGGTGCACTCGATCACCAGGCGGTCAAAGTCGATCTCGCCGCGGTCGCGGCTGTCGAGCAGGTCCAGCAGGGCGTCTTCTAATTCGTTAGAGCGGGTGCAGCAGATGCAGCCGTTGGTCAGGGTTTTGATCTGGGTGGCGCGATCGCCGATCAATTGATCGTCAACGGAGACCTCACCGAATTCGTTTTCGATGACGGCGATTTTGAAGCCGTGCTGTTCGTTCAGGATGTGGCGCAGCAGGGTGGTTTTACCGGCGCCGAGAAAACCGGTCAGCAGGGTAACGGCAATCGGGGTCATGGTCTCTCCTTTAGCAGCAGCGGACGCCGCCTTCTCCACTTCCGCCGTAGCGCGCTTCCTGACGCTCGCGGAAGAATTCGGTGTAGGTCATGTACGGCTTATCCGGATGGTTGGTCTTCATGTGCTCAACGTAGTTGTCATAGTCCGGAATGCCAATCAGCATTTTCGCCGCCTGACCGAGGTATTTTTTTGCTTCGCCTAAGTTACCAAACATTGTGGGTTCCAGACAGAAAAAGCCCGGCGATGTGAGTCCGCTGGGCTTATGTTTTCCTCACCCCAGCCCTCTCCCAAAGGGAGAGGGGGAGGATTGCGGATTAATGGTGTGAAGAGGTCTTCACGCCGCCTTCCGGCACCGGCACGTACGGGGTTTCTTTATCCGTACGACCGTCGGCGTTGCGCACGTTAAGCCAGGTTTTGATGCCGTAGAAGATGATGCTGTACACCACCACCAGGAACAGAATGCTCAGACCCGCGTTGGTGTAGTTGTTCACCACGATATGGTTCATGTTGGCAATCTGCTGCGCGGTCAGATCCGCGCCGCCTGCGGCAATCTTCTCCTTGTACTGGTTAGCCATGAAGAAGAAGCCTTCCAGCTGCGGGTTGGCGCTGAACAGCTTCAGGCCAAGCGCCCAGGTGGTGCAGAGCAGCAGCCACAGCGCAGGAACAACCGTTACCCAGATGTATTTGGTGCGTTTCATCTTCACGAGGACCACGGTACCGAGCACCAGAGCAACGGCTGCGAGCATCTGGTTAGAGATACCGAACAGCGGCCACAGGCTCTTCACGCCGCCGAGCGGGTCGACAACGCCCTGATACAGGAGGTAGCCCCACAGGCCGACGCAGCCGGCAGTACCCAGAATGCCCGCCACCAGAGAATCGGTTTTCTTCAGGAACGGCACGAAGTTACCGAGCAGGTCCTGCAGCATGAAGCGGCCCGCACGGGTACCGGCGTCCAGCGCGGTCAGGATGAACAGCGCTTCGAACAGAATACCGAAGTGGTACCAGAAGCCCATGTCCGCCCACGGCAGTACTTTGTGGAACACGTGTGCGATACCGACGGCAAGCGTAGGTGCACCACCTGCGCGGTTCAGCACGGACGGTTCGCCGATGTCCTTCGCCGTCTGCATGATCTGCTCAGGCGAAATCACGAAGCCCCAGGAGCTGACGGTCGCCGCCGCGTGTGCGCTCGCGTCCTTCAGCTGCGCCATAATCAGCGCCGCGTTATCGCCGCCCATCTCGTGCAGGTTTGGCATGGTGATGCCGAGGCCCGCAGGCGGGGTGTTCATCGCGAAGTAGAGACCCGGTTCGATGATGGACGCTGCAACCAGCGCCATGATCGCCACGAAGGACTCCATCAGCATTGCGCCGTAGCCGATCAGACGCGCGTCTTTCTCGTTCGCCAGCAGCTTAGGCGTGGTACCGGACGCAATCAGGGCGTGGAAGCCGGAGACCGCACCGCAGGCGATGGTGATGAACAGGAACGGGAACAGGGCGCCTTTCCACAGCGGGCCGGTGCCGTCGATGTACTGCGTTACCGCAGGCATTTTCAGATCCGGGTTAATCACCAGGATACCGATAGCCAGACCGACGATAACGCCGATTTTCAGGAAGGTCGCCAGGTAGTCACGCGGGGCCAGAATCAGCCAGACCGGCAGCAGCGCAGAGATAAACGCATAGCCAATCAGCGCGAAGGTAATGGTGGTGTCTTTGAAGGTCAGCGCCGGGCCCCAGTACGGGTCGTGCGCAATCACGCCGCCGAAGTAGATGGAGGCCACCAGCAGTACGATACCAATCACCGACACTTCACCCACGCGTCCCGGACGCAGGAATCGCATGTAGATCCCCATGAACAGCGCAATTGGCACGGTTGAGCAGACGGTGAAGACGCCCCACGGGCTTTCGGCCAGCGCTTTCACCACGATCAGGGCCAGCACCGCGAGGATGATGATCATAATCAGGAAGCAGCCGAACAGAGCGATCGTCCCCGGCACGCGGCCCATCTCTTCTTTGACCATCTCACCCAGAGAGGCGCCGTTACGGCGAGAAGAGATAAACAGCACCATAAAGTCCTGCACCGCACCCGCCAGCACCACGCCTGCGAGCAGCCACAGGGTACCCGGCAGGTAGCCCATCTGCGCAGCCAGCACCGGGCCGACCAGCGGGCCTGCGCCCGCGATAGCGGCAAAGTGGTGACCAAACAGCACGTAGCGGTTGGTTGGCACGTAATTCAGGCCGTCATTGTTAATGACCGCCGGAGTGGCGCGCGTCGGGTCGAGCTTCATGACCTTCTGCGCGATGTACAAGCTGTAGTAGCGATAAGCAACAAGATAGACGGAAACGGACGCAACCACGATCCACAGGGCGCTTACGTGTTCGCCCCGGCGTAATGCGACAACCGCCAGACAAAAAGCGCCGAGGATCCCGAGTAAGGCCCAGGGCACGTGCTTCAGTAGTTTTTTAGTATCCATAGTAAGACCTGGTTTTTTATGTAAAGAAAAAAGGGTCAGGGTTCGTTGTGAGGAGGTATTGATTAATGCTGGAGCGATCGTGCCAGATCCTCGCGCGTGTAAAGGACGGTAAATGAATGAGTGGTTGAAAGTGCCGGGTGAGCGGTCAAAGGGGGCGACGAGCGGTTCCGGCTCGCCGCCAGGGGGCGAAATTATGTGATTGAGATCACTTGATTATTCGGGTTACGCTCCACCGCCAGATAGTTCTCCAGCGTTCTAATCAGTTTTTCCTTCAGCCAGTTCGGTTCCAGAATCTGAATGTGGGGCAGCCAGTAGAACAGCAGCGGTAGGATCTGGTTCTCGTGCGCCGCCTGGCAGCGCAGCGTGACGCCGCCCTGCTGCTCCTCCAGCAGCTCCTGTTCCGGCAGAAGATCGCGGCGCAGGAAGTAATGTGAAATATTATCTTTGATAAATATTTTCACCGCGAAAGTATTTTCAGACACCCAGGGATCGAGGCTTTTCTCCAGCAGCTCAAGGACATTTTCTTCGGGCGTGAAGGTCGTTTTCTGAATATCAAACCAGCTAATCTGGCTCAATGAGAAGGATTTCAGGCGGCTATTTTCGGTGGCTTGTAAATACCATATGTTTTTTTTGTTAATGAGTTTATAGGGATTAATCAGACGGGTTTTTCCCTTATAAACGATCTGACAAACATTATGGTTTTTAATCGATCTCTCGATTTTCGTTAAATGACGGCGAATATCACGTTCTACCGTGTGTTCTGCCTCATTTCCAAGAATGAGAATATGGTTTTCGTCAACGCGCGTTTCAAGCTTTTGCCAGAATTCCATATTTCTTTCAGGGAAAAAGCTGTCAGCATTCAGGAAGTTAGCAAGGGTGTGATGTAAGCCTTGTCCGCCGGGCGATTGTGCAGAATGGATCAGCCGATATAGCCCGTTACCGGTATGCTCAACAATGGGAGAGAGGGCATTTAAATCCCGGTAGACGGTACGCTCGGTAATTTTAAATTTTTCCATTAGCGCACTGCGGTTTACCACACCGTTTAAATGTAGCTCAACCAGAATATCGACCAGACGTTCAGCCGAGCGGCTCCGCGTCGTTTTAGCCATAAGGTCATCCTGTATATTTAGGTATGCGCTGAATGATGCGGATGCACTGACAAAAGGTGTCAGTATTCAGTCACAGAAAATTTCTCTTATGGGTATATAACGGCGTGATTTAGCGGAAACCTTAGGAGTTTTTGTAGAAAGCGGCGCTGGCCGGAAAAAAAGGCCAGCGCGAAGGGGGGATCACACGGCGGCTTCCGCCTCCAGCATGACCGGGTGGAAACGGCGCTTGAAGTAGATCAGACCGTGTCCCGCGTCACTCAGAATGATGTTCTTAACTTCAACAAGGTAGACAAGATGCGTGCCGATGGTTTGCACCTGGCTAATCTCGCCCTCAAGGCTGGCGAGCGCGCCCTTGAGCACCGGCTGCGCCAGCGGCCCTTTCTGCCAGCAGGAGAGGGCAAAGCGCTCCTCCATCGTCATACCGGTCATCCCCGCAAAATGGCGAGCCATGATCTCCTGTTCGTGGTTCAGCACGTTAACGCACAGCCTGCCGTTGCCCTGAAATACCGGGTTCATGGCGCTGTTGGCGTTGATGCACACCATAACCGACGGCGGGGTGTCCGTGACCGAACAGACGGCGGTGGCGGTAATGCCGCAGCGGCCCGCCTCGCCCTCGGTGGTGATCACATTAACCGCCGCCGACAGGCTACTCATCGCGTCGCGAAAACGCAGGCGTTGTTCATCTGAATGCATTGCAACCTCCCGCTGCGCTATTTCAGCAGCTTGTCGAGCATGTTGATATCGCTGTTGTTGTGCAGGTGCGGCACCGTCCAGCCGTGCTGGTCGTATTCGGACATGCAGCGGTCGACCATCGCCATCATTTTGTCCATGTTGCCGGAGCTCTGCGCCTGGCGCAGACACTGCAGGCGGATCTCATCCTGGCTGCCGGAGTAGTTGATTTCGTACAGCTCGTGACGGCCGCCGAACTCGCTGCCGATGGCGTCCCACATCAGCTTCAAAATCTTGATGCGTTCGACGTGATCCATGCCGTTGGAGCCGCGCACGTATTTCGCCAGATACTGGTCGATCTGCGGGTTGTTCAGATCCCGGGCGCTGGACGGCAGGTAGATCAGCCCGGACGTCACGTTACGCTCGATGATGTTCTTGATCTTCGCGTAGGCCATCGGCGCCATCACGCGGTAGGTTTGCAGCGCGGCGTGATCCGGCAGATACGCGCCGTTGACCCACGGGGTGGCTTCGGAGCACATGGAGTCGCTCAGCGCCCAGAACATGTTGCGCCAGGCCACCACTTCGCCCAGATCCGCCTGCACGCCGCGGAACTCCAGGGTGCCGGTGCACTCCAGGGATTTTTTCAGCAGGGCGGTGATGAAGTCGAGCTTCACCGCCAGACGCACGCAGGCCTGCAGCGGGTACATGCGGGCGAAACCGCCCTCCATCGTCCAGCGACGGCAGCGGTCGAAATCGCGGTAGATCAGCACGTTTTCCCACGGGATCAGCACGTGATCCATCACCAGGATCGCGTCGTTCTCGTCGAAGCGGCTGGAGAGCGGGTAGTCGTACGGGGATCCGGTTGCGCCTGCCACCATCTCGTAAGAGGCGCGGGAGATCAGCTTCACGCCTTCGGCATCCATCGGCGCGACGAACATCAGCGCGAAGTCCGGGTTTTCGCCCATCACCTGCGCGGAGCCGAAGCCGATCATGTTGTAGTGGGTCAGCGCCGAGTTGGTTGCTACCACTTTCGCGCCGCTGACGATAATCCCGGCGTCGGTCTCTTTCTCCAGCTTGATGTAGACGTCTTTCACCTCGTCCGCCGGCTTGTGGCGGTCGATCGGCGGGTTAACGATGGCGTGGTTGAAGTACAGGCCGGTTTCCTGAATGCGGGTGTACCAGCTGCGGGCGTTCTGTTCGAACTGGCCGTAGAAGGCCGGGTTGGCGCCGAGCGCGCAGCCGAACGCGGCTTTGTAGTCCGGCGTGCGGCCCATCCAGCCGTAGCTCAGGCGCGACCACTCGGCGATGGCGTCGCGCTGCTGGCGCAGGTCGTCGGCGCTTTTCGCCACGCGGAAGAACTTGTGGGTATAGCCGCCGCTGCCGGTGTCGGTGCCCCAGCAGAGCGTGTCCTGCATCTCCGGCTTGTGCAGCGCGTCGTACATCTGTGCGATGGAGGCCGCCGCGTTGCGAAACGCCGGATGGGTGGTGACGTCTTTGACGCGCTCGCCGTAGATATAAATCTCACGGCCGTCCTGCAGGCTTTTTAAATACTCTTCGCCGGTTAACGGACGTTTGGCATCAGCGCGGAAATCTTCAGGCTTCATAGGGACCTCGTATCGGAATAGAGTTGTTAAATTTATGTTTTGTTTTTGTTGTTTAATTGAAGCCTGAGAGGGGCGGAACGTGAAGGGACGATTGGGACAACGGCGGGTACTTTTCGGGCTGGATTGGGATTTGTGATCGTTGTCCCCTCACCCCGGCCCTCTCCCCAAAGGGGCGAGGGAGAAATCGTCCCCTCTCCCCTATGGGGAGAGGGTTAGGGTGAGGGGTAAGGTTTTACGACACTGGTACTTTCCGCGCCCGATACGCGCTCGGCGAGCACCCCACTAAGCGGTTAAAAAACCGGGCAAAATAGGCCGGATCCTTAAACCCCAGCTGCCAGGCAATGTCGCTGACCGCGCTGTCGGAGAAGAGCAGCAGCCGCCTGGCTTCCCGCAGCTGGCGGTCGAAGATCAGCCGCTTCGGCGGGCGGTTGGCGAAGCGGCGGCAGATATCGGTCAGGCGGGATTCGGTCAGGTGCAGCTCGCTGGCGTATTCCGGCACCGTCCAGTGCTGGTGGTAGTGGGCATCTATCAGCTGGGTAAAGCGCTGGAACAGCTTCAGCTCGCCGCGCATGCCGCCCGAAGCGTGGTCGTCGAGCTTCGCGTTGCGCAGCAGCAGGGTAAACACCGCCTGCGCCAGCAGGACCAGAGTATGTTCGCGCCCCGGCAGCTGTTCCGTGGATTCCCGGGCGATAAGCTGCCAGTAGTGCTTCAGCGCCGCCAGCTCGTCCGGCCTGTCGGCCAGCGAGAGGCAGATCCCCGGCAGGCCAAACGCTTCCCGCGTGCCGGGGTAGAGCACCTCCAGCAGCGGCCAGATCAGATCCTCGCGCACCGTCAGCACGTGTCCGTCGCTGTCGGATTCGGTGATAAACGCGTGCGGCACCGACGGCGGCGTGAGGACGAACAGCGGGGCCTGCACCGAGTAGCGGTGATCGTCGAGCTGGAGCTCAATCTGCCCGGTATCGAGAAAGTGCATCTGAAAATACTGGTCGTGACGGTGCGCCTGCATGTCGCGGCCAAAAAAGGCCGCCATGCGCGCGAACGACTGGTAGTGCACATCGTCGGTGCCCAGACTTTCGTCGTACTCCTTGCTGATATCAATGTTGGCGATAGGGCTCTGGCACATGCTCGTTCCTCTGTTGATCCCGCTGCGTCATCGGGATGCGCGTCAGCACAAGCGCGCCGACCACCAGCAGCCCGGCCACAAACCACAGTCCGGAGCTGAAGCTGCCGGTCGCGTCGCGCAGAATGCCGATCAGCAGCGGGCTGACGGCGGATCCGACGTTGCCGATGGCGTTGATCACCGCCAGCGCCACCGCGCGGGACTGCAGGCTAATCACCCGATCCGGCGTGGTCCAGAATATCGCCATGGCGGTAAAGGATCCGGTTGAGGCCATAATGATGCCAAGCAGCTGGATCAGGCTGTGATCGGTGGCCGAGGCCAGCATCCATCCCGCCGCGGCGAACAGGTACGGCAGGATGGTGTGCTTTTTTCGCTCTTTCAGCCTGTCGGAGCGTCGGCTCCACCAGATCATCCCGAGAATGGTGCAAAACTGCGGGATCGCCGCCAGCAGGCCGATGACGATATTGCTGCTTCCCGTGTTGAAGCTTTGCAGGATCTGCGGCGTCCAGATGTTGATGGCGCTGAGCGTGTTGGTCAGGCAGAAGTAGGCCAGCGTGTAGAGCAGCACCGCCGGGGTCAGCACTTCGCGCAGCGTCGATCGCGGCGTGACGGACTGGGCAATGGCGACCTCCTGCTCGCGGGCGATCATCGTTTTCAGCGCCTGCTTTTCGTCGTCGTCGAGCCAGGTAGCTTGATCCGGCGTGTCGTTGAGATAAAACCAGGTCACCACGCCGAGCACCACCGACGGCAGCCCCTCCAGCAGGAACAGCCACTGCCAGCCCTTCAGGTTCCACAGCCCATCCATCGCCAGAATGTAGCCGGAGAGGATCGAGCCGAGCATCATGGTCACCGGCATGGCGATCATAAACAGCGCGTTGGCGCGGGCGCGGTGATAGGCCGGGAACCACCATGTGAGGTAGACCAAAATCCCCGGCAGGAAGCCCGCTTCGGCAATGCCTACCAGCATGCGCAGGACGTAGAGCGTTTCAGGGCTGGTGGCAAACATGGTGCAGGTGGAGGCGATGCCCCACACCACCATGATCCCGGCGATCCAGCGCCGCGCGCCGATCTTCGCCAGCATGATGTTGCTCGGGATCCCGCACAGCACGTAGGTGACGTAAAACAGCGTCGCGGCCAGGCCAAACATCGTGGACGTGAGGCCCAGATCTTTGCCCATCGTCAGCCCGGCAAAGCCGATGTTGATGCGATCGAGAAACGAAAAGACAAACAGGATAAAGAGAAAGACGATCAGGCGTCGGAACAGCTTGTTAATGGCGCGATGTTCAACAGCTTTATTATCATGGGTTTGCAGGGTAGAGGTCGTCATGGTGCGCTCCAGATCTTACGTTTAGTAGACGGATTTATTGTTATTAACTGACGTAACCGGTTGTTCGATAAAGCGTGCCGCCAGCGCTTCGGCGCCGCGGGCGAGCAGGGTGGTGTCGACGCCGACGGCGACAAACAGCGCGCCAAGCTCGAGGTAGCGTTTCGCCAGCGGCTCGTTCGCCATCAGGATGCCGGGCGCTTTGCCCGCGCTGAGGATCTGCGCGATAGCCTGCTCGATGGCGGCCTGCACCTCCGGGTGCTGCGGATTGCCGGCAAAGCCCATGTCGGCGCTCAGATCCGCCGGGCCGATAAACACGCCGTCGACGCCTTCAACGTCCAGGATCTGCGGCAGATTTTTTAGCGCCTCGCGGGTTTCAATCTGCACCAGCACGCACATGGCGTCGTTGGCCTGCTGCAGGTAATCCGGGATGCGGTTCCAGCGCGAGGCGCGCGCCAGGGCGCTTCCGACCCCGCGAATGCCCGCGGGCGGGTAGCGGGTGGCACGTACCGCCAGCCGCGCTTCGTCGGCGTTTTGCACCATCGGCACCAGCAGGGTTTGTGCCCCCACGTCCAGCAGCTGTTTGATCTGCACCGGGTCGTTCCACGACGGGCGCACCACCGGCTGGCTGGGATAGGGCGCGATGGCCTGCAGCTGGGTTAACACGGTCTGCACGCTGTTCGGCGCGTGCTCGCCGTCGATCAGCAGCCAGTCGAAGCCTGCCCCCGCCAGCAGCTCGGCGCTGTAGCTGCTGGTCAGCCCCAGCCATAACCCGATTTGCGGACGGCCCGCTTTCAGCGCCGCCTTGAATGCGTTTTGCATTGTCCTCTCCTAAACAAAGCGGCAGCTGATGGAGCCCATGCTGCCGTAGTCGACGTGGAAGGTGTCGCCTCTGCTGGCGGGCACCGGGCGGGTAAACGAGCCGCCGAGAATAATCTGGCCGGGCTCAAGCTGCACGTCGTACGGTGCCAGCTTGTTTGCCAGCCACGCCACGCCGTTCGCCGGGTGGTTAAGCACGCCTGCGGCGACGCCGGTCTCTTCGATCACGCCGTTGCGGTAGAGCAGGGCGGAGATCCAGCGCAGATCCAGCTCGTCGGGCTTAATCGGACGACCGCCGAGGATCACCCCCGCGTTGGCGGCGTTATCGGAGATGGTATCGAACACCTTGCGCGGGCGCTGGGTTTCCGGGTCAACGTTGTGGCAGCGGGCGTCGATCAGCTCCAGCGCGGGGATCACGTAGTCCGTAGCGTTGTAGACGTCGAAGATGGTGCAGTTCGGGCCGCGCAGCGGTTTTGCCAGCACAAAGGCCAGCTCCACTTCGATACGCGGAACGATAAAGCGATCGACGGGAATGTCGCTGCCGTCGTGGAAGAACATGTCGTCCAGCAGCGCGCCGTAGTCCGGCTCGCTTATCTGGGAGCTGGCCTGCATCGCTTTGGAGGTGAGGCCGATCTTGTGGCCCTTCAGCACGCGTCCTTCGGCAATCTTCAGGCTGACCCATTCGCGCTGGACGGCGTAGGCGTCGTCGATGGTGATCGTCGGGTAGTCGAGAGAGATCTGGCGGATCTGCTCCCGGGACTGTTCCGCCTGATGCAGACGATGGGCGATCAGGGTATGGGTATGTTTGTCGAGCATGGCGATATCCTGTTTTACGTTTGTTTTCTCCCTCTCCCCGTGGGAGAGGGACGGGGTGAGGGCATCAGGCCGCAGAGATTTCCCCTCACCCTAACCCTCTCCCAAAGGGAGAGGGGACGGTATTACTTAAACAACGCGTGCACGTTGTTTTGTTTGTAATTGAGCGTCGGGTGCAGCTCCTCGAGCTCGAACGACAGCGCCAGATAGCGGCTCGCCATTAGCGCCGAGAAGTGCATTTTGATCAGCGCAAACAGCATCTCCCCCACGGCTTCCCGGCTCTCCAGGCTGCGCCCGGAGCCAATCTTCAGCGTCATATGCACAAAGGCGTAATCGTGCCTGCCGTCGGCCATCTGCCAGGTGTCCAGCCAGTGGGCGCGGCTGCGGATGCCGCCGATGGGGAAGATGCCCGTGGCGGCCAGCGCCTCATTCACTTTGGCAAACAGCCCCGGCAGGTCGGCCTGCTCGCGGATGTTGTCGGTACATTCAGCAATAAAGTGCGGCATGGTGGCTCCTTACGCGGGCAGCGGGAAAACGGCGTTAACCTGGCCGGTGCCGGAGCTGGCGAACAGCTCGGTGAGGAACTCCACCTTGCCGTCGTATTTGTCCCAGCCGAGCATCCCCAGCAGCATCACCGTGTCGTGCATGTTGCCCTCGCCGTAGCAGTAGTCGGCGTACTCCGGCAGCATGCTGCAAAACTCTTTGAACTGCCCCTCGCGCCACAGCTTCACCACGCGTTCGTCCATCTGGCGGTCGAACTCGCGGGTGTAGCTGTTCATCCCTTCCTCCGCGCGCTGGTCGTCGATAAAGCGGTGCGACAGCGAGCCGCTGGCGAGCACCGCCACGGTGCCGTCGTATTTTTCGATGGCGCTGACGATGGCCTCGCCCAGCCTGCGGCTGTCGGCGAAGTCGTGGACCGTGCAGAACGCCGAGATGGAGACCACTTTGAAGTGTTTATCCGCGTTCATGTAGCGCATCGGCACCAGCGTGCCGTACTCCAGCTTGAGGCTCGGGATGTTGTGCGCTTTGGCGCGCACGCCGAGCTTCACCGCCTCGTCGGCAATCAGCTGGCCGAGCGCCGGGTTGCCGTCGTAGTCGTAGGTCATGTCGCGGATAAAGTGCGGCAGCTCGTTGCTGGTGTAGACGCCCGCAAAATGGTCCGCACAGTTGATGTGGTACGCGCTGTTCACCAGCCAGTGGGTATCGAACACGATGATGGTGTCCACGCCCAGCTCCCGGCAGCGCTTGCTGATTTCTTTATGCCCGTCGATGGCCGACTGGCGGCAGCCGTGGTTTTTCCCCGGCAGCTCGGAGAGGTACATCGACGGAACGTGGGTGATTTTTGCCGCTAACGCTAATTTACCCATGGTCAGATCCCCCACTTTGGAATCGGATGGTCGCCCATGGAGATGCAGACGTTCTTCATCTCCGCGAACACCTCGAAGCTGTACTCACCGCCCTCGCGGCCGGTGCCGGAGGCCTTCACGCCGCCAAACGGCTGGCGCAGGTCGCGCACGTTCTGGGTGTTGACGAACACCATCCCCGCTTCGATATTCCGCGCCAGGCGCAGCACTTTGCTGACGTCCTGGGTCCAGATGTACGACGCCAGGCCGTACTCCACGTCGTTGGCCAGGCGCAGGCCTTCCGCTTCGTCCTTAAACGGCAGCAGGCAGGCCACCGGCCCGAAGATCTCCTCCTGCGCCACGCGCATGCGGTTGTCGACGTCCGCCAGCACGGTTGGTCGCAGAAAGTTGCCGCCCTTCAGGTGTGCAGGCAGATCGGTCGGTTTGTCCGGGCCGCCCGCCAGCAGGGTCGCACCCTCTTCAATGCCGAGGCGGATGTAGCCGGAGACTTTCTCCCAGTGCTGCTTGCTGATGAGTGCGCCAATCTGGGTGTTCGGATCGGTCGGGTCGCCCACGCGCAGGCGGTTGGCGCGTTCGGCAAAGCGCTTCACGAATTCCGGGTAGATGCTCTGCTGGATAAAGATGCGCGAGCCCGCGGTGCAGCGCTCGCCGTTGATGGAGAAGATGGTGAACAGGGCGGCGTCCAGCGCGCGCTCGATGTCGGCATCTTCAAAAATCAGCACCGGGGATTTGCCGCCCAGCTCCATGGAGTATTTCTTCAGCCCGGCGTTTTTCATGATGTTGCGTCCGGTGGCGGTGCCGCCGGTGAAGGAGACGGCGCGCACGTCGTGATGGCGCACCAGCGCGTCGCCTGCCGTCGCGCCGTAACCCTGCACCACGTTGAGCACGCCCGCCGGAATGCCCGCCTCCAGCGCCAGCTCGCCCAGACGATCGGCGGTCAGCGGGGAGAGTTCAGACATCTTCAGCACCGCGGTGTTTCCGAGTGCCAGGCACGGCGCGACCTTCCAGGTGGCGGTCATAAACGGCACGTTCCACGGCGACACCAGCGCGCAGACGCCCACCGGCTGCACCAGGGTGTAGTTGAGCATCTTGTCGTCGACCGGGTAGGTTTTGCCGTTCATCTGCTGGCACACCTCGGCGAAGAACTCGAAGTTGTGCGAGGCGCGCGGAATGAGCACGTTTTTGGTCTGGTGGATCGGCAGGCCGGTGTCGGCGGTTTCCATGGCGGCGATCTCGGGCACGTTCTGGTCGATCAGGTCGCCCAGACGACGCATCAGGCGCGCGCGCTCCTTCATCGGCAGGTTGGCCCATTTCGGGAACGCCTCTTTGGCGGCGGCGACGGCCTGGTGAACTTCACCTTCACCGCCGGCGGCGACTTCCGCTAATACCTCGCCGGAGGCCGGGTTGGTAGTGTGGAAGTACTCGCTTCCGGCGACGTTTTTACCGTTGATCCAGTGGTTAATCTTTTTCATTTTGCAGTCTCCTCGCTGACAATCCGGTTCACCAGGCGTCCCACGCCTTCCACTTCCACCACCACTTCATCGCCCGGTACCACGTCGGACAGCCCCTTCGGCGTGCCGGTGGCAATCATGTCGCCCGGCTGCAGGGTCATAAAATCGCTCAGGTACGCAATCAGGTACGGGATGCTAAAAATGAGATCGGCGGTGGTGCCTTCCTGCCGCAGCTCGCCGTTGACGAAGGTGCGCAGGGTGAGGTTGTGCGGATCGGGGATGGCTTCTTTTGGCACGATGTTTGGGGAAATGGGGGTCAGCCCGTCCCGGCTTTTTACCCTCAGGTTCGGTCGGTAGTAGTTTTCCAGGTAGTCGCGGATGGCGTAGTCGTTGCAGACCGTATAGCCCGCAACATAGTTCATCGCCTCGGCTTCGCTGACCTTACGCGCGGTTTTACCGATGACCACCACCAGCTCCGCTTCGTAATGCATGTATTCGATATTGTTCGGGCGCACCGACGTCTGGCCGTCGCCGTTGAAGGTGTTTGGCGCTTTGATAAATACCAGCGGCTCGGTGGGCGGCTTGAAGTCCAGCTCGCTGGCGTGGTCGGCATAGTTCAGACCGAGGGCAAACAGCGTGGCGTGCGGCGGCGTGCTGTGCGCAATAGTGACGCTACGCTCATCCACCACCGGGTTTTCCAGCGGCGGAAAGCCTTCCGCCAGAATACGCACGCGATCGCCCGGGCGGATCTCAACGCGGCTTTGCGGGGTGCCGAGCAGGATCGCATCGCCGGGATTGAGGGTGGCGAACTCGCTCAGGGCGCTCAGCAGTTCGGCGGCGTTACGCTGAAGATCGGCCGTGCTCCAGTGGTCCGCTTCGCGGCCGTTGATCTCGGTGATGATGGTCAGGTTATCCACGTTATCAACGGCGACCAGTTCGCCGAGCGGGCAAAATCCGTCCCGGCATTTGGCCTTGATGGCCGGGCGGTAGAAGCTCTCTTCCGGCAGGCTCACCTCGTTGGCGAGCGCATATCCCGCGATGTACTCCGCGGCGTCCTCCACGCGAACCTTGCTGGCGGTTTTGCCCACGACCAGCGCCACCGTCGCGCCGCTTAATACCGTTTCCCCGTGCGGGAAGGGGATCGGCTCGCCCGCGCGGATCACCGTGTTATGCGGCTTGATAAACCACACCGCCGTTTTCGGCGGCGTGTTGTAGGGAGCTTTTTCAAAGGCCTCACGCCAGGCTTCACGCTGGCTTTGATGGTTGAGGGCGACGGCAAAAACGGTACCTTTCATTCACATACTCCTCACTCCGACGGTCCGGGTTATGATTTCATTAATATGTTAATGATCTGGTTTTATGCTTTTGCTGTTTATTTCGCAATCAGAAGTGAAATATTTGTGATGGGAATAACAATAAATTTACATGTTGGATTTTATTTATATGTAAATCAGATGTTTAATAAAAATGAATGGTTTCTGTTAGACTTTTTGACGGAAAACGTGTTGTTTATAAAAGCATCTTTTAGGGATTGTTTACTTGTTAATGATGGGAAGGGGAAAGGCTATGCATGATTCATTAACCATCGCGCTGCTGCAGGCGCGGGAAGCGGCGATGTCGTACTTCCGCCCGATCGTGAAGCGCCATAACCTGACCGAGCAGCAGTGGCGCATCGTGCGCGTGCTGGCTGAACATCCGTCGATGGATTTTCACGATCTGGCGTTTCGCACCTGCATCCTGCGCCCGAGCCTGACCGGCATCCTGACGCGCATGGAGCGCGACGGCCTGGTGCTGCGCTTAAAGCCGGTGAACGACCAGCGCAAGCTGTACGTGTCGCTGACCAAAGAGGGGAATGCGCTGTATGAACACGCCCAGGCGCAGGTCGAAGAGGCGTATCAGCAGATCGAGGCGGAATACACGCCTGAGAAGATGAAACAGCTGACGGCGCTGCTGGAAGAGTTTATTGAACTCGGAAACCGGCATAACGCAGCGCGGGAAGAAGAGTAAAAACCACAAATTCCAGGATGATTTTCGTAAAGTTTTCCCTTTCCAGGCCGAAAATTCTGTATCTGTCTGAGGAAAGAGAAAACATGTTAAACCGTATCAAGATTGTCACCAGCTTAATGCTGGTTTTAGCGATATTTGGCCTTTTACAACTCACGTCCGGTGGTCTTTTCTTTAATGCCCTTAAGAATGACAAAGAGAATTTCACCGTCCTGCAAACCATTCGCCAGCAACAATCCACGCTGAACGCCAGCTGGGTCGCGTTGCTGCAAACCCGTAATACCCTGAACCGTGCGGGTATCCGCTACATGATGGATCAGAGCAATATCGGCAGCGGCGCGACCGTTAACGATTTGATGCAAATCGCGTCTACGTCTCTGAAACAGGCGGAAAAAAACTGGGCTGCCTACGAAGCCCTGCCGCGCGATCCGCGTCAAAGCGATGCGGATGCCATGGAGATCAAGCGTAACTATGATATTTACCACGGCGCGCTGGCGGAGCTGATTCAGCTGCTGGGTGCCGGCAAAATCAACGCCTTCTTCGACCAGCCGACCCAGAGCTATCAGGACGGTTTTGAGAAGCAGTATGTGAGTTACCTGCAGCAGAACGACAAGCTGTATCAGACGGCGGTCGAAGACAGCAACAGCTCCTACAGCCAGGCTATCTGGGTGCTGATCAGCGTCCTGATTGCCGTGCTGGTGGTGATCGTGGCCGTCTGGCTCAACATCAAGCAGACGCTGATCTCTCCGCTGAATCGTCTGATCGACAACATTCGCCATATCGCCAGCGGCGACCTGGTGAAGCGCATTGAGGTTCAGGGCACCAACGAGATGGGTGAACTGGCCGACTCGCTGCGCCATATGCAGAGTGAGCTGGTGCGTACCGTCGGCGACGTGCGTAACGGCGCGAACGCGATCTACAGCGGCGCGAGCGAAATTGCGATGGGCAATAACGACCTCTCTTCCCGTACTGAACAGCAGGCCGCTTCCCTGGAAGAGACCGCTGCCAGCATGGAGCAGCTGACGGCAACCGTTAAGCAGAACGCCGAAAACGCCCGTCAGGCGAGCCACCTTGCGCTGAGCGCCTCTGAAACCGCGCAGAAAGGCGGCAAAGTGGTGGATAACGTGGTCCAGACTATGCGCGATATCGCGGGCAGTTCGCAGAAAATTGCCGACATTATCAGCGTGATCGACGGCATTGCCTTCCAGACCAACATTCTGGCACTGAACGCGGCGGTAGAAGCGGCGCGTGCGGGCGAGCAGGGCCGTGGTTTTGCGGTGGTGGCAGGTGAAGTGCGTAACCTGGCCCAGCGCAGCGCCCAGGCGGCTCGCGAAATCAAGAGCCTGATTGAAGACTCCGTGGGCCGCGTGGAAGTGGGCTCAACGCTGGTAGAAAGCGCCGGTGAAACCATGGGTGAGATCGTGAACGCGGTGACCCGCGTAACGGACATCATGGGTGAAATCGCCTCTGCGTCTGACGAGCAGAGCCGCGGTATCGACCAGGTGGGTCTGGCGGTCGCTGAGATGGATCGCGTGACCCAGCAGAACGCCTCGCTGGTAGAGGAATCTGCCGCAGCGGCGGCCGCACTGGAAGAGCAGGCGAGCCGTCTGACTCAGGCCGTGGCGGTGTTCCGCATTCAGCAGGAGCAGATGAAAGCGCGCGAATTCGCTGCGGCTAAAGCGGTTTCCACGCCGGTGATGGCGCGTAAAACCGCGACGGCCGATTCAGGCGATAACTGGGAAACGTTCTAACCCGGTGCGTTGTGCCGGGTGGCGGCTACGCCTTACCCGGCCTACGGAAGGTTGTTGCAGGCCCGGTAAGCGAAGCGCCACCGGGCGATATCAAAGCGCCAGACGCATGGCACAGCGGGAGTTATACGCTAAGCCGTGCGCTGCTTCTTCTTCACGTTTTTCACGCAGTTCAGGCGTGAGTTCAGCTACGTATTCAAACCCCAGCTTTGCATAGAACGGCGCGTTCCACGGTACGTCCCTGAACGTCGTCAACGTCAGCGACGCCAGCCCCAGCGTGCGGGCATGGTCTGCCACGCAGGCGATAAGCTGCCTGCCGATCCCTTTTCCCTGCCAGTCCAGATCAACCGAGAGTTCGACAATAAACAGTGATGAAGGGTGGGCCTCGGCGAGGATAAACCCGACGGGCTGGCTGTTCGCCAGCGCCAGCCAGCTTAGCCCACGTTCGGCATACTCAAGGTGCTGCTCAGCGGAAATGACCTCGCCGTCGGCAAGCCAGGCGAGATCCGGGCTTTCACGAAAGCGCTCGCCCGCCGCGCGTTCAATGGCGGGAAGGGAGGCAACGTCGCCGGGACGCGTGGGGCGGACGGTGATGTTAACGTCGACCATTAGCCTGCGCGACTCACAATTTTAATTTCGACCATGCCAATGCCGAGCTCTCGCGGTGAATGGCCGAGAATATTCCCTTCATTGGTGGACTGCGGATCCGGCGGCACGATCACCAGGGTATTGCTGCGCGATGGGTTCTCAAAATGCAGCGTGTGCGTGCTCACGTCGTTCCCGAGCGTCAGCATCTGCTCCTGGCTGCCCACGCGAACCGGTACGGGCTTGTTAGCGTTGGGGCCATACGCTCTGGCGGTGATCACCAGGTCGAATTGTTCCGGCAGGGGATGGGCGTACTCAATTTTCACCTCATTGCCCAGCTGCGCGTTGGACCAGCGCCCCCAGGACTCCGGACGCGAGATGCCGCTAAACTGCTTCACTTCCTCGGGCGCGCCGGCCACGTTAAAGATAAAGCTGTCCGCTTTGTAGCGAATGTCGTTATCGCTGATTTTCAGCATGTCGACGTTACGCTGATAGCGCGCGGTATCAATCACCGTATCGTTAAACGCGGTTTTGCCTTTCCACTGGGCTTTATCCACGTGCTGTACGGTTTGCTCCCCGCCGAGCTGACCCTGAGAGACGCACCAGTCGGTAGAAAGCGCCAGCGGCTGCGACCAGAGCTGGCCCATCTTGTAACATCTGTCGATCCAGACGAAGTTATCGCGTGGGGCAAAATCGGCCAGCTGATAGCGCAGCGGCGCGGAATATTCGCTTTCCGGCAGCGGCTCGACGCGCCCCGCCGACACGCGCACCAGCAGCGGTAGACGGAAGCTGCTGCCCGAGAAGGCAATCGTGTTTTTATCCCGATCGACGGTAAAGTCCTTCATCTCTTTCGGGAAGTTCCACAGGCGGATAATGTCTGGCTTCCAGGCGAGGATTTTATCCTTCATGTTGAGGAACACTTCCGACAGGGATTGCCCCGACAGTGTGCTGCGGCCCAGGCCAATAAAGTTGTCGCCGCCCAGAATGTCCAGCACGGTTGCGCCGTTATCCATGGAGTTGCGTTTGGTGGCGATGACCTCCTGCTGCGGCTGGTCGCCGCGCAGGACGAAGAACAGGTTGCTGCGATCCTGCTTGTTGAGCCGATCCCATGCGCTGTTTTTCATCGCCAGATGGTCAGACGAAACGACGATGACGGTGTTTTTAAACCAGGGCGAGGCTTTGATTTTCTCGACCAGCGCGGCAATGTGCTCCTGGCTGCAGGTCACGGCGCTGAAAGACGTGTTGTTTTTGCCATCCACGTCATAGCTTTTGCGTTTGCAGCTGCGCGAGACGAACCCGTCCGGATGGTGGGTGTCCACCGTCAGCGCAAAGAGGGAGAAACGCTTGCCCGCGCGGGAAAGCTCCTCGAATTTCTTCCAGGTTTCGTCGAGTACCGTATCGTCATAGAAGCCCCAGTCGTTGCGGTAGCTCGGATCGGCAACCGTCGTTTTTAACTCCTCTGAGCCATACAGGTGGTCAAAACCGTGGGATTTCAGGAACACGTCTTTTCCGGCAAAGCGCAGGTTTGCCCCCTGCACGAAATAGTTTTCGTAGCCGGAGTTTTTCAGGATATCGCCGAGGCAAATATTCTGGGGGAAGAACGTCGACATCGAGGCTGAGGCGTTACCTTCAAAAGGCGCGAACAGCGGGATACCGCACTGGGAGGCAACCATCCCGGCAATCGTATAGTCCGTACCCGGCAGCTGCATGGTGTGGCTGAAGTCGAGCCCTTCGTTTTTCAGCGCGCCCAGGTCCGGCGTCAGGTTCGGGAAGGCATCGTTATCAAAGTACGTGCGTTCCAGGCTTTCGCCGTAGATGTAGACCAGGTTGAGCTTCGGGCTGGCGATCGTTTTGGACGGTTCTTTGTAGTAAGCCGCGAAATCCGGATCGCCGTCGCGCGACTGGGATTTCACCAGCTCGGTGATCTGATGGAACGCCGGGCTGGCGTCGACGGAGGCCAGCGCCAGGAATAACGCCAGCAGGCTGTAGCCATGATGGTGCGGAAGATGGCGACGTCGACGCAGCACCCAGGCCAGCGCGCCAAAAATCGTCACCAGCGCGACGATAAGGCCGAGCCCCGGAAGAATGTACTTGCCCACACCCGCGCCCGTCAGGCTGTTCGTTAGCGTGTAGAGCACCGCATCGTTAATACCGTCACCGGTAAAGTAGTCGCTGGCGTATAAGGTAATGTTTAAAATAATAAAAATGCCGAGTACCACCAGCGTGGCGATAAACCACCAGGTGTGACGGCCGGCTTTCCAGGCGTAAACGCCGACAGAAGCCAGAAAAAGGATAAGAGACATGAATTCTGACAACAGCATATCCTCATGACGCCAGGTGCTTCGCTGGCTAACTGTTTATTTTTTGGGTCATACAATGTAATTGCGATGTCGTTAAGCTGCAATTTTAGTGTCACGAAAGTGTGCTGTTGTTAGGATTTGGTTTAGAAAATCGTTTTTATGAAGAAGGTCGCATCCTGACAAACGGACGCTGAGACGGTGGCAGGTGGGAAAAACGTTCGTTTAGCGCCGCGTTGCAAGACTATCGCATTAAACGCGGCGTGTTGTGGCAGAAAAAGGGGTGGATCAGGAGATGAAATTAACGCCTTGTTTCAGCACCAGATCGCAGGCTTTGCTTTTCACCTGTTTTGCCAGAGAAGAGTTGCCGAGGGTGCTCAGGTTAAGCTGCTGCCCGTTTTGCGCGTTAAGCAGGCCCTGAATGCCGTCCATATAGTTGGTGTCCGCTTTTTGCTCCTGGGTATCCAGACCCAGTTTACCCAGCACCTGGTTTTTCACGTTTTTCGCGTCGGTCACTGAGGCCAGCTTTTGCTTCGCGCAATATTCCAGAATCCCCGCCGCGTTATTCATCGTGCCCGCGCTAAGGCTCTGAGAGCTGTTGCCCAGCAGGCTGGTGAGGGAAGAGGCGGAGAGTCCACCCTGAGAGCTGCTGCTCTCTTTGGTCAGCTCATTTGCCGCGCTTGACAGGGACTCCTGCCAGGACGCCGCTTGCGCTGCGCCGGTTACCAGCAGCGCGCCTAAAAAGGTGCTGATTAGAATCTGTTTTTTCATCATGGCTCTCTCAAAAAGGTCCGTTTTGGGCCGAAGGGGTTCCAGTATATACCTGTGCCCTGGCAGCGATTCCTGGAACTGTCTTAATACTCTTTGCCGGTAACGCGGCTGCGGTAACTTTCCCAGTCGAAGATGACATAAAGACTATTACCCAGCTTCATGCGGTCCATGACGCGTTCACCCAGCAGGCGGGTCATCTCGTCGATATTGTGGTTCGTCAGCATGCCGGTGGGGCGTTTGGACGAGGAGCGACGGTCGACAATCTGGTTGATGATCACTTTTTCATAGCGGGATTCTGTCTGAACGCCAATCTCGTCGATGACCAGTAAATCGACATTGCTCAGATCGTTAAGCAGCTGTTCTTCGCTGGTTTCGCGGTTGCTGAAGGTGTCTTTCATCGCGGACATGATATCGGCCACGGTGATGATAAGAACCGATTTACCCCGCAGAAGCAGCTCGTTGCAGATGGCGGCTGCAAGGTGGTTTTTTCCGGTACCCGGCTTGCCGCTAAAGATGAAGCTGGCGATATTGCCGTCGAATTCATCCACGTACTGACGGGCGGCGGCAAGGGCGTTCATTTGTCCGCTGGTCTCGATTTTATAGTTATCGAACGAGCAGTTCTGGTGCAGGGGACGGATACCGGAACGGTTAAAGGTGCGCTGCATTTTCATCGCCCGGTTTTCCCGGGCGAGCGCGGCGGCGCGGATCTCACCTTGCTCTTTTTGCCACGCCAGCAGCTCTTCACCCGTGGTGAAAGCGGGCTTCACGTTGGCAGGCATCATTTTTTGCAGACGTTTCATCAGGTCGCCGACGTTCTTCATTTCGCACCTCGGAATCCGCTGGGGATCTGTTTATCCGGTTCTGAAAACGCGTTGATATCGCGTTTGGGCTGGCCGTTGTTGCCGGCGCGGGTAATTTGAAGATGACGCGCGAGCTTTTGCTGCCACTGAATGTGGGTGAAGACTTTCCCTTCCGCCTGCCACCAGGCGGTAAACGCGGCGAGCTCTTCGGCGGTGGCCGGTTGGGTTAACGCGATGCCCCACAGCGCCGCCTGCCGCTGAAAATCTGCATCCGGCTGCCAGCCCGCGTACAGGGCAAATTTTCCCATCGGAACGGTCACGGGAACGTTGACCGGCTCATCAAAGAACTGGTTGTCCAGCGTGATATCGCTCGCCGGGCGTGACAGTTGCGCTTCAATCTCCAGAAGCTGTGCCAGACGTTCCGGCGTGATTGCGTAAAACGCTGGCGCGTTGTCGGCAAAAACCGCAACCGTGCCGCCTTCGGCATGGGTCAACACACCGCGTGGGTCGCGCATAAAGGCATCAATGCCAGCAATGCTGGTGGTCAGAATTCTGGAAGACATAACGCTTACTCTACTGATTACTACGGGCGTGATATGGGCTTATGGTAGCACAGAGAGAGGAAAGGGAAGGAGGGGATTTCCCCGGTGGCGCTGCGCTTACCGGGGCTACGGTCGTAGGCCTGAAAAGCGCAGCGCCATCAGGCATTTATCACGCGATAATATTCAGGGTCACGTCGATGTTGCCGCGGGTCGCGTTAGAGTACGGGCAAACAATGTGCGCCGCATCGACCAGCTTTTTGGCTTCCGCGGGATCCATACCCTCAACGTGGATGTTCAGTTTTGCTTCGATACCAAAACCGGTTGGCAGCGGGCCAATACCCACTTCGCCTTCAATAAAGGCATCTTTTGGCAGGGTGAATTTGTCGCGTGCGGCCACGAACTTCATCGCGCCCAGGAAGCAGGCAGAGTAGCCCGCAGCAAATAGCTGCTCAGGGTTCGTCACTTCTCCGCCCATGCCGCCCATCTCTTTTGGCACGCCCAGTTTTACGTCCAGTACGCCATCGGAAGAGGTCGCGCGGCCGTCACGGCCACCGGTTGCTTTTGCTTTGGCGGTATACACTACTTTTTCTAAAGACATGGCAGGTTCCTCATCTTGCTTTAATGTGTGCTATTAAATAGCGTGCGATATATATGGGTGATAATCACGCGTAAAGTATAGCTTTACGCGCGGTGTAGCTGTTGTCGCAAAAGTTCGAGCTGCTGTTTGAGCGCCAGCAAAGTGTCGGTATCACACTGCGCTGCGCAACCCACCGCATGGGGAATACCCAATGCCTGCTGCTGAAGTTCACGTCCCGCTTCACTCAGGGTGACGGCGACCTGACGTTCGTCTTTGCGCGAACGGTGGCGGTTGATTAACCCACCGCTTTCCAGCCGTTTTAACAGCGGCGTCAGGGTTGCAGAGTCCAGAAACAGGCGTTCGCCGATGTCCGACACCGTGACGTCATCCTGCTCCCACAGTACCAGCATCACCAGATATTGCGGGTAAGTCAGGTTCAGCGGTGCCAGCAGTTGCCGGTACAGCTTATTAAGCGCCAGATTTGCCGAATAGAGAGCAAAGCAGAGCTGGTTATCCAGCTTGAGCGCAGCGGTTGCGTCGTTCGTTTTCGCGTTCATGAGATCAATATAGGTAGTGTGCGATTTAATTGCAAGCAATTTTATGGGCAGGTGTAGCGGAGCGCCACCTGAACGGCCATTTTGCGGTAGTGCTGGCGCTGAGCCTGTTCGTCCGCCCCGTCTTCAAACAGGAGCGTGAAGGTGTAGCTGTTGGCAACGTAATGAAAGCTGAAGCTGCTTATCAGGCGGTGAAGATCGCGGGCATCAACCGTCTGGCTGAAGAGCTGCTTTTCTTTGCCCCGGAGCAGGATGCCCTCCAGCAGGTCGAGCGCGCTACGGTTGACCTGGCGAAGATAGCTCGACTGCTGCATAAAGCGGCCGCGCTGCATGTTTTCCATGCAGATAATCCGGATGTAGTCCGGGTGGTCGGCATGATAGTCAAAGGTGGCTTCAACCAGGTTGACCAGCGCTTCGACGGGGGGCATTCCTGCCAGGCTTAGCGCTTTTTCACTGGCGCGAATCTGGGTGTAAACATGTTCCAGAACCAGAAGATAGAGATTCTCTTTATTCTTAAAATGATAAACCACCATGCGTTTGGTGGTGCCCGCTTTCTCCGCGATCTGCTCCATGCGGGCACCGTTCAATCCATACTCGGCAAAAAGCGCGATGGCGCTCTGAAAAATTTTCTCTTTCAGGCTGGATTCTTCGCTGTGCTCGGGGTGTTCGCTGCCAGGGTTAGCCACATCCTTTCCTTATTTTCACCAAACGGACCAGAAAGATTATCTCCATGGCAGCGAAATAACACAAATATCAAACGCGTGGGCGTTTGCGGTACAACCACAGCCCGGGGATCGACAGCCCGATAGAGAGCGCGCCGACGATGGACGAGGCCTTAAGAAAGTTGCTCAGGAGGAGGATCATCTGAGGCTCGGTGTAGCCAAAATGGCTGATTTTCACCGCGGAAATCATCGCCGTATAGGCAGATATGCCGGGGAACATTGGGATCACGGCGGCGACGGTGAACACCTTGGGATGCGCCAGATACCAGCGCGACCACTGAATGCCGATACTGCCAACCAGCATGGAGGCCATAAATGTCGACCATTCGATGTTAAATCCTGCGGTCATCATCACCATTCGCGAGCCATGACCAATCGCGCCCAGCAGCGCACACCACCGCAGAGCGCGTTGCGGAACGTTAAACACCATCGCAAAGCCGACGGCAGGAATGGCGGCCAGAAGCATGTCCTGTGCCAGCGCCAGCAGAAAATCTATCACGCCCATCCGCGTAACCCCCAGAGTGTCATGGCCATCACAACGCCGATGCAGGTCGCCAGCGTCAGCAGGCTGGCAATAGCCCAGCGTGCCAGACCGGTATTGATGTGTCCTTTAAACATGTCGGCGACGGCGTTAATCAACGGAAAGCCCGGAACCAGCAGAAGCACGCTGGCGGCCATGGCAATCGTCGGGGTAGTGGCAAACTGCGGCAGGCGCAGCAGCAGGCCGGAAACCGTGGTGGCGACAAACGCGGTAATGCAGAAGTTAATTTGCGGATGCAGCTGCCGGTGCGTCAGCAGCTGGCGAACATACATGGCGATACTGCTGGCGAAAAAGGTGACGATCGCGCCGTCCCAGCCGCCTTTATTGAGCTTACAAAAGCAGGCGCAAGACAGCCCTACCATCACCACGACAAGCCAGCGCGGATAACGCAATGGCTTAATTTGGCTGAACCGTTTTTCAATCTCCCGAAGATCGAGAAGCTTATGTTCAGCAAGGATGACGATGTGCTGCACTTCGGTCACGACGTGCATGTTAATGCCGCGATCATGGTTTTTGCGGGTGGAGGTCAGGCACTGGCCGTCTTTGATCGTGGTCAGCACGATGGCGTTAGATGAAATAGCGCTTTCAACGCTATCCATACCCAGCGCCAGTCCCAGCCGGGTGGAAAGCTCCTCAACCAGCGCGCTTTCCGCGCCGTGCTGGAGCAGAAAAAGACCGCACTGAATACATAGCCGCGTGATAGCACGCTGCGTTGACCGATCTGCCTGCATGTATTGTCCTGAAGAAGGTGGAAAGTTGCCGGTTGGCCCATAGCGATTACTTTTAGCACAAAGTGCAGTGCCTCTTGCTGTGGGCCAGATCAAGGTTTATGCAAACAGTTGCAGCCCCTACGTGCGGAAGGGGTTGGGATTAATTCATCATTCTGGTGAATTATAATTATTGAAAGATAAGTTATATATATTTAGTTATTCTAATTTTATATTGTAGTTATTTTAATGACACTGCAATTAAATTTAATTTCGCTTTGTGAGATATTACTGCTGTTTAGGTATTTCTTAAACTAAGAATACATCTCATCTTCTGCTTGTATTAACCTGCTTTACACTCAGGGACGAAAATACTCATACGTTGATGCACTTTAACGTTACTCATCACATGAAGAATGGACACGGAGGGTCTATGTTGTCTTTGCACGGTAAGCATAGCGTTATCATTAGCCGGATACCGGTCATGCAAAACGGGTTGGGGGGCGTAATGACTCGCCATTTCCCCGATTTTGAATTGACCTATTGCAGCTCATTGCAGGAGTTAACACTGCTCCAGCTACGCCGCGCTGACGTCATCATTGCTGATATTACAGGCGAATACTGGAATCCTCGGGGCGCGCTCGAAGAGTATTTCAATTTATTGAATCAATACCGGAACATTCACTGGATCTTTTTAGTTTCGCGGCCGCTTAACCCTATTGCCGTTGAGCTACTTGTGCGCCCGGAAAGTACGCTGCTTTCTGATATGGAACCCATTGAAGGCCTGGTGAACGCTATTCGGGCAGGTAGCGAACGCGCAGAGCGGGTAAGCCAGACGTTGTTAGCCCCTGAACTTCAAAGTACGGGGGATGAAGACGAAAACATTATTGCCCTTACGCACTCCGAACGCAAAGTATTGCGGCTGTTAGGTAAAGGATGGGGGATTAACCAAATCGCCACATTGCTCAAGAAGAGCAATAAAACCGTCAGTGCACAGAAAAACAGTGCGATGCGACGGCTGTCATTACGCAGTAATGCCGATATGTACGCCTGGATAAACAGTACACAGGGAATGCGAGAGCTGAGTTTGATGTCAGCCTATGGAGAGTTCGAGGAATGGAAAAAACCGATTCAACAAGACATATCGCCATCGTCGAAAATTGCACGATGAGTGCTGTTGGGCTGCAGCATCTTTTTGCGATGCCCGGCCTGAATCATTATCAACTGCATCTGTTTAGTGAATTTGACAGCTTTCAGAAAGCACTTCAGCACGTCAATTTTTTCTCGCTGATCTATTCATATTCCGATGCACGAGACGACCGTCGTAGCTGCCTGGCGCACCTGCGGGATTTTGCCTTTACGCATGGCCACATCCAGCGCATTATCCTAGTCGCTGATGAGATGGAAGCAAGATTGATTAGCCATCTTTCCCCGTCACGCCTTCACGGTGTGGTCAGTAAATCGCTGAAGCTTGAGCTCCTGCAGAAGGAACTCATGGTGTTGCTGAGCGAAACCCTGCGCATCAATGACAATATGATGAATCACTGGTACCAGAGTCAAAGCAGAATGTTAAGCCCAACGGAACGGGCAATATTGCGTTATATGTCTTGCGGCTATTCCATTCCTCAAATCGCGGCACAGCTTGAACGCAATATTAAGACCATCCGGGCGCATAAGTTTAATGCGATGGTCAAGCTGGGGGTGAACTCTGACGTAGGGCTGCTCGATGCGGCGGATATTATTACCCACCTTTCGGCAAGAGAACCGCGAAGTTCGATACTCAGCAAGCCGACTTTTTTATAACCTGTCTGTTGCGCGCCAGACAGGCTCTGGCGCATCAATCAGATGCAAACATCAACCCATTTTGCGGAAGTCAGCTCTGCCATTCTGTCAGGTGAAATACGCACGGCACTGTGAATTGCGCCTGCTGCGGGCAGAACTTCGGCGTACTGCTTTAATGAGATATCGCAGTAAACCGCGAGCGGGTTTTCAAGGCCGAACGGGCACACGCCGCCAACGGGGTGACCTGTGATGGTCACCACTTCATCACTGCTGAGCATGCGCGCTTTTGCACCAAACGTATCTTTCAGCTTTTTGTTATCCAGGCGCGCATCGCCTTTCGCCACCACCAGTATCACCTCATTTTTCACCTTTAATGACAAGGTCTTGGCGATTTGCCCCGGTTCAACACGATGGGCGGCAGCAGCCAACGCAACGGTAGCGGTACTCTGACTAAGTTCAATGACGTCTATATCCGGCGCGTTGTCGGCAAAAAACTGCTGTACAGACTGCAAACTCATTGTTTCCTCCTGACAAATATCCTGCGTAATCTGTCATAAGAATTTATGCTCTGTAAATATCTCTTCAGTAACAAATATCCCGAACGGCTGATTTCTGGATCCTCTTCACAATCACGGAAACCGGTTACAGTAACCGGTTGCAGAGCGTGATGCGTCGATTAATACTGAGTACGTAACGTCCCCTGTATCCAATAATAAGAGCAAATTATGAAACCATTCCGTCTGAGCAGTACCACTGGTCCACAAGCCAGCAAGGTTGTGAAGGTGATTTATGGAACAACGTGCGGCGCAAATGTGCCCGTAACAAACGTCTGACAGGAGATCTGCCATGTCTGCCAACCATGCTGCGTTTAACCTGATATTCCGTTTTGTTGAAAATTACGTGAGCCCCATTGCCGGGCGGATCTCTTCCCAGCGTCATGTCATGGCTATCCGTGATGGGTTTATCTCTGCGATGCCATTTATGATTGTGGGTTCGTTTCTGTTAGTGTTCGCATACCCGCCGTTTTCGCCGGATACCACCTGGGGTTTCGCCCGAGCCTGGCTGGATATGGCGAAGCAGTTTGAAGGCCAGATCCTGACGCCGTTTGATATGACGATGGGCATTATGTCCATCTATATCTGTGCGGCCATCGCCTATAACCTTGGCAAACATTATGTCAAATCACACCAGTTAGACCCGTTTATGTGCGCCATGCTGTCGCTGATGGCGTTTCTGCTGGTCGCGGCACCGAAAACCAAAGGCACGCTGCCTGTCGATAGCCTGGGTGGGACGGGCATTTTTACCGCGATTCTGGTGGCGATCTACTGCGTTGAGATGATGCGTTTCCTCAAGGCCCATAACATCGGTATTCGCCTGCCGGACCAGGTTCCTCCGATGATCAAAAACTCTTTTGATCTGCTCATCCCGGTGCTGGTAGTGGTGTTGACGCTTTATCCTTTGAGCCTGCTCATTCAGTCTCAGTTCGGCATGCTGATCCCGCAGGCCATTATGTCGGTCTTTAAACCTCTGGTTTCCGCAGCGGATTCCCTGCCTGCGATCCTGCTGGCCGTGTTGATTGGTCATCTGCTGTGGTTCGCCGGGATCCACGGAGCCGCCATCGTCTCCGGGATGCTGCAGATGTTCTGGCTGACTAACCTGGGTGCGAACCAGACCGCGCTGGCCGCCAGTCAGCCTCTGCCGCATATTTTTATGGAGGCGTTCTGGACGTTCTTTATCGTGATTGGCGGGTCGGGCGCCACGATGGGGCTGGTCATTTGCTATCTGCGTAGCCGTTCAGCGCATTTACGCTCTATCGGGCGTTTGAGCGTGGTACCCAGCTTCTTCAACATCAATGAACCCGTTATCTTCGGTACGCCAATCGTGATGAACCCGGTGTTCTTTATTCCGTTCCTGCTGGCACCGATGGTAAATGCCGTGCTGGCCTGGGCGGCGATGACGTTTGACCTGATTGGCCGCGTCATCTCAGTGGTTCCCTGGACGGCACCGGCGCCAATAGGCGCAGCGTGGGCTCTGGGCTGGGATTTCCGCGCGGCTATTCTGGTTGTGGTTCTGGCCTGCGTATCGGCAATCATCTACTTCCCGTTCTTCAAAGTGTACGAGAAACAGCTGCTGGAGCAGGAAGCGGAAGAAGCACAGCGTAACGCGGAAGAGGACAATCAGCAGGTGGCTTAGGTTAAAGCAAAACGGCAACTCAGGTTGCCGTTTTTAGTGTTTGTTCCCTCTCCCTGAGGGAGAGGGGCAGGATGAGGGCATCAGGCCGTGGCCGATTATTTCAGCGTGCAGTCCCCGCACTGCTTAACGTCCGGCAGGCGATAGCGCTGGCAGCAGGTGCGGCGAACCAGAAGTCCATCACGGAGCACGACGGTACGGAATAACGGGTTGTCACGGCCATCGGAAAGCTGTTTTGCAAAGAAACAGGACTGACGCAGGGCATCAACGTTCTCATCACCAAGCAGAGGCTTCATTTCCGTTAAATACCAGTGGATTAAATAGCCCGTATTGCTCCAGATAAGCTTCGCGTTAATCTCTCCCGTCGCTTCAAGCGCGTCCACGACCGGGATCAGGGCCTGGGTGATAAGCTGCTCCATGCGTTCCTGAGCCGTCAGGCGTTCCGCGTTCTGGTCTTCGTGCAGATCAATCCAGAAACAGGCTGCGCGCCCGGTTTCGTGAAACTCGACGTGGAAATTATCCGGCGAGAGTTCCAGCATGCTCTTCTGGGTTAACAGCGCCAGCATGAGGGGAGGCACCATCAACCCGATATACCATTGCGCCCAAAGAGAGAGCAGTGGTTTATTTTCCCGCGTAAGAGTGGGCTGATTGCGATAGATATGGTCGGAATAGGTGGCCAACAGCGACTGCAGTTTTGTCGGTTGACGCCACTCTGAGAGCGTCATGGCGTGGTTCGGGTGCGCTTCATCAAGGCGGATAAAATCCAGCAGGTGGGCGCGCGTCTCCGCAATCTTATCCCGTATGGCATCCGCAAGCGAAGCATTCCCGCTGGTGAGGGGCGCTCGCCAGAGGAGGGGCTCGACGATGTGTGCGGTATGCGTAGCCATAGTATAGATAGAAATCTAAATGATAATGATTGCCAATCCTAACTATTGCTCATATCAATGGCAAGACTTTTGTCTTTAAGACACCGCCGTGATGTTTATGCCGTCTGCAGCTCTTCACTTAACAGAATGTTATTGCGCCCCATATGCTTTGCTTCGTAGAGGGCTTTGTCCGCTTTTTCCAGCGCGCCTTCCACGTCTTCATCCTCGAAAATGGCAATACCAATGCTGATGGTGACGTTTGTCGCGACACTCTCGTTAAACAGATGCGGGATTTTCAAATCGTAGACTTTCTGACGGATCCGCTCGGCCGTCTGGCGGGCATGTTCGAGAGAAATATTGGTCAGCAGCACCATAAACTCTTCTCCGCCAAAACGCGCCACAATATCGCGAGAACGCACGGCGTCGCGAATTGCCGCAGAGACGCGCTTCAGCGCCTGGTCGCCCATCATATGGCCATAGTGATCGTTATAGGCTTTGAAGTGATCGATATCCATCAGCAGGACAAAGTGCTCGCCATTTTCTACCGTCGGCAGGTTCTCCAGACGGCTTTGCAGACCGCGACGATTATAGAGCCCGGTAAGCGGGTCCATCATGCTGAGATCGGTAAGGGTTTCTCGCTCTTCCAACAGGCGCGAGAGCAATTCCTGAGCGAAACGGTCGTTACGCGTTTGCAAAATGTTATGAATAGCAATTGCCACCACAGGAAGTGCGAAAGAATAGGTCATTCTCAGCCATATATCGTGATCGCTTAGCCACAGGCAGACAATAAAGGTGGGCAATGAGTGCAGCGTAAATGCTTTGATATTACTCGCGAATGCCAGCGTTCCGATAAAAAGTACCGTTAATAGAGCGATTAACAAATACGTCGCGTGGTCGTGGGTAATTAAGGCGAATTTAGACTCAATTTGCCAGGCCCACAAAATACCGAAGATCCCTGAAACAACGGGAATATTTATCTTCCGCGCGCGCTTTCTCCAGTGCCAGACGAACAGGCCGGTGCTGATGGAGAAAATAGCAATAAGTGGGGCAGATAACAGGCGTACAGAATTGAGCGGATTTGTTACCGAGAACACTGCCGAGGTTGCGTTCAGAAATAAAAATAAACGTAACGACAATTGATATTTTCTGTGAACCAAAGACCGCCAGGATTGTGATGTCATAGTCGTGCGTTTTTATTAAAATTTAATTAAAACAAATAAGTAGGTGCCGTTTCGCAATAAAACATGCAAAAAACTCAAAAAGTAATTATCAGAAAATCTTTAGATGTTGTTAACAGGTGTGCAATTTATCACCTTAGGCAATTCCTGTCATTACGGGAAAGGTAAAGGTCGATGGATTTTGATTCATTCAGCTGACAAATGATAATGCATGTCATATGATATTGGTTATCATTATCGTTGTGAGAGGGCAGATCATGTTGAACAGGGCGCTTGGCAGTGGTTGGGGGGTATTGCTACCGGGAGCCATTCTCGGCGGGTTGATGTTTGCCGATCTCTCCCTTGATACCTGGAAAGCGATCATTGTGTCAGGACTGTTAGTCACGTCAGGCATGATCTGGCATAAGCAGCTGCGCCACTTTGTTTTACTGCCATCATGCGTAGCACTGGTCAGTGGAATTCTGGTGATACTGATGAGTTTGAAATAACAGGGAAAAACAAGGGGAACTTCAGAAGGGACGTAAGATAATTGGTGCGAGGGGGGGGACTCGAACCCCCACATCCAAAGGACACTAACACCTGAAGCTAGCGCGTCTACCAATTCCGC